>NZ_JBWKQM010000004.1:0-385157 GCF_059418745.1 Rhodoferax sp. GW821-FHT07F03
GCTTGACGGCTCGAATTCGCTCTTCGTATGAATACATGAACTACCTCCAAGTAGTCCAAGTTATTGTCCGCACCCCCAGCTGGTCAAGATTGGATCGACTCTAACACTCAGGTAGACCAGCCTATGGAGGCCGAGAGCTGCGTCTTGTCGGCGTAGACCATCAGGGTTTCCAGTTGAGCCACTTCGATACCCTGGACCAAGGCCTGAGCCACGATCTGCACTGCATCAGCACCGATCTGGCGGCAGGTGATCTCGAAGGTGACATCCTGTTCTGGCAGCACCGGACGTTTGAAGGCACAGCGCCGCACCGATGCCAACACGCCGATGCGTTCGCTGGGCAATGACTGCACGTAAGGATCGGCGCTCAGCAATCCAGCACCCGCAAGTTGGGTCACGGATTCAATCAGCATGACTCCGGGTACCAGAGGATAGCCGGGGAAATGTCCCCGGATCATCGCGTTGTCCAGTGACCAGTTGGCGATTGCCGTGTAGACGCGTGGGCCCCGTGCGATCAACTGCTTGCATGCGAATATGGGGCCGCGATGGGGAAGCAGTTTTTCAATCGCCGTATGGTCCAGGGTGAATGGAAACTCGGGAATGGGTTGCGTCATGGTGCGGTAAACCGACGTGCCACCAGGGACACATTGCTGCCGCCGAAGGCAAAGGAATTGGACATCACCGCTTCGACGTGACAGTCGTGGCGGGCCCGAAGCGGGATGTAGTCCAGATCACATTGCGGATCGGGGTTGTCGAGGTACGCAGTGGGTGGCAGGGAGCCACTGTTCAGTGCCTCGATGCTCAGCGCCAGCTCCAGGGCACCGGCCGCGCCGATAAGATGCCCGTGCATGGATTTGGTCGAACTTACTGCCACCTGCCGAGCGGCACTGCCAAAGGCTTTGTGGATGGATTGGGTTTCAATGACGTCACCGGCGACGGTTGCGGTGCCATGGGCATTGACATACTGAATTTGTTCTGGGGCTAGGCCGGCTTCCTGCAGTGCTTGCTGCATGGCATGGACTTGGCCGTCGATGCTGGGCGCTGTCAGGTGCTGTGCGTCGCTGCTGCAGCCGTAGCCGGCCAACTCTGCGAGTACTTGGGCTCCGCGCTCGGTACTGCGGGAGGCGCTTTCGAGGACCAGGGCTGCAGCGCCTTCGCCAATGGCAAAGCCGTTTCGATCCTTGGCAAACGGGCGGCAGCTGCGAGAGGGGTCGTTGGCGTCAGGCCTGGCCATGACGCGCAACGCGTTCCAGCCCAGCATGGCGCCAGGATTGAGCATGGCTTCGGTGCCGACCACCACCGCTGCGTCCAGATAGCCATGGCGAATGGCCCGATAGGCCTCGCCGATGGCTATAGCCGAGGATGCGCAGGCTACCGAATAGGTGTTGCTGGGGCCGTGCAGTCCGTAACGCATGGAAATGGCTGCAGCGGCGGCATTGGCCATGATCCGTGGCACCGTGAGCGGATGCATGACGGTGGGGTCTTTGTGTTTCAGGCTGGGGTCGGACAGCGTCTTGTAAAAACGTGCATACAGGCTGTCACTGGTTTGCGAACCGCCAAAGCCGATGCCGACGAAGACGCCAATGCGTCGTGAATCGGTCGGCGGATAGGCAAACCCGGCCTCTCTGATGGCCTGTGCGGTGGCTACGAGTGCAAATTGGGTGGCACGGTCGAGTCCCTGGTCAGCTTGTTCCAGCAGGGTTTCCGGGGAGACGCTGGCCTGCGCCACAACGATGTGGGGGAGCCTGGCGGCGATATCTACGGGGCAGGCTCCAATGCCGCTACGTGCATCCAATGCGGCGGCAAATGCACTGGCCTTGTCGGCACCTAGAGGGCAAATGATGCCGGAGCCAGTGACAACTACTTTATTCACTGCGCGTTGATTAGTTTTTGGTAGCCTGGAGCTTGCTGTGTTCCTGGACCATGGTGTTGATGGCCGCAACCATTTCGGCAAAGGTCATGGGCAGAAAGACCATGGGGTCCGGAATCTGGAAACCGTATTTGTCTTCGACTTCAAACAGCATTTCGACCAAACCCAGGGAGTCCAGTTCGAGATCGGCAACTTTCAATATCGGATCTTCAAATTTCTTGGGATCAACACCCGCCGTCTCCACTAAATAATTCTTGATTTGATCAAATAACATGCTGGCTACTAGTGTGACATTGTGGTGATGAATTGTATCGGAGCCGGGCTCAGCGAAGGGAGGCCTGAAAACCGGGCCGCTGCATCGATCCGCTCGCGCGCCCAGCCGTCGTCGGATGATTTTCCTGGATTATTCCGACGGTTTCAGGAATTTCACGTGCTTTAGAATCAAACGCTTCTGCACACCGCTGTGTGCGGCCCAGGTGATTTGTTGAGGAGGATCACACTGGAAACAATAACCAACTGATTTCACTCGCAGCATTCATGAGCAAGGGGCCTGGTCGTAGAGTTGCTGTCACAGGCGTCGGAATGGTGAGTCCCTTTGGTGGAGACACCGATGACTTCTTCGCCAGTATGTTGCGCGGCGATTCCGCTATCCGTCTTTACGAGCATCCCACCTCGCCATCCCGGTTGGTGCAGCCTGCGGTGACCTGCGCCCAGTTTGACGCTAAAGCGTCGATTGGCCATTTGATTGCCCATGTGGCTGATCGCTATAGCCAGTTGGGTGTGGCGGCGGCGTTTTCTGCCTGGGATGACGCCGGTTTGGCGCGCGAAGGGGCAGGCTCTGACGAATACGGTGTGTCTTGGGGCACAGGCACAGGTGGCATGCTGACGTACGAGAAGGGCTACGGAGACATGTACCTGCGTGGCAAGCAGCGGGTCTCCCCCTTGTCTGTGCCCATGGCGATGAACAATGCGGCCGCCTCTCATATCGCCATGGCTTTGGGCTTGGGCGGTGCCTGCCTCACCTATTCAGTGGCCTGCGCTTCTTCAACCGTTTCCATTGGCGAGGCGTTTCGGCGCATTCAACGCGGTGAATCATCCCTGGTCGTCGCCGGTGGCTCCGAGTCGCCGCTGGCCTTTACTATCATGCGCGCCTGGGAGGCCATGCGCGTGGTGGCAACAGGTGATGAACAAACCGCGTACCGTGCCTGCCGCCCCTTTCAAAAAGGGCGCAAGGGCCTGGTGCTGGGCGAGGGGGCTGCCGCGCTGGTGCTCGAAGACTGGGAGCATGCGCAGCAGCGTGGCGCCCGCATCTACTGCGAGCTGGCCGGGTTTGGGCAAAGTTGTGACCATACACACCTGGTGCGCCCCGATGCCCAGGGGCAAGCCAGGGCCATCGGGGCGGCGCTGCGTGAAGCTGAACTCATACCGTCACAAGTCGGCTATGTGAATGCCCATGGCACGGCCACCGTGGAAGGCGATCCGGTTGAAATCAATGCACTCCGGCTGGTCTTCGGTGCCCATGCAGAGCAGTTGGCGGTGAGTGCCACCAAGTCGATGCATGGACACTCGCTGGGTGCGGTCGGTGCGATCGAAGCGCTGATCACCGTGCTGGCATTGGCCCGGCAGGCGATCCCGCCCACCGCGCATCTGGAGCAGGTTGCCGAGGACTGCCAGGGGGTTCGCCATGTGATGGGCGGCGCCCTGCTGGATGTACCGCTGCAGGCGGCCATCAGCAACGCCTTTGCATTTGGGGGCAGCAACGCCGTCCTGGCATTTCGTGCGGTCGGTTGATGATGTTTAACGCTTGTTGGATACTGCTTTTTTGATGCTGTTTTTTCGCTATCTGTATGCTGCTGCTCGCCTGCGTTTCGCACTTGCGATACTGGGTGTGGGGTGTTTGACCTGGACCGCTCTGGCTTTGCCCTTGAGCCTGGTCTTGCCAAGCCGTTGGGGCATGTGGGCGGGGCGCCGCATGGCCACACTTGGGTTTCGGGCCTACCTTTGGCTGTTGGAAGTCATTGATCTAGCGCATTTCGATATTGTTGCGCTGGACGCCCTACGCGGCGCCGGTCCTTTGATCCTGGCTGTCAATCACCCGGGCCTGCTGGATGCGCTGATGGTGTTGTCCCGGCTGCCGAATGTGACCTGTATTCTCAAGGCCTCGCTGATGCGCAATCCCTTGTGGGGGGCTGGTGCCCGTCTGGCGGGATACATTCGCAACGATCTGTTTCTCGGCTCGGTCAATCTGGCGGTGGACGAATTGCACCACGGCAGTCAATTGCTGTTGTTTCCCGAAGGGACGCGCAGCGATCCAATGCCGCTGGGAGAGTTTCATATCGGTGCGGCCTATGTGTCCTATCGCTCCGGTATTCCGATTCAGACCATCATCATCGAGCAGGACAGCCGGTTTTTGGGCAAGGGCTGGCCATGGTTGAAGCGACCCGACATGCCGATGCACTTTCGCATCCGTCTGGGCCGGCGCTTTGATCCACCAAGCAATCCCAAGGCATTCACGGTGACCCTGCATGATTATTTTCGCAGTGAAATCACGCCTCTCTCCGGAGGAGCCTGATCGATGCACACCGAGCGCATATTGCCGTCCACCAGCCACCTGGTGCTGATCCCCAGCTACAACTCCGGCGTCCGAGTCTACGAGACTGTGGCGCAGGCCCGCGCGCACTGGAATCCGGTGTGGGTGGTGGTCGACGGCAGTACCGATGGCACCGCCGTCGTCCTGCTGGAAATGGCCGACCTGGACGACGGCCTGCGGGTCTTTGTGCTGCCGCAAAACCAGGGCAAAGGGGCGGCTGTGTTGCATGGACTGGAACAGGCCGCGCAACAGGGTTTCACCCATGCCTTATGCATGGACTCCGACGGGCAGCACCCGGCGAATCTCATCGAAGCCTTCATGCATTGCTCCCAGGCGACACCCGCGGCCATGGTGTTAGGTGTGCCGGTATTCGATGCTAGCGCGCCGGCGTTGCGCGTCCAGGGGCGCAAGATATCCAACTGGTGGGCAAATTTGGAAACCTTGTGGGCGGGAATTGGCGACTCGTTGTACGGCTTTCGTGTTTATCCGGTGGATCCGTTGCGCGCCGTGATGCGGGGCCAGCGTTGGATGCGCCGTTTTGATTTTGATCCCGAGGCCGCCGTGCGCTTGTGCTGGCGCGGTGTGGTGCCGGTCAATCTGCCCGCGCCGGTGAAGTATTTGCAGGCGCATGAGGGTGGGGTTTCCCATTTCAACTACCGTCGCGACAACCTGCTGCTGACCTGGATGCATATCCGTTTGATGATCGGGTTCGCGCTGCGCCTGCCGGCGCTGATCATCAGAAAACTGAGTGCTTGAATCGGCCAGAATCTGCAGAGGCATATGTCCATAACAGTCTTGGCCCATCTTCTTCGCGAACGAATTTCCTGGCGTAAGCCGCCCAGGGTGCCGGAACCTGACCTGGTCATGGAAAGTGTGGCGCAGACCTCGTCTTTTGCCCAGGCCGGCGAACAAGACGGGGCATTGGCGTTTCTCTATTTGTACAACGCCTTGCAGATTAGCGCGGTCCTGCAGCCGGGCGATCGGGTGTTGGATCTGGCGTGCGGCCCGGCCCAGCAGCTGATGCAGATTGCGCGCCTGAATCCTGGCGCGCGTTTTGTCGGCCTGGACGCGTCGCCCACCATGCTGCAGTGTGCGCAGGGCGCGCTGGCGAATGCGGGTGTCAGCAATGTCGAACTGGTGCACGGCGACATGATCCGCCTGACCAAGCTGGAAGATGCCAGCATGGACTGCGTGATTTGCACCATGTCCCTGCACCATTTGCCAGACCAGGCGGCGCTGCACGCCACGGTGCTTGAGATTCGCCGCGTGTTGAAGCCGCAAGGGCGCTTCTACTTGACGGACTTCGGGCGACTCAAGCTGATCCGCACCCAGCGCTTCTTTGCCGATGACCTGCGGCAGTCGGTGCAATTCACCGAGGACTACTTCAACTCCCTACGGGCCGCATTCAGTGTGGAAGAGTTGTCGGCTGCCGTGGCACCGTTGGGTTTGGACATGAAACGCCATGTGACGGTGCTGGCGCCGTTCATGGTGGTGTTCAAAAGCGCATTCCAACGCCCGATAGATGCGCAGACGCTGCAACGTGCCAAGGAGACGTTTGCCAAGCTGTCGGCTGCGCAGCAGGACAATTTTCGTAGCCTGGTCACATGGTTCCAGCGCAGCGGCTACGCCTTACCCTGCGACCTTGAATAGGAGTGGGAGGCAGCGGCGCCTAGCGCGTTGAACACCGGTTGGGCATACAGCTGCAAGAGCGCTTCGCGTGCTGCAGTGCTCGGCAATCCCATGTTGGTCAACTCCGCCACCTGGCTGGCAATCAGGTCCATGAATGTTTGCGCGTAGGGGGTGTCCAGGTCCCAGTTGCCCCGGGTCAGCAGGGAATGGGCGATCTGGTTGCTGTCCCAGACGCGATAAATGTTCCAGATTTGTGCATCGATCCGGTCCGTGACTTCCTGTACTACGTCGGCGCCAGGGGCGTCGTCCAGGCGGATTTCTTCGCCAAACGCCAGGTGGACGTGGCCCTTGTCTGCGACCAGGCTGTCACGGATTTGCGCAACGTCTTCGCCTGCGGACTTG
Organism: Rhodoferax sp. GW821-FHT07F03; assembly: GCF_059418745.1. NCBI lineage: Bacteria > Pseudomonadati > Pseudomonadota > Betaproteobacteria > Burkholderiales > Comamonadaceae > Rhodoferax > Rhodoferax sp. GW821-FHT07F03. The sequence goes on from NZ_JBWKQM010000004.1 coordinate 6,489, forward strand.
TTGTACTCACCGCATGTGCGTCGCAGCAGTGTTTCGCGCACCTTCTGGATGGCACACGGCTCGAATTCGTAGGAGGCGGCAACCGGCACGATGTGTAGTTTTTCGAAATCCGTGTAGGTCCGTGCACCGGCTAGACCCAGCATCTTGATGATGGCAGGGTCGGTGTGGTCGTTGCCGTCCTTGGTGCGTCCGGGGCTTTGCGACAACCAGATCGAATAACGCTGTTCATCGATTTGCCGAGCCAGGTAGGCCGCCACCTGCCGGGCGTTGGCATAAACATCACGGCGTGCGCCATTGCGCTTGATGACCACACCATTGAGCAGCAGCATCAGCTCGGAAACACCGGGTGTGGTCATCAGATTGTCGCCAACACAGACCTTGCAGGTGCCACGTCCGCTGGCCAATAGGTTCAGCGAGACCAGCGCGGCATCCATGACGATACAGCGGTGGTTGGAGATGAACAGAAACTTGCGATCGATCGGGAGCCGGTCCAACCCAGAAATACTCAGGCCTTGCGAGGTTTCGCGCAGGATGCGCTGCAGCATCGGATTGACATAGGCGAACTGGAAGTCCTCTGTGCCGCGGAAGGCATTGGTCTGCTCGATGACGGCCTGTCGGGAAAGACCAGGAAAACACCAGCGCAAGATGGTGTTGGCAAGCGGGCTTGCAAAAAAACGTTCTCGGCTGTCCGCAAATTCGACGGGACTGTCCACTGTGCGCTGGGTTGTTGCGTTCAGGTTTGCAGCGTTCAGGTGACGGGCTTGCATCCTGTGGGGTAGGTTAAACCATACCGCCGTTGACCGAGATGATCTGGCCGGTGATGTAGGCCGCACTGTCCGAGGCAAGAAACCGCACCAGCGCCGCAACTTCTTCCGGTTTGCCCGCACGCTTCATCGGCACCAGGTTGGCAATGGCGGTGCTGTCAAAGACGTCTTTGGTCATGTCCGAGCTGATGATGCCGGGGGCGACGGCATTGACCGTGATGCCGCGTGTGGCCAACTCCAGCGCGAGTGACTTGCTCGCTGCGTGCAGCGCGCCTTTGGCGGCGGCGTAGTTGGTCTGGCCACGGTTTCCGGTAATGCCGGCAATCGAAGAAACACTGATGATGCGGCCCCAGCGGCTGCGGATCATGGGCATCGACAGCGGTTGCGTGACGTTGAAGAAGCCATGCAGCGAAACGTCGATCACGCTGTGCCACTGCTGGCGCTGCATGCCGGGAAATACCGCATCGTCGTGGATGCCCGCGTTGTTCACCAGTACCTGGATCGGTCCGTCCTCCAGCAGGGCTTCCAGTGCGGCCTGGGTGGCGCTGCCATCGGTCACGTCAAACTGAACGGCCTGCGCCGAGCCGCCGCTGCTTTTCAGTTCGTCGCACAGGCTTTGGGCGCTGGCGAGGTTGCGGTTGGCATGGACGATCACATGCAGGCCATCGGCTGCGAGGCTGCGGCAGATCGCCGCTCCGATGGCGCCACTGCCACCGGTGACCAGGGCGCACTTCATGGATGTTGACTCCGCGTAGTGGGGTTGATGTCGCAGACCTCTACGCCGAGTCGCAGCGTGTCCAGGTATTCCAGCGTCACCGATCCGCTGCGAGCCTGCGCCAGCAGGGCCAGCAAGGGCAGGCTGCGTGCCACCGGAATGCGCAGGCGCAGCTGCTCTAGGTCGTCTTCGGGCATGCGCGTCGCGGTGGTATCGCCAAATGTCAGCTTCAGTAGTGCGCGGGCGGTCGGCGTCTGGCGGGGGTTGAGAACCAGGGCCACACCCATGGCAGCGGGGATCGGCCGCAGACGCTGCAGGGGCTCGGGATATGCCGTGTCATAGGCCAGCAGCAGGCAAGGTTTGCCACTGCTGATGGCTTGGGTGGCGGCTTCCAGCAGGCCGGCGGCGAAGGTGGCATCAAAGGCGCTCAGGCTGGTGCTGGGCTCCATGCTGCCGGTGGCGATGCCCCAGTAGCCGGACGCTGCGTTGTGCACCGAATTGTGGAAGCGGGTCGGGGACAGGGCGCGGTCGGGGGAGGCCAGGGTTTCCAGGATGGCATGGGCGTTGTCGCAGTCGGCTTCCGTCGAGGAAAACACCGTGGCCAGTTGGGCCAGATCAGCTCCGGCATGGTTTGCCGCCGCCAATCCGATGGCCATGGACAGCTTGACGGGCGTGCCGACCCGCCGGCGTTCGGCGGGAGGCAGCTTTTCTACCGCGGGCAATGCCGTAGGCGCCGCGACATAGGCTTGTCGTCCGGTCAACACGTCGCAGGCTTGTTCCCAGCTCGTCAGGCCAGGCCCGAGAAGTCCTACACCGTCGAGGTAGATGTTGTGCGTGGTCATCTGTGATCAATCGCGCTTTGCATCTGTGGTCTTCTCTCCGTCTACCGTGGTTAGCCAATGATTGTAGGTGCTGGCACCTGCAATCAATCCGAGAAGGAGGCGTGTGGTCTCAGGGTGTGTGCTGCGCATCTACGCGTTCCCGCGTCAGAATGGCGGCAAAGACCAGGGCCAGAAAAGCGCCCGGCGCCACGGTGCTGCCGATGGCTGCGAGTACCGGTACCTTGGACAGGCCCAGCAAACCAAAACTACCCACCGACGTCAGGTTGGCGACGAGCAGGGCGACTTGTGTTTGCTGCCGATAGGAGGCGCTGCCGGTCTGTGCGCCGCGGTCGAAGAACAGGGCGTAATTGGAGCCGACGGCAACCACCAGCAGCAAGCCAACCAGATGCAGGATGGTCAACTGGGTGCCTTGTAGCAGCAGGACCGCGGTGACGCACACCACGGCACAAGCCAGCGGAGCGGCCACCCGCAGTGTGCGAACCCAGGAGCGCAGCGAAGCCATCAGCAGCGCGAGGACGAAGAGGCAGCCCAGGCCCGCCAGCCACAGGGCCTCGTGGCGATAGCCATCAAACAGGCTGCTGGACTCTTCCAGCATGTCGATTACGACGGCGTCGTTCAACCCCTTGGCGCGCAGCGCAGCATGCACCTGGTCCAGCGGGATGTTGTCCGCCAATGGGCCTTCGTCCATGGGTCGCACGGGCATCAAGACCAGGTAGTCCGACGCGCGCGGCACCAGCATCGAGTCCACCATCAGTGCCGCCGAGGTGCCATCCAGATCCACGCGCTGCAAGGGCGGGTGTTGCTTTGCGGTTTGCAGGTCGACCAGGAACGCGCCCAGACGCTCGGCCCGCACCGGCAAGCCTTGCAGCGCTTGCTGCAACCGGGCCTGTGCCTGTGCCTCGTCGGGTAGTGCAGTTTGCCTGGCACGCTGCATGGCCAGGCTGGGCAGTACCGTGGCGGGGGAGTTGAAGCCGGCGATTACCTGCTCTTTCGCCAGGCCTTGCAGCACGGCGCCAGCCGTTTCGGCCTGTTGCAGCGCGGTTTCCTGGTTCTTGGCTGTCAGCGCCATGATGTAGCGTGTATTGGTTCCGCCCAGGTCGCCGCGCAGTTGTTCGTCCGCCCGCTGTTCGGACTTTGGCAGCGGATTGAGGCCGGAGAGTTGGCGGTTCCAGATGCTGCCGTGGTGCAGCAGCACGGCGCTGGTGGCTGCCAGCGCCAACACGGCCACCGGCCAGCGCAGCGCGGCGGCGCGCCCGATGGCGTGATCGAGCCTGGCGGCAAGCTGGCTGAGGTCGCGCAAGGCCAATTGCTGTGGTGTCAGCACCGGCAGCACATAACGCGTGACCAGCACGGCAGCTACCAGGCCGCTGATGGAATACAGGCCCAGCTGGGCGAGGCCGGGGAAGCTGGAGCACAGCAGGGCGGCAAAACCGGCGATCGAGGTCAGCACGCCAAGCCAGATGGTGCGCCAGAAACTGCCCGAGATCTGGCTGCTGCCGCGTTGCAGGAAGAAGTAGATCGCGTAGTCCACTGCTTCGCCGATCAGGGTGGTGCCGAAGCCCAGCGTCAGGCCGTGCACCTGGCCAAAGCCCAGGCTCACCGCGGCAATGCCGACCGCCACCCCGGACAGCACGGGCAGCAGGCTCAATACCAGCAGCATTGGTGAGCGGTACACTGCCAGCAGCAGGCAAACCACCAGCACAAAACTGGCGGTGGCCAGGCGCCCGACCTCTTCTTCAATGGTGTTGCGCGAGGCCGCCGATGACACACCGGCACCGCTCATCACCAGGCGGGCGTCCGCACTGCGTCCAGGCAGCGCGCTAAACAGGCTGCGGGCCGTGCTCACCGCCTGGGACTGCGCTTCGGTGTCGGACCCGGCGGCCTGGGTAAAGGCCAGCAGCAAGGCGCGTTTTCCGTCGCGCGAGGCCCAGGCGCCGTTGATGTTCTGTGGTTGGCTGAGGCCGGAAAACTGCTCCAGCAGTTGCAGGGTTTCACCCGTGGGGTCGCGCGCGAACAGGCGCTTGATGGCCATCCCCGCATCGCCGGACAACGCGTCGATGGAGCTGCTGATCGCTGCGTGCAAGCCGTCGACCTCGAAGCGCGCGGGAGTGACTGCCGGGCTGAGCAGATAGCGGTTGTCGAAGAAGTAGGCGCGGTCATGCTCCTGGGTTTCTTCTTGCCCGTTTTGCACTGCGACAAACAGGCCGGTCTGCTGCAGCTCCTTGGCAAGGGCGCGTGACAGGCGGGCGCGTTCAGCGGCATCCCCACCCTCGATGCCCATCATGATCAGCCGCGCCACCGCGCCATGGCGCAATTGGTCGATCAAGAGTTGCTGGCGCGCGTTGGGCGTGCGGGGCATGAATGCCGATAGATCCGCCACGAAGTGGGTTTGCACGATCACCAGCAGGCAGGCCAGCATTCCGGCCAGCCAGAGGACGAGCGGCAGCACATGCTGCTTGTTTTTCATGGTGCTGGCTCCCAGAATTCGAAGAAATTGAACCAGTTGTAGGGCGCTGCCTTGCAGTGCCGCTCCAGCGCCGTGGCGTATTTTTGCAAACTGTCGCGGACCGCCTCATCGCGCTGCTTGCGTGTGACGTTGGCAAAGTCGGCCAGCGGCTCGAAGTGCACCTCATAACGATTTCCGCCGCAGTACAGTCCGGTCATGAAGTAGACCGGGCGCCCCAGCATGGCCGCCATGCGAAAGGGGCCGGTGGGGAAGCGTGCCGGTGCTCCCAAGAATGGCAGTGTGAGGTATTGGTCCGGGCCGGTCGCACGGTCGGCCAGGACGCCGACCAGGGCACCGGTTTCCAGCTTGTGGTGGACGGTCAGCATGGAGTCGATTTGGCCCAACGCAATGATGCCGGTGATTGCATCTGGATTGATAGCCGCCAGCGCGCGATTGAGCTGCCGGGCATTTTCTGGGTACATCGCAACGCAGGAGTCGAGATGGTTGCTGCGGCTATGGGCCAGCAAGACTTCGAAGCTGCCCATATGCGCGCCGAACAGCAGCATGCCGTGGTCCTTGCCCCTGCCCTGGTGGTCGATGATCGGCTCTGCACCAAACACCTGGATGTCAAACAGATTGACTTGGCCGTTGAGCAGGTAGAACCGGTCATGGATGGTGCTTGCAAACGCCAGGATGTGTCGGTACAGATCGACCCATGTAGCGGGGCGCTGCAGGGCTCGAGTGAGGTAGCTGCGTGAAGCCTTACGGGCGGTTGGTGCGGCCAGCAGAAAGTACAGGGCAATGCCATAGATTACGACGCGCGAGAGACGGCGTCCAAAAATCAAGGAAATGCGACTCATCAGCTGGAGCAGGAAAAAGCTGCCGCGCTCCTTACGCTGCATCCACGCCGGCTTGTCGTCAAGCTGTTTGGAAGTGTTTGGTTCGCTCATGCGGCGGAACTTGGCGGCAAGGGAAAGCGGCCGCTGGCAATCTTGCGGGCTGCGCTGCGGATTTCGAAGCGCACTGTGGAGACGCCGACTTCAAAGTCGAGTTCGAGTGCATCCGCGGGGGTAGCAGGGCTGTGGAATTTGGCTTCGGCCAGGGCCTGGACCTGATGGCCAAGTCGGGCTTCAATTGCTGTTTGCGCCCAATCCAACAGCAGCACGCCGGGCACGATCGGGCGCCCCGGAAAATGGCCCGGGAACGCCGGGTGGTCCGCGGCAAATGGCAGGGGTACGACGGGCATCTCAGGTTTTCGTGGCAAGGTGTTTGGCACGCAGTTCGGTCAGGGTCGATGCGGTAAGTTTTCCATTGGCGTCGCGCGACAGGGTCGCAAGAAAGACCAGGGGCCGAGGTAGAAATACCGGGTCCACATGCTGGCGCAAGCTGGCCATGATGGTTGTGCTTGTCAGCGAGGGGGCCACGACAAAGGCGATCAGCCGCGGTGTTTCGTCGGCCGATGCGCTTTCGTGCATGCAGAAAACGCCGTCCTCCACGCCGGGCAGACTGAGCAGGAGCTGGTTGAGAAACGCCAGAGAATTGCGTTTGCCGACGATGTTGATCATGTCCGAGTTGCGACCCAGCAGGCGGAAGCGGTGTGGACTCAGCAGCTCCACCACATCGTTGAGTGTTTGTGGTGCGTCGAAGTGCTCGGCATGGGCGCAGGTCTGGTCTTGTCCCTGATCCTGTCGCAGCGTAATGCCGGAATAGGTTTCCCATTCGGTTCCCTGGGTCGGACGCCGGGTCGCCAGCGCACCGGTTTCGGTGGAGCCGTAAATTTCCACCATGGGCGCGTTCAATTGGGCTTCGACCTCCTTGGCCAGTTCCAGTGACAGCGGTGCCGTGGCCGACAGCACGGCGCTGACGCGTGGCAATGGGATCTGCGCGTCCATCAGCTTGCGCAAGTGAAAGGGAGTGGAAACCAGCAGGCGTGGCTCGGGCAGTTCGGCCAGAGCGCTGGCTACGTCGGCCGGAAAGAATGGTTGCCGCGCGCTGAACTGACCACCTCCAAAGATGGGCAGCAGCACCGTCGCTTCTAGTCCAAACATGTGCTGGGGTGACACGGTGCCTAGCACCGAGCAGGGGCCGCCGGCGGTCTCCCACATGCGCTCGGCCTCGGCAATGGCGCACTTGTGCATGCGCCAGAAGGTCAAGGTATGGGCCTGCGGCTTGCCGGTCGAACCCGAGGTGAAGATGCGGGCGATCTGCTGGGTACGCGGTATCAGTGGCATTTCCAGGGGGGCGTCGTATGCCGACGTGGCCGCCTGCGGAACCACCACATTGGGCATCTGCGCCAACACCGGTGTGACCTGCTCGTCTAGGCAGATGGCGTCGGGGAAGTCGGAGTACAGCGTAGCCATGTTTTCGGGGGCCGTGGAGTTCTGCAGCAGGCTCACCATGCCGCGGCTGATGGCTGCAAACAGGGCGACCGAGAACCAGTAGCGGTCCTTGCACAGGTTGAACGCATGTCCGGTCTGCGGCAGTTGCGCAGCCAGGGCCAGGACGTCACGCAGGAACTCGGCCTGGCTGACCGGGCGCTGGTTGCGGTAGGCGATGGTGCGGGTGGCCAGTGATTCGGGTAGGGGTAGTAGGGGCAGCGTATTCATGGCAGGGGAGCAAGGGGATTCTGGTGGGCTGCCGGGGGCTTGAGCATCACGCCAGCACGGCCACGCAGCAGCAGGCGGTCACCGCAGAGGATGCTGAAGTCATACAGCAGGCTCACCTCGTTTCCCGATATGCGGCTGGCCTGGACCGTGAGCTTAGGGCCCGCATCGTCCAGCCTGGGTGCCCACCATTCCACGTTGCGCACACTGGTGAGGTAGCCGACTTCCGGGAGTTGGTCCACCGGAGCCAACAGGGCGCCATGCACCGCCATGGCCTGCGCCGCATATTCGATGCCGGCGCTGATGGGCAGTCCGTGCGCATTGCGCAGCGGGTTGCCGGGTGCCACGTGGCTGTGAGCGCAACACTGGATCTCGGAGTCGTTCCAGTGTCTGACCGCTTCCAGCAGGCACATGCTGCCCTGGTGTGGAATGTGATGCTGAATCCAGGTCCGGTCGATCTTCATGGTTGCAGCGTGACGGCAAGGTTGAGCCCCTGCAGGTATTCGATCATCAGATTTTGCGGTTGCTGCATGGCCAGGGCCGACAACAGCGGCAGTGCGCGCGCGGCGGGCACGTTGCGGCGCATGGCTTCGAGGTCCGGGGTGGGCATGGTGTGGGCGGCTTCCTGGGTCAGCGACAGCGTCAGGCGGCACTGGGTGGTGGCGCTACGTTCCGGTGTCAGTAGCAGGGCCATGCCGAAAGGGTGTGCGACGCCGCTCAGAGCATGCAGGGGTTGCGGATAGGGCGTGTCGAACGCCACCAGCAGACCGGGCTGGGCGTTGCTTCGGATCTGGCTGGCGGTTTCCAGCAGCGCGGCACCAAAGCCGGCATCATGCGCGCTCAGGCTGGTGGAGGGCTGCCGGCTGCCGGTGGCAATGCTCCAGTACCCGGCTGCCGCGTTGTGCACCGAATTGTGAAAGCGGGTGGGTGAAATGGCCCGGTCACTTGATGCCAGGGCTTCGAGGATCTGGTGGCAGTTGTCGCAATCGCCGGCACTCGATACGAACACCGAGCTCAAATGCTGCAGATCGATCGGCGACTGCAGGGCCGCGTCATAAGCAACCGCCATGGCCAGCTTGACTGTGATGCCCAGGCGACGGCGTTCCGCCGCCGGCAGGGAGTCGACGCTGGGCAACTGCAAAGGCCTCGCATGGTAGGTTTGCGGCGCGGCGAGCACGGCACGGGCGTGTGCCCATCCATCGAGCCCAGGTGCATATAAACCGACGCCGTCAACAAAGACCTGCAGGGCTGTCATGCCCTTTTCCTGGAGAACAGCAGACTGCAATTACTGCCGCCAAAGCCAAAGGAGTTGCTCAGCGCGTGGGTAATTGCCAGTTCCTGGTTCGCCAAAAGGTAATTGCAATGCAGGCGTGGATCGAGGGTACTGGTGCCGGTGCCACCAGGCAAAAAGTTATGACGCAGTGCCATCGCGCAGATCACGGCTTCCACGCCGCCGGCGGCTCCCAGGGTATGACCGGTATGGCCCTTGGTGGAGCTGCATGGGGTGGTCGTGCCGAACACCGCGGTTACGCCCAAATCTTCGGCGGCGTCGTTGCTGGGTGTAGCGGTGCCATGCAGGTTGATATAGCCAATCTCCTGTGGCTGCAGGCCAGCCATGTCTAAGGCGGCCTGCATGGCCAGGCGCGCCCCGAGTCCCTCGGGGTGGGGTGACGACATGTGGTGCGCGTCGCTGGATTCGCCGACTCCACTGAGCAGGATGTCGTCCGCCTGGGCCTGGTCGGCACGCTCGAGCAAGATGAAGGCGGCGCCTTCGCCAATCGAGATGCCGTTGCGCTCGGCGTCAAAGGGCATGCAGGGGCGGCTGGATATCAGCTGCAACGAATTGAAGCCATAGAGGGTTGTCAGGCACAGGGAATCGACGCCACCTACAACCGCTGCATCGATCAGGCCGCAGCCGATCATGCGTTGGGCAATGCCAAATACCTTGGCACTCGACGAGCAGGCTGTAGAGACCACGTAGGCAGGGCCCTGAATATCGGTGTAGTGGCGCACGAAATCCGCCACGGAAAACATGTTGTGGGTATGCCGGTAACTGTGGCTGGCGGGCAGGGCGCCACTGACAGGGTCGCGCTGGCGATAGGCCTGCTCCGAACTCAGAATGCCCGAAGTGCTGCTGCCCAGGAACACACCGATGCGTTTTCGGCCGTAGCGTTCGGCAGCGGCTTGCACACTCTGCATGAAATCGTCCTGCTCCAGGGCGAGCTGGGCCAGGCGGTTGTTGCGGCAGTCGAAGTCTTGCATGTCGGCGCGCATGGCCATCGCATCCAGGCCGTCGACCTCGCCCACACAGGTGGGCAGGTTCACCGTTTCCCAGGAACGCGCCTGCAGGCCACTGCGCTGTGCGCGCAACGCACTCAGGGTGTCGGCAATGCCGCGCCCCAATGCGGTGGTGGTCGTGAATGTTTTTACTAATAATGGCTGCACGGCAAATTCACATGATGGAACGCTGAAATTTTACTTGACCAGGGTAGGCGTTTGGCCCGCAAGGCGTTGTCAGGCGGGGTGCCTGCGCTCAGTGGCAGCCCACATCCAGAAGTTTCAGTTTCAGGGCAGCTTACAGGCTTGGGCTAGCGTGACAGGCGATAGTCCGCGCGCCCGGATGGCGTCCAGCAACCTGGGGAGCACGCTCACGATCAGGGGCTCGCCCGCAGGCGTGCGTGCGGCATTGCCGTCGTGCAGCAGCAAGATATCGCCGGCGGCGAGTTGGTGGGTCAGTCGCTGCAATACTTTGTCAGGATCTCGCTCCCGTGTATCGAAACCACGGCGCGTCCAACTGGCCAGCTGCAGGTCCAAGCCATGCATTACCGGGTCCAGAAAGGGGTTGCGCAGGCCGGCAACTGCGCGATAGAAGCGCGGCGTTTGGCCGGTGATGCTCTGCAGGATATGTTGACCGTCCAGAATTTCGCGGCGCCAGCCTGTGGGGCCTGAAAGCGACAGGAGTGTCGGGTGGCGTGCCCCGTGGTTTTCAATGCGGTGCCCGGCAGCCAGCATGCTTCGGCACAGTTCTGGATGTGCAGCGGCGCGCTCGCCAATGCAGAAAAACGTGGCGTGGACGCCGTGCCGCGCCAGGATGGATAGGACCTGCGGGGTCACCTGGGGATCGGGGCCGTCATCGATGGTGATGGCCACTTCGGCCAGCTGCACCGCGGCGTTGGGGAGACGCACCAGGTTGGCACCCAGGCAGGTGCTGCGTGGCCACAGGCCGGCAGCGGTCAACATCAGTTGACTCAGTAAGATGGTGGCTGCAGCCCAACGCCATTCCTGTGGGTGGATTACCAGTAGCAACAGTGCTGCGCCATGCAGCGCTAGCTGGATCAGTAGAAACGGCCCGGGGCGCCAGGTGCGTGGCCTCGTGGGGTCGGTCTGCGCTGGCCTTGTGCTGTTCAAGGTGCGATCACTTATTGGAGATCGTCATTTCGAGGCGGTCACCATCGACCTGGTCAAAGGCGATGGTCTTGATGTTCGCGTCGGCACCGCCAATACGGACTTGGCGCACGACCTTGCCTACTGATTTTTGCGCCGGCGTCAGTGCCAGCTGCCATTTGTCTTGCGTGCCGGTGAAGTCGACGGTGTAGTTCTTTTCAAGGGCGGTCTGGTCGCCGCTGAGCGTGCCCCGGATGCTCTCGACCAAAGCGGCAACTTCGGGGTGCTCTTGCAGACGCAGGTTGAGGGGGCGCTTTTCATGCATGGTGACGGTCAGCTTGTCGCCGTCCAGCAGCATGGTTTCCGGGCGTGGCTTGAGGGTGCGTTTTTCCAGGCGGTCGGGTGCATCGAAGGACAGTTCACCGGAAGATTCCAGTGGTTTGTCGAGAATGCCAATGTACTTTTTCTCGATGAAGCTGGCTTTGCTGGAATTCTTTTGGGCCAGCAAATGCATCAGATCGGATAGTGCCCAGTCTCCGGCATGGCTGCTGGCGCACAAGGCCATGCCGGCGAAGGCGGCGAACAGTTGCAGTCGGAGAAGGAATGTCGGCAATGGCATGTCAGCGCTGCTCATAGGATCGATAGGCTTTGATAGTCTGTGCGATGCTGAAGTGGGGGCGGTCAGGCAGCACCCGCACACGAACCAGGTATTCGATGACAAATATCAGCCCGACGATCACAGGGGTGAGCAGGTTGGCGAAGTAGGACCAGGCGGTAATAGGCCCGTAGAAGAACAGGCCCACCGACACCACCCCGCTGGCAACAAAGTACACGGTCCAGATCAGCGTGACTTTCCATGTGTAGCGCATGTAGACCGGATCGGCCGGTCCCTGCAGCATCAGGCGTGTGACGCGTGAGCACAGTGCGTCGGCGTCGCCACCTCCCAGGGTGCTGCCAAAGGTGGTGGCCAGCAGAACCATGGTGCCGGCATGCTGCACGAAATACAGCCAGTTGATGTGGTTGCGCAACTCATCGAGATGCAGCAGCACGGTAAGCGCCAGTGCGGCAAGCAGGGCCAGTGCCAACCAGCGAATGCGGGAATGCCAGGCGGCCAGCAAGGCCATGACCGTCAGCGGTGTGACGCCCAGCGCAAGCATCAGCAAGCTGGGGCGTTCGTCGATGGTCAGCAGGTGGCTGAAAACCAGATATGCAGCGCCTGCGATGGCGATCGTCGCGATCACCAACAACCGCGTGAGCCGGTTCACTTGGTGCGCTTGTCCGCAATATAGGCACTCAGGCTACGCAGCGATTTGAAGATCTTGAAGTTGTCGTCACCTTCGGTCTTCATCTGAATGCCATATTGTTTGGACACCACCAGCGCAATTTCCAGGATATCGATGGAGTCCAGGCCTAAACCATCGCCGTACAAATCGGAGTCTGCTTCGATACTCTCTGGTGCGACCTCAAGATTCAGCGCCGAGACTATGAGTTGTGCAACCTCGTGCTCAAGTTCTGCAATGGTCTTGGCGGCACTGGATGGGTTAGTCATTGTGCAAAAAGGTTTCGTGGAATAATCGGTTCGCGGCGCGACATGGCCTGATACCGGTGGCAGCGCTTCTAGTTAAAGATTCTTGCTGCCGAGTTTGTTGCAATTTGTAGCAATGCGCGATTTGGTCGCTATCACAAATAGCTTTAATTCTAACCCACCAGCATGCCGACCAATTCCCATGCCCAACCTGCTGTTGATTGGCGCAAAAATTTTTTGAATGACTTCTGGTTCAAATTCATTGGCACCAGTGCATTCATGTCGCTTTTCTTTTGGGCTTACTTCTTTTTGCTGAAGAACCCGGCGTTCCCGGTAACCATCATGCCGCTGACGGTGGTGGACCACTGGATCGGTTTTGCACCACTGGCCCTGATTCCTTATTTGTCACTTTGGATTTATTGTTCGCTGCCGGTGACCTTGATGCCAACGCGCACCCGACTGCTTAACTTCGGGTTCTGGATTGGTGCCATGTGCTTGCTCGCCTTGTCTTTTTTTTATTGGTTTCCGACTGCAGTGCCACCGGCCGATATCGATTGGGCGCAGTATCCCCAAGTAGCTTTTCTCAAAGGGGTGGATGCGGCCGGTAACGCCTGTCCATCGCTGCATGTGGCGGCGGCGGTGTATGCGAGTTTCTGGTTGTACTGGTTGGCGTGCGAGGCGCGCCTGGGGTGGCGTACGCAGTCGATTCAGATATTGTGGGGCATCGCCATTTTGTATTCCACCATGGCCACCAAGCAGCATGTGTCGCTGGATGTGCTGGCCGGTGCTGTGCTGGGTATGGTGTTTGCCTTGGGCTCGCGGTGGTTCGATCGCAAGCTGCAGTCAGTACGGCAGACTAGGGGCATGGGCGGCCAAGTTTAAAATTGAAATGTGGCGTTCATGGCGTGCGATGATTGATATTTATCCCATATGGCCTAGCAAGGTGATGAACCCCATGCACATGAGTGGCGGGCTTTCTTTAAACCATGAATGATCACGACATCGCATTTCGCGCTGAACTTAAAGCGCACATTCTTGCCGCTGTCGACAAGGCGGAACCTGTCGGAGGATTGCACGACGACGAGCCGTGGTTCGGCCCTGAGTCAAGACTGGATCTGGATTCGCTCGATGCCTTGCAAATCTCCATGGCGATTCAAAAAAAATACCGTGTGCGCATGCCCGACAGCAAAGACACGCGCCGCGCTTTGGTCTCGCTGAAGACGTTGGCCGAATATCTACGTAGCCACCAACCTGCATGAAGCCGGTGTATCTCCCGGGTCGCGGACTGGCCTGTGCGCTGGGACTGGAGCTGGGGGAGGCGCTGGTGGCGCTGCGCCAAGGCGGCTTCGCTACGGCAAACTATTCATTGAACGGGGAGGGCGCTGCCAGCTATCCTTATTGCGCCATTTCTTGCGTTGGCAATGATTGGAGCGAGCGAGCGCGCGCGCTCGTGCAGCGCGTGGGGGCCGAGGCGGGCGCGCAACAGGCTCGCGGTGGTGCTTTGTTCATCGCCACTTCCTCGTTCGACATCGGGGCCGTGGAACATGGCGCCGCACAACTGGACTACAGCGCGTTCTCCGACAGGATCGCGGCCTGGTTGGACTGGACGGGGCCGGTGTACCTGGTCAACACGGCCTGCACCTCTAGCCTGAATGCCCTGCTCGCTGCCCATGCACTGCTGAGCGTAGGTGAGGAAGAGGAGGCGCTGGTTCTGGGCCTGGAGCTGGACAACCAGCTGACCTTGGGCGGCTTTGCTGCCATGCAATTGCTTTCCTCCAGCCGCAGTCAACCCTTTGGTGCGCATCGCGATGGCCTGGTATTGGGTGAGGCGGTCGCAGCATTGAGGCTTTCTACACGCGAGTCGTCGCGCTGGCAAATGTTGGGCGGTGCGAATGTGGTGGATGGCAAGCAACCGACCGGGGCTTCGGCCGCGGTCGTGGCGAGCATGACCCAACGCGCACTGGCGCAATGCGGCTTGACCACGGACGCAATTGACCTCATCAAGGTACAGGCCGCGGGTAGCCCGGCCAACGATGCGGCCGAGGCGCAAGGGCTGCATGAAGCGTTTCAAGTCATGCCCGCCTTGGTCTCGCTCAAGGCTGCGATCGGACACACCATGGGCGCGTCCGGCGCGGCGGAGATCGCGCTGCTCACCGCCTGCCTGGATCACGGTCACGGTGCATGGCCCACCTATCTGGATACGGTGGATACGACCTTAGGCGTCGATCTGGTCGCGCATCAGCCGGATTCTGTGCGCCGTGTTATGGCGACCATACTCGGATTCGGTGGCAGCCATGCCGCAGTCGTGCTGGAGCGCGCATGAAAGGCCTCTTCATCAGTGGCCGCTGCATCGCCGCGCCGCCCCCCGCAGACTGGCGCGAACAACTGGCACAAAAGCTGGGCGCGAAGCCCCGTCGCATTGGTACTTGGGCGGAGTTGGGGCTGTATGGCGCCTTGTGCTGCATGGCGGATGCGGGTGAAACGACCCTGCCACAGGATGCACTTCTGCTGCTCACCAGCCGGAGCGGCACCCATGCCGCGACCGGCATCGCCCTGGAGCAGATGCGTGAAGGTCTGCCGATGCCGCTGACGTTCTTGCAGACACAGCCGAGCCAGTTGCTGGCCATGGTGTCGGCGCAGTTGAACTGGGAAGGCCATGCCTGCTTTTTCGCGGGAGCGCGGGCACAGGCCTTGCTACGCCTGGCGGAAGCCCAGGCCGGTGATGGCGGCGCGCTGATCGGCTGGGTGGATGATGTGGGCGACGTAAGTAATGGGGACGATGCGAATCGTGGCTCGACGAACTGGGTGCGTCTTCGCCGTGGCGGGCCGCAAACACAGGGTCTTGTTCCTGCATTTTCAGATGCAATGTTCTTGCCTGGTGGGGCGTGATGGGGGGTAAGAATGCCCAAGGGAGCAAGGGGGCAAATGATAAAATTTGTGCCATTTTTCAATCTCCATCAACCAGAGATGACATAACCGTTGCATGGCGCCATTGAACACAATCGAATCCCTCTTCCATGCCCCGGTCAAGCGCATCCTGGTGCTGTCCTACTCGCAGACCGGGCAGCTCGCCGAGATTACGCAGCGTATCGTCGAACCATTGCAACAGGACAGCAGCATCGCCGTCCATATCGAGATCCTGCATCCGGTTGCGCCTTATCCTTTTCCGTGGAGTTTTTTCAGCTTCTTCGATGCCTTTCCCGAAACTGCCCACATGGTTGCACCAGCCTTGCTGCCTCTGTCCCTGAGTGGGGATGAGGATTTCGATCTGGTGATTCTGCCGTACCAAGTCTGGTTTCTCGCGCCATCGTTGCCGGTCACCGCTTTCCTTAAACACCCGCTGGCCAAGAAACTGCTGGCAGGCAAGCCGGTGGTCACCGTCATTGCCTGCCGCAATATGTGGCTGCTGGCGCAGAGCAAGATGAAGGGGCTGCTGGAAGCCTGTGGTGCGCGTTTGCTTGACAACGTCGCGCTAGTCGATCCCAGCCCCACCATGACCACCTTGTTCACCACACCATTGTGGCTTTTCAGTGGCAAGCGCGACTTCCTGCCGGGGCTGCCGGCAGCAGGTGTGGATGCCGACAGCATCAAGGCGACAAGCCGCTTTGGTTTTGCGCTGCGCGACGCTTTGAAAAACGATCAGGAGTGTGGCACTGCGCCCCTTCTCACCGGCTTGAAAGCGGTGGATGCCGATCCGCATCTGCTGTTCAGCGAGAAGGCCGGAACGCGTAGCTTCTACCTATGGGGCAAGTTGCTGCGCGCCGTGGGTGAACCCGGGCAGTTGCGTCGTCGTCCCTTCCTTGTTTTGTATGTCGTTTTTTTGGTCACCTTGATTTTGACCGTTGTGCCTCTGAGCTTGCTGATACAGACTCTCCTGCGGCCTTTCTTGCTACGGCGCTTCGCCGTGCTCAAGCAAACGTTTGACGCGCCGTCGGGTTCCGGTAATGAGAGGATGTCTGTGTATGAGCAATGAGGTTTTTTTGACGCGCACGTCGGCTTACCTGCCACTGGAGCCCGTGGCCAACGACGACATGGAAGCGGTGCTTGGCATGATCGGTGGACGTGCCTCACGGGCTCGGCGTATCGTGTTGCGCAACAACGGTATCCAGAGTCGCCACTATGCGCTTGACCGTGTTACGGGCGAGCCGGTGATGTCAAACGCTGAGTTAGCCGCCAGAGCGGTGCGGGCCCTGGGCGATGTGGGCGCCGTAGACTGCCTGGCGGCCTCCACCTCGCGTCCCGATCAATTGATGCCGGCGCATGGTGTGATGGTGCACGGTGCCTTGGGCTGGCCACGGCTGGAAGTGGTGTCGTTGGCAGGTATCTGCCTGGCCGGTGGGGCGGCCTTCAAGTACGCCTGGCTGGCGGTGCGTGCGGGTGATGCGCAGCGTGCCGTGGCGGTGGCCTCCGAGATGGCGTCGCTTGCTTTGCGCGCTCGCAACTTCGATGCCGAAGCTGAGCACAAAGTCCATGCGTTGGAAGAGCGACCCGAGATCGCCTTTGAGAAAGACTTCTTGCGCTGGATGTTGTCCGACGGCGCGGGCGCCGTGTTGCTGGAGAACAAGCCAAGCGGGCCGCTCAGCTTGAAAGTGTTGTGGGTGGAGTTGTCCTCCGCCGCGCATGAACTTCCCGCCTGCATGTATTCCGGCGCAGAGAAGAACGACGATGACTCCCTGACCGGATGGCAGCTGTTCTCGAACCAGGAGTTGGCGGCACGTTCTGTGTTCACGGTGAAGCAGGATGTGAAGCTGCTCAACGAACATGTGGTGCGCGCCACGCTCACCGAGCCGCTGCGCGAGCTGGTGAAGAAGTACGGGCTGGCCGACCGGCCCATCGACTGGTTCCTGCCGCACTACTCTTCTCTATATTTCGCCGAGCCGCTGGCCGCGGGGGTGGCCGAAGCCGGCTTGAACATTCCCGCGGAGAATTGGTTCACCAACCTGGCCGAAAAGGGCAACACCGGCTCTGCGTCAGCCTTCATCATGCTCGATGAGCTGTTCCGTTCCGGACGTATCCAGAAGGGCCATACCATCTTGATGTTTATCCCGGAAAGCGGCCGATTCTCTAGTGGCTTCATCTTTATGGAGGCTGTTTGATGGACGTGAATGACGTGCCGCAAGAAGGCAACCGTACGCTGGGCAGCCATCGCAAGGCGCTGTATGCCAAGGATGCCTCTGGAAAAATGGTGATTG
The DNA here is from genome assembly GCF_059418745.1 of Rhodoferax sp. GW821-FHT07F03. Lineage (NCBI taxonomy): Bacteria > Pseudomonadati > Pseudomonadota > Betaproteobacteria > Burkholderiales > Comamonadaceae > Rhodoferax > Rhodoferax sp. GW821-FHT07F03. Next base: position 23,960 of record NZ_JBWKQM010000004.1, read on the forward strand.
TTTCCTCGCGCGGCTCGGAGGTGGATGAAACCGTGACTCTGCAGGCCGTCCACAGAATGACCGCGTTGACCGACGACGCCAAACAGCGAGTGCTTGCGGGTCATAGTTCACCGCTGGAGTACTGGATGTGCGCGCGGCGCATGGATGTGCCGCTGCTGTCGCAAATCAGCGGCCTCTGGCAATGGCGTATTCGCCGACACTTCAACCCACAACGTTTCAAGCGGCTATCGCCCAGCGTGTTGGCCCGTTACGCCGAAGCGCTCGGTCTGAGCGTCGCACAGTTACAGGTATTGCCATGAGCACCATCAGTACCGTCGCCAAGAATTTCCAGCATCGGCATGCTGCGCATTGCGAGAGCGGCGCCGCCGCGAACCTGATGACGCACCACGGCGTGAAGCTCTCTGAAGCCATGGCTTTCGGCTTGTCTTCGGCCTTGTCATTTGCCTATCTGCCCTTTGTCAAGCTCACCGGTTTTCCGCTCATTGCGTACCGCATGCCGCCCAAGTTCATCCTCAAGGGCATGCGCAAACCGTTTCAGGCGCATTTCAATTTCGAAACCTTCAGTACCCCCGACGCGGGTATGCGCAGACTCGATGCCTTGCTGGCGCAGGGCAAGGTGGTCGGCCTGCAAACCTCGGTGTTCTGGCTGCCGTATTTTCCTGAAGACATGCGCTTTCACTTCAACGCGCACAACTTGCTGGTGTATGGCAAAGAGGGCGACGACTATCTGATCAGCGATCCGGTAGCGGATCTGCCGCAACGCTGTGCCAGCGCTGACCTGCAGCGCGCCCGTTTTGCCAAAGGTGCGCTTGCGCCCAAGGGCATGCTGTATTGCCTGGAGCGTATCGGCCGCACCGAAGTCAGCGAGGAAGCGGTCAAGAGCGCGATTAAGAAAACGGTGCGCATCATGTTGGGCCCCATTCCCATTATCGGCGTGCGGGGCATGCGCATGCTGGCGAACAAGGTCGCCCGGCTTGACACTTCGGAGCACAGCCTCAACTACGTCGGCAACATCGTGCGCATGCAGGAAGAGATCGGCACTGGCGGTGCGGGTTTCCGCTTTATCTATGCCGCCTTCTTGCAGGAAGCGGCCCAGATCACCGGCCTTGCCGAGCTTGCAGGCTTGTCGGAACGCCTGAACGAAATCGGCGATGGCTGGCGTGAATTTGCCCTGAAGGCGGCGCGCATGATCAAGGGCCGCGAGATCTTCGAGCCGAAGCGGCTGGCCGAGATGCTGCGTACCCAGGCCGAGCACGAGACCGAATTTTTCCGAACCTTGAAGCGCGCAGTGGCCTGATGCTCGCTATCCGCAAGCTGAGCTTTCGTTATCCCTCCGCGGACGTGGCTGCGCTGGAGGACGTGTCGTTCGAGGCCCGGCGCGGTGAAGTGCTGGGCTTGCTGGGCCCCAATGGCGCCGGCAAAACCACGCTGATTGCGCATCTCACCGGGCTGCTACCGATCCAGCAAGGCGACATCACCCTCGATCAACAACCCTTGGACGCGGAGCGCGCCCGCCAGCCGACACGCATCGCCGTGGCGCCGCAGGAATACGCTTTTTATCCCAGCTTGAGCGTGGCTGAGAATCTGGCTTGTTTCGCCGGCGCCGGCAGTTTGTCGGGGCGCGCAAAAAAATTGCGCATCGCCGAGTGCTTGGCGTTCGCCCAGTTGGAGCGCTACGCCACGGTGCGCGCGGATCGATTATCAGGCGGTCTCAAGCGGCGGCTCAATCTAGCCATTGCCTTGCTGCACCGTCCCGAATTGCTGCTGTTCGACGAGCCCACCGTCGGGGTCGATCCGCAATCGCGGGCCTTTTTGCTCGAAGCGATCAAGCAGCTGGCGCAGGATGGCTGCGCGGTGATTTATACCTCGCACTACATGGAAGAGGTGGAGGCCATTGCCGATCGCGTCGTCATCCTCGACCAGGGGAGGGTGCTGAGGCAAGGTGTCTTGAGCGAACTGCTCGCCACCGGTGCTACGCAATTGCAGCTGGTGGTGGAAGGTGATGCACTTGAACGCTTGCAAACCCTGTTGTCTGCATTTGGTGACGTCAGCCCCCAGGGTGCGGGCATGCAGCTCACGCTGGCTTCGCGACGCGATTTCGCCGCGGTGATTGCGGCTCTGGATGCCGCGGGCCTGGTGGTGAGCCATGCACGTTTTGGGCATGCCGATCTGGAACAACTGTTCATGTCGCTGACCCACCATTCTTTGCGGGACTAGGATGAAACCCTCATGCTCATCGCTACGCGTATCGCCGCCCCCCAAGGGGGCGGGTCAGTGCCTACGGGCGGCCGGGCGGTACTGACATGCTGCTGGCCTTGATGAAGAAAGAGCTGCTGGCCCTATCGCGCGACATCCATGGTATGGGTGCGCTGTTCATCATGCCGATGGTGTTCATCATCGTCATGTCGATGGCGCTGAAGGACGTCTACACCCCGTCCACCAAGAGCCTGACCTATGCCGTCGTGAACCAGGACCAGGGCAAAACCGCCACCCAACTGGTCGAGCGCTGGGCCAAGGAAGCCGGTGCCGCGCAGCCTTTACCCGAGAAATGGCAAGACGAAGTGCACGCCGGCCGCCTGAAATATGTGCTGCTGATTGAAGCAGGTTTCTCCAAGGTGATGGACGACCTCGGTAGCCAAGGTCAAGCCAAGGTGCGCCTGCTTGCCGAGCCGGGTCTGGACAACAGCGTGTTCGAAACCAGGCGCATGAACCTGCTCACCATCGCCGCGCAACTGCGAGTGGAAGGTCTGGTAGCCAGGCTGCCCCGCAAACTGAATGTGAATGCCTCTGCTCTGACCGGCGATGCACCAGTGGCGGCCGAGCGCATGGCGCAGGGGCCACGCCCGACCGCGGTGCAGCAGAACGTGCCGGCCTGGCTGGTGTTCGGCATGTTTTTTGTGGTCGCCTCCATCGCCGGCTTGTTCGTGGAAGAGCGTGCCTGCGGCGCACTGGCGCGCTTGCGCAGCCTGGGGGGCCGGCCGTGGCAGTTGATCGTGAGCAAGATTTGCCCCTATTTGGCGGTCAACGGTGTGCAGGCGGCGCTGATGCTGGCGGTCGGCGTCTGGCTCATGCCCTGGATCGGCGGCGAAGGCCTGTCGCTGCAGGGCGTTCATTGGGGGGCGTTGCTGCTGATGCTGCTGGCCATCAGTCTGGCGGCTGTCAGCCTAGCGCTGGCCGTGGCCTGCCTGGTCAGTACCCATGCGCAAGCGGCCACCTTGGGCCCTATTCTCAATGTGCTGATGGCGGCTTTGGGCGGCGTGATGGTGCCGCTGTTTGTCATGCCGCCTGTCATGCAAAAAATTGCGGCCTACTCCCCCATGAACTGGGGTCTGGAAGGCCTGCTCAATGTGCTGTTGCGCAGTGGCGATGTTGCCAGCGTGTTGCCTCAGGTCGGTCGGCTGGCTGGTTTTGCCATGCTGATGTTGATGATCGCCTTTGGCCTGTTCAGACGTCGAGTCTGACGCAGAAATCCTGTCCACTCCAAAAAATGGATAAACCCGTTTATTTTTAACGGCCTTTTCCTTTTGTGTCACGCAACAGGTGCCTCATTTCTTGGGAAACCAGCCTTGAAGCGTGCTTCACATCTTGTGATCTCGCTACTTCACTACAAAAATGGTCGAGCGATCGGCGCTGAGTGCCACGGCCGCGACGGCCAACACGCCGTAGACGATCGGCTCATATGCGGGATCGATGCCGATGGCAGCGATACCGATCCGCAGAACCGTGACCGTCAGCACGCCGACCAAGGTGCGAGCGAAGCCACCCACTCCGCCGGTCATGGCCGTACCGCCGATCAGCACCGCAGTGATACTGGGCAACAGCAGGCTGTCAACGATCGACGGGTTGCCGCTATAGGTGCGTGCCGCCATCGCCATGCCCGCCAGCCCAGAAAACAGTCCACTTACCGCGAAGGCCAGGATCTTCACCCGTCCGACACGAAGGCCGGAGAGTACGGCGACCTTCGGGTTCAAGCCGATCGCATAGACCATACGCCCAAGTGGCATCCAGTGCATTAATGCGGCCAGTACGCCAAGCGCCGCTGCCGCGAACGCGAATGCATGGGGGACACCAAAGCTGCTGCCTTCAAGCCAGCCGATGGCGAAGTAACCGGCGCTGATCGGAATGGTGCTATGGGCGATCGCCAGTGCAATACCTGACCACAGGCCGAGTCCGGCAAGCGTAACGATGACCGAGGGCAGTTGCGCGCGCGCGTGGAGAACGCCTTGTACGGCTCCGACCAGGGTACTGAGGGTCAGTGCGCCTACCACCGCGCCGGCGCCCATTGTCGGCAGCGCGAGTGCGATCAACACCGACACTAACGCAGCCAGTGCGGCCATCGACAGATCGATCCCGCCAAGCAGGAGCACCAGGGTCTGGCCAGTGGCCAGCAGCAGGATCACGCTGGACTCACCCGCCAGCAGGCTGAAGTTGTCAAGGGAGAGAAAAGAAGGCTCCACAGCCCCCATGGTGGCCAAAAGCGCGAGCAGAACACTCAGCGGCAGGAACGGCCCGATGGCGCGTCGCATACCGCCTTTGGCTCGTTGAACAGCAATCCATCTTGCATCCATAGTGTGAACAGGCCCTAGACCATGCACTCCAGTATCTGAAGTTCGGATGGCTTCGTTTCGCCTTCCGGGAAATGACCAGAAACAACACCGTCCTTCATCACGATGATGCGGTCGCTGAGCGCCGTCAACTCGTCGTAGGTGTCGGCAATCAGCAAGATGCCGATCCCGCTTTGTGCCAGTTCGCGGATCAGGCGCGTGATGTCCATCTTGGCGCCCACATCAAGACCGCGCAATGGATGGTCAAGGATCAGAATTTTGGGGCTGCCTGCAACCAGCCATTTGGCGAGCACGATTTTTTGCTGGTTGCCGCCACTGATATGCTGTGCCTGGGTCTGAGCCGCACCGGGGACGATGCGCAGTTGCGCGATCCAGCCCTCCACCAGGGCCTTTTCGCGGGCACGGTCGAGGAACAGACCACGGCACAGCCCGTCGAGATGGGCCAGCGTCATGTTCTCCTGGATGCTCAGACCGGCGACGATGCCCTCGGCGTCGCGGTCGGCCGGTACATAGCCGATGCCGAGCCGTACCGCATCGGCAGGCTCGCCAAGTTGAACCGGCTGTCCGTCGAGCAAGATCTCGCCGCTATCGGGTTGTTCGATGCCGAATAGTGCACGGCATAGGCTCTCGCGCCCGGATCCCGCCACGCCGGCAATGCCGAGTATTTCTCCGCCCGAAAGATCGAAACTGATGCCGCGGTAACTGTTGCCGCAGCAGAGCGCACGTACGCTCAGGCGGGACTCCGTTTGACGTGCGGGCCGGGCCTGCGCGGGGCAGGATACACCGAGCTCGCGGCCAAGCATCTGCTGCTGCAGGTCGGCGATGCTGAAGTCCTTTCGATCTCGTTGCGCCACGCAGCGACCATCATTCAGTACGTAGATGCGGTCACAGACGCGCAAGGCTTCATCGAGCCGGTGGGTGACAAACAACACTGAGGAACGTTCACGCAGGTTTTCGATCTGCGCCAGGACGGCCCCGATGTGCGAGGCGTCCAGCATCGACGTCGGTTCATCGAGCAAGATAACCGGCTCGTTCTGCACGCGTTCCTCGATCGCCAGAACTTTCGCCAACTCGACTATTTGCCGTTCGGCGAAAGACAAGCTGCCGGTTCGTGCCGACGGCGATATGTTGGAGCCGAGTTTGCGGAGTTGCATGGCAGCCAGCGCGCGCAGCGCCTTCCAATCATAGAAGCCGCAGCGTAGCGCAGCGCCTTCATGGCCCAGCAGGATGTTTTCCGCGACGCTCAGGTTGGGCAACAGAGACAGTTCCTGGAATACCATGCCGATGCCCACATTGGCTGCGTCGGCAATCCCTTTCAGCCCAAGCACCTTGTCGCGTAATACGATGCGCCCGGAGTCGGGTTGGCATAGGCCGCACAGTGTTTTGAGCAGCGTTGACTTGCCGGCTCCGTTGGCGCCGACAAGGCCAACCACTTCGCGTGCGCGGATTTCGATGGAGACGTCATCAAGCGCGCGGGTGCCACCGAAGCTCTTGCTCATCCGCTCGACGCGCAGCACCGTTTGCCTCATCGGACGATCCGCAGCCGGCTACGCAGGCGCCATGTCGCGGTCAGGGACGCTGACAGAATAATCGCTCCTTCGACCGCCTTTTGAAGGTCGGGGGTGACGCCGATGAAGATCATTCCGTTCGCAAGTACGGCCAGTATCAGTGTGCCTAACGCCGACTGCACCACGCCGCCGCGACCGCCGCTCAGCGAAGTTCCGCCGATCACCACGGCGGTGATCGTAGCCAACATCTGCCCGAGGCCGATATCGACATGCCCGAGGCCGATCCGTGTCGACCCCAGCACGCCTGCCAGCCCAGCCAGCAGCCCGGAAACGGCAAATGCCGCCACCTTGTAGCGATCGACCGGGAGACCAGAAAGGCGGGCCTGATCTTCACCATCGCCGATCGCCAGGCTATAGCGGCCAAAGCGCGTGTAATTTTGCAGCACATAACCCAATGCAAGCACTAGGCAGGCGACCAGCGCCAGGTTCGATACCGCCCAAGTCCTGCCGAGGCCGAATGCGCGCAGCGACTGGTCCTGGATCAGCGGCGGCTGGCCGCCCGACACCAGCATCGCCAGGCCCATGGCGACCGACGAGGCACCCAGCGTGGCAATGAAGGAAGGCACGCGCAGTCGCGTGACCAGCAGTCCATTCAAAAAGCCGATCGCCAGGCCGGGCAGCAACGCCAGCACGACGCCAAGCCAGCCAAGATCGAGACCGCTGCGGCTGTTGAGGATCAGCATTGCGACCGTCAATGAGCAAGCCGCCATGACACCTTCGATCGACAAGTCGATGGATCCCTGCAACACCACGAATGTCATTCCGACGGCCAGGATCAATGGAATGGCCGAGCGGTCTGCAATCACCTGGAGGTTTTCCACCGAGGCGAAGCGCGGTTCGACCAAGCCAAAGCCGAGGCACAGGACGATCAGCGCAAGGCCGGGGCCCCAGAGCTGCCAATTGGCGAACCTCAAAATGCCTTGCCGGTATTGCGGCTCCATAGATTGGCGCAGTCCCATTCCGGTACATAGGCCGACGCTTGCGGGTCGCCACGAAACTGCCCTGCATTGTCCTTGGTGATGACCTGCAGCTTCAGATAGAACTCACGCCGCTCATTCGGCCAGGCGTTCGGCAGCGGCACTTGTCCGGTGAGCACGCACACCCCCATCGCCAAGCCGATGCTGCCTTGGTAGTAGGCGTCGCTCGATACCGTGGCGTTCATCTCGCCTTTGACGATGGCGTCGATTGCCTCCGGAATGCCATCGACACCGACCACCGGAATCTTGCCGGCCAGGCCTGCTGCGCGCAAGGCTTCCAGTGCGCCCAAGGCCATGTCGTCATTGGCCGCCCACACAGCCTTGATCTGGGAGCCGTATTTCGCCAGCCAGGTCTGCATGACCGGAAAGGCAGCGGTACGGTCCCAATTGGCGGTCTGCTGGTCCAGAAGCTGGATACCCGGTTGGTCTTTCAGCACCTGCTGTAAGCCGGCAAAGCGCTTGCGCGCGGGATCGGTATCAAGCCGCCCTTGCAGGGCCACGATGCCGCCCTTGCCTCCAATTGCATCGACCAGGATTTTCGAAATCGCCACACCGGCATCGAGACTGTTGACCGCCACATGCGCTACCCATTGCGGGTTGCCATCAAACGGATGTAGGCCCTCGCCATGTGCCCAGTGGGTGACGACCCAGGCGCCGGACCGATTGGCTGTGTCGACCATCGGCTTGATGACCGGGTCGGAATTCGGCTCGACATTGAAGATCGTGCATTTGGGATTGGTGCTCAGTAAGCCCCGCATCAACGATACCTGTTTGTCGGAATCACCCTGGTTGAGTTGCAGCACGTAGCGCTGTTCGAGCCCCGCCCAGCGGGCAAACAGGCGGCCGCCTTTGTCCAGGTTGGCATGATAGGGTTGAGCGATCTCTCGCATCGAATTGACCAGCCGGATCTGCGATTTTTCGCAAAGTGGCGCCGCCACGGCAATTTGTGCGTCAAGCGCAGGCAGCACGCATATCGCCAACGTTGAAATTATCCTTATGCCGTGCTTCATATTGCTTGTTCTCATCTATGTGTCGATTCGAAGGAAAGATCGTCGTTGCTTACGTTCGATGGTGCGGATTGCCCGCCGATGCGTTAATCCAGACGTCCAATTCTTGGGAGACATCCATGATTGCGACACCGAGCTGAAACTGACATACTAGCTTCGTCAAATACGCTCTTGAAGGCGCATTTTCGCTGCGCCCGTCATTCCGGACAAGATGCCGGTTGATTGGGATGACGCTTTTGTATTTCGGACCAATATGGCAATGGCTCTCCCTAGCACACCGTCAGACTGGAAAACCGAGATCGTACGATGCGATGCAGAGTTCGTGCTTTATAGAGTGCAACAGCCGGATATCGACGTAGCTAGGCTAGCGTTGACGCCGGCCAGTGATTCTCCGGCATTGGTGAGCATTGGCCGTCTTGCCAATGAGTATGCGTTGAGAGAAGCGCTTGATCCGCAGTGGGCGGTTTGTCCTCTGGAGTTGATTCGCCGAGATGGGCATTCCTTTCTCATGTTGGAGGACCCTGGCGGGGAGCCGCTTGACGGCCTGCTTGGGCAAGCGATGCAGCCGGGCCTGTTCCTGCGGGTTGCGAGCGGGCTGGCAACGGCGTTGGCGCGCTTGCATGCACGGGGAATTATTCATAAGGACATTAAGCCGGCCAATGTTCTAGTCGATGTGCGCGGTGGCGCGGTCCATCTGATGGGGTTTGGCATTGCTAGCCGTTTGCCTCGTGAGCGCCAGGTGTTGGCGTCCCCCGAGGATTTTGCCGGTACGCTGGCCTATATGGCGCCCGAACAGACTGGTCGTATGAACCGCTCTATCGATTCTCGTAGCGACCTTTATGCGCTGGGGGTCTCGTTCTATCAAATGCTGACCGGGGTGCTGCCGTTTAACGCTTCCGACCCGATGGCATGGTTTCATTGCCATCTCGCTCAGCAGGCAACGCCACCCGCCGAACGTGTGCACGGCATTCCCGAATTGTTGTCGGCCATAGTCATGAAACTGCTGGCCAAAACGGCCGAGGAGCGTTACCAGACCGCCGCCGGCCTGGAGGCCGATTTGCGTCGCTGTCTGGCGCAATGGGAGTCCTCGCCAGGGCTGGCCATCTTCCCGCTCGGCGCGCATGACGCCTCAGCCCCATTGCTGATCCCCGAGCAGTTGTACGGACGAGAGACCGAGATCGCGCTCCTGGCGGCAAGCTTCGAGCGGGTCGCCGCTAAAGGCGTACCTGAATTGGTGCTGGTGTCCGGCTATGCCGGCAGCGGCAAGTCCGCACTAGTTGGCGAGTTGCATCAGGTGCTGGTGCCACGGCACGTCCTGTTCGCCACGGGCAAGTTTGAGCAATACCAGCGTGACGTCCCCTATGCGACGCTGGGCCAGGCTTGCAGCGTGCTGGTGCGGCAGATTCTCGGCCAGAACGAAGCGCAGGTGAGCCGGTGGCGTGACGCGCTGCAAAGCGCACTCGGCGCGAATGGGCAATTGCTCACGATGCTGATTCCCGAACTTGAATTTCTGGTCGGAAAGCAGCCCGTAGCGAAAGAGCTTCCTCCGCAGGAGGCACTCAATCGTTTTCAAACTCTGCTGCGGCGCTTCCTCGGCGTGTTCGCGCAAGCCGAACATCCGCTGGTGTTGTTCCTGGACGATTTGCAGTGGATAGATGCGTCGACGCTGGAGTTACTGGAACACCTGCTCGCCGAGCCCGAAGTGCGCCACCTGCTGCTGATCGGCGCCTATCGGGACAGCGAAGTCGACGCCCTGCATCCGCTGATGCGCATGCGGGATGCGATGCGCCGCTCCAGAGCGGTGGTCTTGCAGGAGATCGTGCTCGAGCCGCTTACCTTGGGCGACGTGGCGCAGCTGCTGGCCGACACCCTGCGCTGCGCGTCGGAGCATGTTCTGGGCCTTGCGGAACTGTTGCAAGAGAAGACCGGCGGCAATCCATTCTTCACGATCCAGTTCATTTCCGCGCTGGCCGAAGAGGGTTTGCTCGCATTTGAGCCGGACGCGGCCGCCTGGACCTGGAACGTGGCGAGCATTCGAGCCAAGGACTTCACCGACAACGTCGTTGAGCTGATGGTCGGCAAGCTGTGCCGCCTGCCCGCCGTTGCCCAGGAAGCACTGAAACCCTTCGGCTGCCTAGGCAGCAGCGCCACGACCACCCACCTGAGCCTGATTAGCGGGATGTCGGAGGCGGAACTCAATGCCGCGCTGTGGGAAGCGGTTTGCGTCGGACTCGTGTTCCGCTCGGAAGGCGGCTATACCTTCCTCCATGACCGTATCCAGGAGGCTGCTTATTCACTAATTCCAGCGGGTGAGCGCGCGGCGCAACACCTGCGGATCGGCAGGCTGCTCGTGTCACACATGGCGCCGAGGGATATTGAAGAGAAAATCTTCGAGATCGTGAACCAGTTCAACCGTGGCAGCGAGCTGATGACATTGCCAGGTGAGCGCGAGCAGCTCGCCGAACTCAACCTCGTCGCCGGCCAACGCGCCCAGGAAGCCACCGCGTATGCCGCCGCGCTGAAATACTTTGCGATGGGCCGCGCGCTATTAGCATCGGATAGCTGGGAGCAGCGCTACGTACTGAGCTTCGGGCTCGAATTCCATCGGGCCGAATGCGAATACCTGACCGGCGATCTGGCCGCTGCGGAAGTACGCCTGTCGATGCTGATAGGGTATGCCGCAAACCATGCCGACCTGGCTGCAGTCACCTGCGCCCTCGTGAACCTCTTCACCACCGTCGATCGCAGCGACCGCGCCGTCGAGGCTGGTCTCGACTACCTGCAGCGCGTCGGCGTGCAATGGCCGCCCCACCCCACACGCGACGAAGTGCAACGGGAGTTCGAGCGCATCCAGCAGCGGCTTGGTCAGCGCGAGATCGAGGACTTGATCGACTTGCCCCTGATGGGCGACCCCGATTCGCGAGCAACCATGGACGTGCTTACGACTCTGTTGCCGCCTGCCTTGTTCACTGACGAGAACCTGCCTGGCATGGTCGTGGGTCGTATGGCTAACCTCAGCCTGGAGCATGGTCATAGCGATGGTTCGTGCCTGGGTTATGCCTGGCTTGGCATGTTCCTTGGACCACGCTTCGGCGATTACGAAGGTGGATTCCGCTTTGGAAAATTGGGGCTGGATCTGGTGGACAAGGGCGGGCTGGACCGTTTCAAGGCTCGCGTGTATGTGCATTTCGGAAATATCGTCAATCCGTGGACACGACCGTTCCAGACCGGCGGCGCGTGGGTACGGCGCGCCTTCGATGTCGCCAACGAAAATGGTGACCTGACCTTTGCGTTGTATAGCTGCAACCACTTGGTGACCAACTTGCTTGCCACTGGTGAGCCCTTGGACAACATACAGCGCGAGGCCGAGAATGGGCTGGATTTTGCACGCAAGGCGCGCTTCGGACTGGTGGCCGATATCCTGACCGGGCAGCTGCAGTTGATTCGAACTTTGCGCGGCGTGACGCCCGGCTTCACCTCCTGGGAGGATGCTGGACTCGACGAGCAAGCATTTGAACGACGTCTGGAGCAGGACCCGCACCTGGCTATCGCCGCATGCTGGTATTGGATCCGCAAATTGCAGGCGCGGTTTTTTGCCGGCGACCATGCCAGTGCCATGACCGCGGCAGCGAAGGCGCAGCGCCTGCTATGGACCTCGCCCTCGCATATCGAGATGGCCGAATACCATTTTTACTGCGCACTCGCGCATGCGGTGCAGTACGACCAGGCAAGCGCCGAGCAGCGCATCCAGCACCGCTCGGCATTGGCCAGTCATCTCCGGCAGCTGGAGGAATGGGCGCAAAACTGCCCGGAGAATTTCAGCAACCGTGCGGCACTGGTCGCTGCCGAGATCGCCCGTATCGAAGGCCGCGAACTCGATGCGATGCGCCTGTACGAGAAGGCCATCCAATCGGCCCGCGAGAACGGCTTCACACACAATGAAGGGCTGGCTTTCGAGCTCGCGTCCGAGTTTTACCGAGCGCACGGGTTTGCGCCCTTTGCCACGACCTATCTACGGCAGGCACGTGACTGCTATAGCCGCTGGGGTGCCGATGGCAAGGTGCGGCAGCTCGACGAACGCTATCCGCAACTGCGCGCCCAGGCGGAGAGCGTGTCCGGCATGCCGCTCGATGGCCTTACCCAACTGGATCTGCTGTCGGTCACCAAGGCATCGCAAGCCATCTCCGGCCAGATCGTGCTCGACGAATTGGTCGAGACCCTCATGCGCATCCTGCTCGAAAATGCCGGTGCCCAGACTGGTTGCCTGCTGCTCTTGCGCGATGACGAGCTGACCCTTGCCGCCAATGCCAGCGTCGACCGGCAGACGGTGGTGGTGCATCTGCATGACGCGGGGGGGCAAGTGCATCCCCCTCTGCCCTCGAGCGTCCTGAACTACGTCCGCCGCAGTCGGGAACAGGTGCTTCTCATGGATGCGGCTGAACCGCATCCTTATGCGACGGACCCCTATTTTTTGCAGGGGTGCCACAAGTCCGTGCTGTGCCTGCCCATCCTGCGCCAGTTCGCGCTGGTCGGCCTGCTGTACCTGGAGAACAACCTTGCCACCCACGCCTTCCCCCCTGGCAGGGTCAAGGTACTGGAACTGTTGGCGAGCCAGGCCGCCATTTCACTCGAAAACGCCCTTCTCTTCACCGCCTTGCAAAAGGAGAACAGCGAGCGCAAGCGAGCGGAGGCAGCGCTGCGCGAGAGAAATTCGCGCATCCGGCGCCTGGTCGAATCCAACATCATTGGTGTCTTCTTTTTTGATATGCAGGGCGGTATCGCCGAGGCGAACGACGCTTTCCTGCATATCGTGGGATACGACCGCGACGAGCTGCTGTCCGGGTCAATGCAGTGGACTACCCTCACGCCACCGGCATACCGCGCACTCGATGCGCAGAAGGCGGCGGAGCTGCGCAGAACCGGCGCTTGCTCACCGTATGAAAAGGAATATCTGCATAAGGACGGGCGCCTCATTCCGGTGCTGATCGGCGCCACTCTCTTCGAAGACTCACAAGAACACGGTGTCGCCTTCGTGCTCAACCTGACCGAGCGCAAGCAAGCCGAGGTGGAACGCACCGCCCGCAAGAACGCCGAGGCCGCCAACGCCGCCAAGGGCATTTTCCTGGCCAACATGAGCCATGAACTGCGCACACCGCTCAATGGCATTCTGGGCTATGCACAGATACTGCAGCGGGACAAGACGCTGGACGCATCACATATCTCGGCACTGAACGTGATTCAGCAAAGCGGCGACCACCTGTTGACCCTCATTAACGACATCCTGGATTTCTCCAAAGTCGAAGCCGGCAAGCTGGACCTCAATCTGACCGAGATGTCTCTCATCCGGTTTTTGCGCGTGATCGCGGAGATGATCTCGGTAAGGGCGGCGCAGAAGAACCTGAACTTCCGTTGCGATCTGGCCCCTGGCTTGCCTGCGTGGGTCAGGGCCGACGAAAAGCGGCTGCGCCAGATCCTGCTCAATCTTCTATCGAATGCGGTCAAGTTCACCGATAGCGGGGTAGTCAGCTTGTACGTAAGCCTGACGACAGCGGGCCAGATCCGTTTCGAGACACGCGACAGCGGTATCGGGATCGATAGCGCGCAACTGGACACGATCTTCGTGCCGTTCGAGCAAACCGGCGACATGGGGCGCCGGACCAGCGGCACCGGCCTCGGTCTGGCCATCAGTCGTCAATTGGTGCGCTTGATGGGGGGCGAGATCCAGGTCGAGAGCCGGGTCGGCGCAGGCAGTGTATTTTGGTTCGAACTGGACTTGCCGGCGGTCGAGTCAAAAGCAGAAGTCGCCGATCAGCCGGAGATCGCCGGCTACCTGGGGCAGCGCAAAAAAATACTGGTGGTGGATGATATTGTTGAGAATCGGACTTTGGTGGTCGACATGCTGGGCCAGTTTGACTTCGAGACCGCAGAGGCCGCGAACGGTGCGGACGGACTGGAAAAAGCGCATGCGCTAAAGCCCGACCTGATCCTGATGGACCTCGTCATGCCTGGCATGGGCGGACTGGAGGCAATGCGCCGGCTGCGTGAACAACCAGAATTCAAGGATGTGCCGATCATCGCGCTTTCAGCCAGCGCTTCCCCCAGTGATCAGCAGGACAGTTTGGCGGCTGGTGCGAACGCATTTTTATCGAAGCCGATTGACTATCGACGCCTGCTGGCGGAAATCGCCGCTCTGTTGGACCTGAGCCTGGTCTACGAGGTGAAACAGCCTGCTCCGGCATTGAACAATACAAACCTCGATCTGCTGATCGCACCGCCAGCGGACAAGATCGAAGACCTGTATCGCCTGGCTCGGCAGGGAAACATGCAACATATTCTGCAATGGGCAAACCGTTTGGATGCTCTTGACGAGCGGTATAGGCCGTTCGCCAATCAATTGCGGATATTGGCCAATGGATACCAGTCCAAGGCGATCCTGAGTTTTGTAAAGAAACATCGGAAAGGCATGGTGGGCATATGAACCTGAAGGCCGTACCCGTGGCAGGGATCATTTTTTTCCTATTTGGAATATGTTCGACTGCATTCGCGCAGTTGCCTCTTCGAATTGCCCGGATTGAAAACATCCCGGATCAATTCGTGGGCGGAGAAATACTAAAAGTCGTGTACAGCCGCCTGAATATGCCAATCGAGCTGGTTGACCTGCCGGCGAAAAGAGCGTTGATGGAGTCCAGCGCAGGGCGACTGGATGGTGAAGTTCAAAGAAACATCATGGTTCAAACGCAATACCCGACCCTGGTAATGGTACGGCCGGCACTCAACTATATTGAGCCATCCGTATTCTCTAAGAATGAGCGGTTTGAGGTGAAAGGATGGGACTCTATAAAACCCTTCAATATCGGAATCGTGCGTGGCGTCGGCACCTCTGAAGACGGCACCCAAGGGATGAAGTCCGTGCAAGCTGTCAACACCCTTGATCAACTGATGTTGATGCTGGCACAGGATAGGGTGGACGTTGCGGTTTCCGATTCATTCAGCGGGCTGGCGGCCGTGAAAAGGTTGGGGCTAAAGGATCGGATCAGGCTACTGACACCGCCCTTGCAGAAGAACGAGATCTATCATTTTTTGCACGAAAAGCATCGCGACCTGATTCCCAGAGTCGAACAGGTTCTCAGCGAGATGCAGTCCAGCGGCGAGCTGGAGCGGCTGCGCAAGCAAATTGTCGAAAGCTATCTTGCGAAACTGGATGGTTCCATCCCGGGAAAGTGATCAGCCATGGAGCACTTGCCGGACAAGGCAATTGAAAACCGTTCCATAACACGGCGCTTGGCGGCGACGCTTGTCGCAACCGTTCTCATCGTGTCGGCAGTGGCCGTCGCCGCCATGCACTATGTCGTATCGCAGGCCGCGGCAAGAGCCCTGGAGCAAAGGGCGGACGAAACACTTGCCTATCTTGTGGGCACTCTTTCCGTACCGCTGTGGACGGTTGATGACGATGGAATAAAGACCATCGGCTTGGCAATCTCGCGTGATGAGTCGATTGTTCGGCTGATCATCCGGAATCGATCGGGCGCAGAAATTTACAGTGTCGACAAACAAGAAGGTGGCGGCCGGATAAACAGGTCTGCCCCAATATTTCACAAGCAAGGAAACCAGGAAATCCAGGCCGGTGAAGTCGCTGTTTCTCTGACACAAACAATCAACAAGGAAAGCAATCGCCAACTGCTTTTTTTCTCGACGGGCATCATTTTCCTGATTCTGATTTCGGTTGTGCTCGTTGCGGTTATTTTTATCCGCATATCGTTGCGTAAGCCCTTGAATAGCCTCAATGAGATTGCGAACCGTTTTGCCGCTGGTGCATACGACCCGTCAGGCCATGTCGTTCCATATGTGGAATTCCAACCCTTTGGTACGGCATTGGATCAAATGGCAAGCAAGATAAAGGGGCAAATCGGGATGATTCGGGAGGCTGAGGTCCGGTATCGGAATATCTTTGAAAACGCCCTGGAGGGTATCTATCAAACTTCGCTTGAAGGGCGTTTCTTGCATGCCAATCCGGCAATGGCAAAAATCCTGGGATATGACTCGCTCGGTGAATTGGAGGCGAGCACGCTAAACATTCCCCATCAGATTTACCTGCATTCCGAGGATCGCGACAAGGTACTTGCGCTGCTTCTTGAGCAAGGTGCCGTCACCAGATATGAAATTCAATTTCACCGCCGCGACGGGCAGATTATTTGGGTTTCTACCAACGCCCGCATGGTGCGTGACGAAGCGAATGTTCCGCTTTTCATTGAGGGATTTCTCACTGATATCAGCGAACACAAAAGGGCCGAGGAAGAAATTCACAAACTCAATCAGGAACTCGAACAACGCGTCTCGGACCGCACCGCACAACTGGAACTGGCGAACAAGGAGTTGGAGGCTTTTGCCTATGCAGCGGAAGCCGCCAATCAGGCCAAGAGCGCCTTTCTGGCCAACATGAGCCACGAATTGCGTACGCCCCTGAATGGCATTTTGGGCTATGCGCAGATACTGCTGCGGGACAAGACCCTGAGCGAGCGCGAGTCCTCCGGACTGAACTTGATCCAGAAGAGTGGCGAACATTTGTTGACGCTGATCAACGACATCCTGGATTTTGCCAAGATTGAAGCCGGTAAGCTCGAACTCTACGTGACGGACATCCAGTTCCACACCTTCTTGCGCGTCATCACCGGGATGATCGAAGTCAAGGCCGCGCAGAAGGACCTGGACTTCGGTTGCGACCTGGCACCGGACTTGCCCGCCTGGGTGCGGGCCGACGAAAAGCGTTTGCGTCAGGTTTTGCTGAATTTGTTGTCCAATGCCGTCAAGTTCACCGACCGTGGCTCCGTGCGCCTGGCCGTGAGCAGCCCGGTCCCTGGGCGCTTCCGGTTCGACGTGCAGGACAGCGGGGTGGGCATCGGCGCCGATCAATTGGAGGCGATCTTCAAACCGTTCGAGCAGGCAGGCGACCTGCAGCACCGCATCGGCGGCACCGGCCTGGGCTTGGCGATCAGCCGCCAATTCCTCAAGTTGATGGGTAGCGACGTGCAGGTCCAGAGCCGGGTCGGCGAGGGCAGTACGTTCTGGTTCGAGGTGGACTTGCAGGTCATCGCGTCGAAAGGCGGTGTGACCCACGAGCCGGGGCCTATGGGTTACGCAGGCATGCGCAAAAGAATACTGGTGGTGGACGATGTGGCCGACAACCGGGCAGTGGCGATCGACATGTTGAGCCAGCTCGGCTTCGAGACTGGCTCGGCGGTCAGCGGCATGGACGCACTGGAGAAAGCACAGGCCTTACGGCCGGACCTGATACTGATGGACCTGGTCATGCCCGGCATGGACGGGTTGGAAACGACGCGCCGCCTGCGCCAGCTACCGGACTTCGAGGTTGCGCCCATCATCATGCTCTCGGCCAGCGCTTCGGTCAGCGACCAGGAGCAAAGCCGCCAGGCCGGCGCCAATGCATTTTTGGTGAAGCCGATCGAGTATGAACGCCTAATGGTACAGATCGGCCGTCTCCTGCGCCTGGATCTGACCTACGAACCAACACAGGGGCCATCAGTTTCGGGCGATGGGGGGGCAGGTGCGTTCACCCTGCCGCCGCAGCAGGAGATCGATGACCTGTATCAGCTGGCGCGCCTGGGGAACATGCAGGACATCTTGCACTGGGCAGACCATCTGGACGACCTGGACGAGCGCTATCGCCCCTTTACCAATCAACTGCGCCTGCTCGCCAAGGGCTACCAGTCCAAGGCTATCCTGAACCTGGCAAAGTACTGCCTTAACAGCAGTGAATCCATTTTCAAGTAACTGCGCTTATTGCAAATGAAGGGCATAAGCCTATACTTTTTCCGTCGATATTTATTTTTATAACGGATCCGTTATGAACACCAGCACGGGTTCCAGGGGGCCAAGCCCCAACATCCTCATCGTGGATGACACACCGGTTAACGTGGCCGTGCTGGCGGAACACCTCGTCAGCCATGGTTTTTCGGTAATGGTCGCCCAGGATGGTGAAGAAGGGATCGAGCGCGCGCAGTTCGCACCGCCGGACTTGATTTTGCTGGATGTGATGATGCCGGGCATCGGCGGTTTCGAAACCTGCCGCAAGCTGAAATCACTTACCGTCACGAAAGATATCCCTGTCATTTTCATGACTGCCCTGTCCGACATCGGGGACAAGATCGGTGCCTACAAGCTCGGGGGCGTCGACTACGTGACCAAGCCGTTTCATGCGGAGGAGGTGCTGGCGCGCATCAACACGCACTTGAGCTTGCAGGCCATGCAGCGGCAGCTGCTGGCACAGAACCAGCAATTGCAGCAGGAAATAGCGGTACGCCAAAAAGCCGAAATGGTGTTGGCACAGCGCTCGCAGGAGTTGGCGCGCTCGAACGCGGAACTCGAACAGTTGGCCTACGTGGCGTCGCATGATCTGCAGGAGCCGCTGCGCATGGTGACGAGCTATGTGCAACTGCTGGAACAGCGCTATGGAGGCAAGCTGGATGCCGAAGCGCATGAATTCATTGGGTTCTCCGTTGACGGGGTCAAGCGCATGCAGGCCTTGATTGACGATTTGCTGACCTATTCGCGGGTTGGTACTAAGGCTAAACCCTTGCAGGCGACCGATTGCGATGCGGTGCTGAAAACAGTCCTGCAGTCCCTTCGCATAGCCATCGAGGAGAGCGGTGCGCAGATCCAGTGTGCCGTAATGCCGGTGGTACAGGGAGACCCCGCGCAACTGACGCAGTTGTTTCAGAATCTACTTGCCAACGCGATTAAGTTTCGCGGCTCGCAAGCGCCGCAGATAGAGATCCGGGTTGAACCGGAGAATGATTTCTGGCGCTTCGAGGTGAAGGACAATGGCATCGGCATTGCGCCGGAATATTTCGCTCGGATCTTCGTGATGTTCCAGCGCCTGCACAATCGCAGCCGTTACCCGGGCACCGGCATCGGGTTGGCGATCTGCAAGAAGATTGTAGAGAGGCACGGTGGACGCATCTGGGTCGATTCGGAGCCCGGACAGGGTGCAACATTCAAATTCACTTTGTCACAGGTGCCACAGACAACAGGAGAGGCATCATGAATGGAATACTACAGGTGCGCCCGATCGAAATCCTGATGGTGGAGGACAACCCGGGCGATGTCCGCCTGACCCAGGAAGCACTGAAAGATGCGAAGGTATCGAACACGCTGCGAGTGGTCGAGGACGGAGCGGCCGCGCTCGACTACCTGCATCAACGTGGTGAGCATATCAATGCCCCTCGTCCCGACCTGATTTTGTTGGACTTGAACCTGCCAAAGAAAAATGGCCGGGAAGTGCTGGAAGAAATCAAGGAGGATGAAAGTCTGAAGACGATACCGGTAGTCATCCTGACCACCTCGCAGGCTGAAGAGGACGTAGTGCGTGCGTACAGCCTGCATGCGAACTGCTATATCACCAAGCCGGTCGACTTCACGCAGTTCGCCAAGATCGTGCGAACTATTGAGGATTTCTGGCTTAGCATCGTGACACTACCGCCAAGGTAACGCGATGAGCACTAGTCCCACCAAAATTTTATTGATCGAGGACAACGCCGGCGATGCGCGGTTGATCGAGTGCATGCTCGAGCAGCTGCAAGAGCCAGCGTATATATTGACCTGGGTTGACAATCTGACCGATGGAATAACGCATCTGCAGACCCAGCCGTCGGATGTTCTGCTGTTGGACCTGGGCTTACCAGAAAGCAGTGGATTGGCCACGTTGCGAGCAGTGTTGGAGCGCTTTCCGGCCGTTCCCGCCTTGATCGTACTGAGCGGCTTGAGCGATGAGGATATTGCCGTTCAGGCAGTGCAGTCCGGTGCGCAGGACTATCTGGTAAAGGGGCATGTCGACTCCGCATTGTTGGTGCGCGCCATACGTTATTCCATGGAACGCAGCCAGGCCAAGCAGGCACTGCGCCAGGCCAATGATGATCTGGAGCGTCGGGTGCTGGAACGCACCGCCGAATTGGCCGCCACGATTGACGCCCTTCATACCGAGATATCGGAGCGTCAGCAAGCCGAAGAGCGCATCCGATATATGGCGCACCACGATGCATTAACTGGGTTGCCCAACCGCGAGCTGTTGGAGGATCGCCTCACGCAGGCGATCGCCTATGCGCACCGAAATCGCTCGCAGGTGGCGGTTCTCTTTGTTGGGCTGAACTATTTCAAATACATCAACGATTCACTAGGACATAAGAGCGGTGACTATTTCCTGCAGTTGGTCGCAGCTCGCTTGAAAGAATGCTTGCGCGAAGGCGACAGTTTGGCGCGCGCTGGCGGCGCTGAGTATGCGTTATGTCTTCCTTTGTTAACGGGGGCAGGCGATGCCGCATCCGCGGCACAAAGGGTGCTGGATGTCTTGGGTCAAACTGTCTTTGTGGATGGCAATGAATTGCATGCGAGTGCCAGTATCGGCATCAGTTTGTATCCGGGTGATGGCATGGATGTTCATAATTTGATGCGTGCCGCCGACACTGCCATGAACCATGCCAAGGTGCGAGGTCGAGGGAACTACGAGTTTTTCACACCCGCGCTCAACCAAGCCGCACAGCAGCGTTTGGCGCTGGAACACCAATTGCGGCAGGCCTTGACGAAAGGCGAGTTTGTGATGCACTACCAGCCTCAGGTAGACATGGTCAGCGGTGCCATCCTTTCGTGTGAGGCTTTGTTGCGCTGGCACCGCCCGGGAACTGAGCCGGTTTCGTGTCCAGATTTCATTTGGATTGCCGAAGAAACAGACTTGATCCTGCCTCTTGGCGAATGGATATTGCGCGAGGCCTGCCGCCAGCTCAAGCAATGGCAGGATGCCGGTCATCCGCAACTGCGCGTGGCTGTCAATTTGTCCGCACGCCAGTTTTACCAGCCACGCTTCTGCGAACGGATTGCGGCGATTCTTGAAGAAACCGGCCTGAGCGCTTCCAGCCTTGAATTGGAGATTACCGAGAGTCTTTTGCTGCAGCGCAGCGATGACGTTCTCGATATTCTCAATCGGCTCTGTCAAATGGACATACAACTGACGTTGGACGACTTTGGAACCGGCTATTCCAGCCTGGCGTATCTGCAGCGCTTTCCAATTCAGGTGTTGAAAATTGACCAATCCTTTGTGCGCGGGATCGGCCAGGACCGCAACGCCACTGCGCTGGTTTCCGCGATCATTGCCATGGCCGATGGCCTGGATCTGAAGGTCGTGGCGGAGGGCGTCGAAATGATGCAGCAGATCGATTTCCTGCTATCCCGAGGCTGCACCGATGCGCAAGGTTTTTATTTCAGCAAAGCGGTAGCGGCAGATGCGTTTATTGGGCTGTTGAACCGATGACATGGTTGACATCCGCGTCAGGATGGGGCTGGGGCCAATCGAGACCGGCAGCAACACCAGGTGGTACAGTTATGCTTCATCTAACGGCACGCTTATGATTCAAGCGACAGTTGTTGGTATCGCCCTGTTTGCGCTTCCCCTCTCGGCAGGTTTATGCCTGCAGCGACACCTCTTCCGAACGCACTATTGACACAATCTGACCTTCCCTTTTTGCTCGACACGCTGGACGCCAACGCTCCCTTGGCGCAGCGCCATCTGTGGCTGATTGGCTTGCTGGATTGGATACGCGGCGACGGCAGTTCTGCCGACGCATCGGTGCGCCGGATGCAGTTTTTCCTGGAGGCGCTGCAGACACGGCCGCAGCTGCAGGAGGGCCTGCGTGCCTGGTGGCTGGTATTGCTGCAGACCGTAGACAGCACCACCGTGTTGGCCGACTATGGCTTTTCGCATAGCTCGGCATTTCTGAGCGAGCTGGCTGGCCGCCTGGGCCGCAAGATTCTGCCCGCTACCCCTGAAACTACCGATGCCGCGGAGCTGTTCAGCCTGGTGCTGAGCGACAAGGCCGATGCGGAGTGGTTGGCGGCGCTGGACAGTGGCAGCTTGCAGTGCCTGGCTGGGCTGCTGACGGCGCCTTCCCGCACGCCGTGCGTTACTCTGTGGCAAGACGCTTTGCTGCAGGCGATTGTTTTTTGCACCAGCCAGATCCGCGCCACGGGCTTTGCCTCTGAGCTGCGCCTGCGCATGAGTGACGGTGCGCGCCAGGCCCAGCCGTTTAGCGATCTGTCGGCTGATGTGGATGCATTCCGTCTGGCCTTTATCGCCACGCCACGCGAGCCTCAGGAGCTGGAGGCTGCGGCGCAGCGCCTGCGTGAGCGCCTGGAGCTGTGTCGCCAGGCGGCGGCCAGCGTGTATCCGCATTTGAACGAGCACGGCATTTCGATCAACCTGGTGTTCATGTTGCGCCAGCTGCGCGAGCGGGTATTGCGGGTGCGCGACCTGATGGATGGCCTGGTCTCGCCCACACCCGAGGCCAGTGCTGCGCGCCTGGTATCCAAGCTGACCGAAGCCGGGCAGGAGCGGCGCAGCGTGCGCGCCCTGGTGCGTGTGAATGCCTCCATGCTGGCGGCTAAGGTGACCGAGCGCAGTGCCGAAACCGGCGCGCACTACATCACCCGCGACCATGCCGAATACCGTGGCATGCTGGCCAAGGCGGCGGGCGGCGGGGCGGCCACCTCGTTGACCACCTTGTTGAAGTTCGCGATTGGCGCCCTGGGCCTGACGGCGTTCTGGTCCGGCATGGTGTCTGGCCTGATGTATGCCGCCAGCTTTGTGTTGATTCAGCTGCTGCACTGGACGCTGGCCACCAAGCAGCCGGCCATGACGGCACCTGCCATGGCGGCCAAGCTCAAGGACCTGAGTGGCGGCAGTGCCGTGGACGAATTTGTGGACGAGGTGACCCACCTAGTGCGCTCCCAGGTGGCGGCCGTGCTGGGCAATGTGGGCATGGTCGTGCCCTGCGTCTGCCTGATCAGTTTTGGCATGCTGTGGCTGGGCGGCAAGCCCATGATCAGCAAGACCGAGGCCGCACATGTGTTTCAAACCTTGCATCTGCTCACGCCCAGTACCTTGCTGTTCGCGGCCTTCACCGGCGTGCTGCTGTTCCTGGCCAGCCTGATTGCTGGCGCGACGGAAAACTGGTTTGTGCTGCACCGCCTGGATTCGGCCCTGCGCTACAACCCGCGCATCACCTCCGTGCTGGGCGTGGCGCGCGCCGACCGCTGGGCGCATTTCATGCGCGAGCATATTTCGGGCTTTGCGTCGAATATTTCGCTGGGCTTCATGCTGGGCCTGTTGCCGCCGGTGTTGGCTTTTGTGGGCCTGGGGCTGGAGGCGCGCCACGTCACTTTGTCGTCCGGGCAACTGGCGGCAGCGGCTTCGGCGTTTGGCGCCCATGTGTGGACTATGTCGGCGTTTTGGTGGTGCGTCGCGGCGATCCCGCTGATTGGCGCGCTGAACCTGACGGTGAGCTTCTTCTTGGCCCTGCAGCTGGCGCTGGGCGCCCATAGCGTCAGCGGCCTGGACCGCCTGCGCCTGCGTTCGGCTGTGTGGCAGCGGGTGCGCCAGCAGCCGCTGAGCTTTCTCTGGCCGCGCCGCAAGTCTTAAAGAAAATATGCCTCCAGCGCAGGTGCTACCTGCGCTGGAAGCTATTATTTTAGGAGTCTTCCTCGGGCGCAGGCTTCAACGCCAGGGCGGCGCTGTACAAGAGTTTGCGCGGCTGGCCGGTGATGTCGGTACACAGCTGCACCGCGGTTTTCAGCGGTAGCTCGGCCAGCAGCAGCTTGAGTATGCGCAAGTCTTGTTCTGGCGTCTCGGCGGGTGGGGCAGGGTGTACCACCACCACAAATTCTCCGCGTGTGCGCGATGCCTGGGCTGCCAGCCAGCCGGGCAGTTCCTGCGCCGGCACGGTGGCAATTTCCTCAAACTGCTTGGTGAGCTCGCGCGCCATGGTGATCGAGCGTGCGCCCAGGCATGCCAGGCTGCGGGCCAGCGCCTCGATGCGGTGGGGGGCTTCCAGCAGCACCACGGCGCGTGGTTCGGCCAGCAGGCCTTGGGCTGCGGTATCGCGTTCGGCCGCCTTGCTGGACAGAAAACCAATGAACACAAAACCCGTGTCCTGCACGATGCCAGCTGCGCTGAGCGCGGTGGTGATGCTGCTGGCGCCAGGCAGCGGTACCACCGGCAGGCCCACTGCCCGTGCCGCAGCGGCCACGCGGGCGCCGGGGTCGCTGATGGCGGGCGTGCCCGCGTCGCTCACATAGGCGATGCGCTCGCCCTGCTGCAGGCGCCGCACCACGTTCTGGGCGGCCTCGGATTCGTTGTGCTGATGCACTGCCAGCAGCTGCGACGATGGCTTGTCGATACCGTAGGCGCGCAGCAGAGACTGGGTGTGGCGTGTGTCCTCGCAGGCAATCGCATCCACCAGACCCAGCACAT
This sequence comes from Rhodoferax sp. GW821-FHT07F03, assembly GCF_059418745.1. Lineage (NCBI taxonomy): Bacteria > Pseudomonadati > Pseudomonadota > Betaproteobacteria > Burkholderiales > Comamonadaceae > Rhodoferax > Rhodoferax sp. GW821-FHT07F03. The sequence continues at coordinate 48,389 of NZ_JBWKQM010000004.1, forward strand.
GCAGGGCGCGCAGGCTGATGTCACACAGATTGCCAATCGGCGTGGCCACGATATAGAGCGTGCCCGCCGGATAATGCTGCGAAGACGCGGCCTCGTGGGCGGCGTTCAAGGCGGAAGCAAAAGAAGCGCTCAATGGGTTTCCTCAAAAAATTAGCTCTGACACGCATGGGCACGGCGCCGACCACCAAGCAAGCCGGTGATGCGGCCGAAGACCAGGCGCTGGCGCATTTGCAGGCCCAGGGCCTGCGTCTGCTGGAGCGCAATTATCGGACGCCCGGCCGGGGCGGCGGTGAAATCGACCTGGTGATGCGTGCGCCGGACGGCACGCTGGTGTTTGTCGAGGTGCGCAAGCGCGCAAATGCGGCCTTTGGCGGTGCCGCAGCCAGTGTCAGCACCACCAAGCAAAAGCGCATTGTGCTGGCGGCGCGCCACTACCTGCTGGGCCTGGCCACGCCACCGCCGTGCCGCTTTGACGTGGTGGTGCTGGAGGCGCAGGGCCTGCAATGGCTGCGCGCCGCATTCGACGCCGCTTGAAACGCCGCTTACCCCGTGGCTACACCCTGGCTACATATGGTGTCCCTGACAATTGAACGTGAGTTAGTCGTCGTTAAGAATCAAAGAGTTACGGTGATGAATATTGTTCAATTGCAATGATTGAGGTGCAATTTGACAAATCAAATTCAATTATTTCTGCTGATTTGGAGAAGTACGTACGCTGAAAATCACCCACCTCTACGAAAATCCGCATACGCAGTCGCTAGTGACTATTACGGCGGCGCTGCTTAACGCCCGATTTCTCATAGTAGATCTCAATTGGTGGGTACTTCGTGCGCTGCCGGAATTGGCGCTAGATGCGCCTGGTAGAAGTCCTAGCGCTGTTTGTATGTCCTCAACGCACCCCAGCAGGCTTTCAACTCACCAGCTGTATTTCATCCAGGCGCAGGATGTTCATGCGATTGCTCGTCTTCGGTAAGCTTTCTGGAGTCCTTCGAGCTCAATGAAGGCATATAGGTAGCCACCAGTTCTTCGACTAACTGTGCTTGCAGCAAGTCCTTGCCGGCTTTGCGAGGGTCTCTATCGGGAAAAGCGGCAAGCTGTCGTTTGATATGTGCAAAACTGACGGGGTCAACAGCGGTCATCATCGCCATTTCGCCGCTCGTGGCCACCACCATCTGGCTGAACCGGGCCGCGCCAAGAAGCCGATCACCGGTCGGAGCTTGAACTGCCCAAACATCGTCTTCGTCATCACTCAAGCGAAACGGATGCGGGTCACCATCCTTGGCTACGCGTCGGATGACATCGATCTCAAAACCGGTCGAGTTGATGACTGTTTCCTTTCTATCCTCAACTCTCTCGAATGTCCTATCCGCCTTCTTGAGAATTCCCAGGAACGACGCCTGCGCTTCCTTCATCTTTGACACGAAAGCCAAATGCTTACGTGTGTCCAGGAGGAGATCAATATCTCGGGTAGCCATGGCCTGTGGCATGAACCGAACGCCGCAAGCACTTTCATAGGCATAAAGAGAATGCGTGCCGACCACCGTGAAATGTTCGCTTAGCCCTGCAGCTTCGATGGCGTTGAGAACATCGACGACCAGCGTCGGAACGCGTCCGACTCGCAATGCCCTGTTGAGCCTTTTTTGCTCGTCGTAGGTCTGCCTGAGGGATGCCAGCCGTTCTGCGACATCAGCTTTGCGAGACGAAAAGCTGTCAAAAATCTTAACGGTCTCTTCGGTTTCAGGACCGAGGGATTTTTGGGCGCCCTTGGTCGACGTGCGGATGAGGTATTTCTTGCCGCCCATCTCACGCCAGATCATCCCGCCTCGGGTCTGCTGCGCTGCTTTCTGCACTCGCAGCAACTCCCGGTAGACGGTCTCGGCATCTATGTACTGCCGGTTCTGGCTTTCACTGTTTTCAAGAAAATTGGTCATTTTTCAATGTGAATCTGGATTTCTCCAACTTACATTGAAATATCATAAAAATCAATAGCTTAGTCTTCTAGATTGTCCGATCACGTCGATCTTGTACCCAAGATGCGATCATGACTCGACACATTTAGCATCAAGCCGTCTTTGGACTTTTACAGGTACAGTTTTCTCAGTTAGTGAAAATTTTTAGCTTTACTCTCAATCCGTAGAAGTTCTACCACTTGGCCCAGTGCCATGACGAAAGCTGGGGAGAAGAGGTTGCCTGAGGAACCGTACCTTAGTGACCTTAAACAAATAGCGGTCGTTGTACCCAGCGGCCAGAATCGACGTGTGGAAGCTGGGCCGTTAGCCACTCAAAATCGTGAAGTTCAAGCCAGCGAACATATTTCGAACCATGGCGAAACAGCTCTTTTCTTCCCCAGGAAGGATTGGCCGCCAACTTGGAACGAACCCAAGATCGTCTCTCGTGCAAATTGGATGCGTCTATCAAGGTTTTACGTGCATTTTTCACTTCTGGATTTGATCTTAACGCGTGGTTTAGCGAGGTTACGCTAAATCCGGTAGTTAAACTAATTCTGCTTAAACTAATTCCCTCGTTGAGAGCGGCCCATACCTGAACTGGAAGTAGTTCCTCTGCCGCATATTCCCGGCACAAATACGGCAGTTCAAATTTGGCTTGAAAGGGTGGTTGATTTTTAAGTTGTAACTTAATTTCATCCCAGCACGCAGTAGCCGCAATATAGGTTGCCCAGCGCAGCATTAGTTGGCTATTTTCAGATGGAAGAGGAAATTTCTGGATTGCGCGGAACTGGCTTCCTATAAAAGGAAGTCCTTTGGATCGGTACCAACGATTAATATAATGCGCAGTAAAGTGACTTGGGCTTGGAATTTCACCGGTATTAGCCAGATGATTGGCCAGTGCAATCCTCAGACTTGATGGTGTGGCATTTTCATATTGATTAAAACCCCATAGCACCTGAGCCAGGTGTTGAAGCCAGTGAATTTTTTTATCATTTTTACCCTCTTCTATTGTTGGGTGGTCATTAATCAACTCATCTACCCTAATCCAGCGCTTATCCTTTGATTTTGGTGAAAAGGATGTTGATTTGAGTTCAATCCCATGACGCGGACACACAACTACCCCAGAAAACTGATGCTCTAGTCTCCAAGCGCCTCGGCCTATTTTTTCCCGATCTTCGACTACGCAATGTACGCAATACCTTAGAGATAGATCCGTTTCTTTCGGTAAACGAGGGCGTTTGTCTGAATTGGGTGATTTGTAGAGATCGTTAATTGTCTTCGTTGGGTTGAATCGCCTGTACAACCCGATAACGGTTCTATTGTTTAAAATATCTTCGGAGTTGCCCGCGCGATTTTCCGTAAAGTTGCAAAAGTGATTTAAATTGGCTGGGCTAAGATGACGCCCGACGGCTGAATGATCGCCAAAAAATAAATGTGAACTTTCACGATGGCTTAGGTGACCCAGTAAGTGATGCAACGAGCTGCAAATGGAGTAAATTGTCTCAGATGCTCCGATTGGTGGAAAAAAATTGGTTTTACTGATCATTTAAAATGACCTATGCGTCATCGTCTAGCGACTTCTTTTTGACACTGCGGCTTAATTTTTTATCTGTATCTGGATCCCAGTAATCTGGATTTTTTGCCCGACCTTTACGCAGATTTTCTATAGGGTCCGTAAGCATGGAAAAGCTTTCCTGCATTACTACTTTGAATAAATTGACTGAAAGCGGCTGCCTTGATAAGAGTGCTTCCTCAATAACTGCCACATAAAGACTGGTTATTACGCCAGGAATGCCTGCGGTCAATTGGAATATGGTTTTTCTAAAATCCTCATTGACAGCCACCCAAGGAGTAGAAAGTTGAAAGGAGAATAAATAATTAATCAAACTTTCAAAAAAAGGATCTTCGTAGTTGGTCGGAGTCTTTATAACGATATGCGGTCGCCTATTTGCTCTTCTGCTACTTTCAAAGCTCGTTTTAAGGACCTCGACTGCAGCAGGTGTTCCACTAAGAAGTAGCGAGCAACCAATCGTATTCGCCAATCCTATTAACATTGACATGGACAAAAGTCTGGCCTTTCTATCACCCTCTCCCCAGCGCTGAATATCGTCGACGTGGAGTAGACCGACGCAATGAGTGCGCAGAGCTCTTGCTAAATGAACTTTCATAGTTTCTGCGGAACTACTTTCCATTTGGTTGAAGTAAGACTGCTTTCCTCTGAGTTGCAAAACTTTGTCGAGCGCACGAGCAATATTATTCAAAAATCCTTTTGGACTGCCGTTCAGTGGAGCATCAACACTTAGCCAAACTACTTGAAGTAACGTAAGCGGCCTATTTTTGTATTCTGAGTGCTTGGTTAGTTGCGGGAAAAATTTGAGTATTGATCTTATGAGTGTGGATTTTCCAACTCCACTCCAACCGAGAATTGTCATTGCATCGCTTTGCAAATCTAGCGTTTCTTTTTCTGAAAATAAATCTGAATCTATGGAATTGATGTCACCAATAAATTGGCTCGTCATCGGATTCGATTTGGAGTATGCATTGTGGATCATGCTATAAATCCTCCTCATCAAAATAGGGGTCTCCAGTCGTGGTAGATTTATTTCCAGAAGAGTTGATGCCTCGTAAAAACTATTTGGATCATTCGTCCGTGCAATAGAGAAATCACCCTTGGGTGCAATAAGAAGTTCCTCAAATAAGGCTTTGTCATTGGGTAGTTCTGGGAGTGCTTCACTCAGAGGATTCCCCTTGCAAAAGCTAGGTACAGTCGATGCAGAGTATTGGGCCGGTCGTGCAATCATGATTTATTTTTATTGGATATTTTTCTTAGTGCTGCCATGAAATCATTGCTGGCGAAAGATGAAGCCGACCAATTTGCTAAGACATCTTCTTCATGCGTTTTGCTGTCGTCAGCAGGTTTAGCTGTGAATTTTTGACCATTTATCTCGTTGTTTCGATTTTGGCGAATACTTTTTGTCTTTTCTGATTTTGATATTGGTAATTCTTTGTTGGCGATAGCCGTCTTGGACCTTGCACTTGCGATGAGACTATTCATTTCATGCGTTATTGAAGTCTGAAGCCCCTCGTTCTGCATTTTGTGAATTGAATGTTTTGTTTGTTCGACGACGAAGTATTCCTCCAGATCAAAAATACTACCCGCACAAGGCATCTCAAGCAGAGTTGACTCGCGGAGTTGGCTTTCTCCTTTAAGATGAATATAAGATTGTTTGGAGTGGACGGGGTTTCTATAGAGATGAACCGGGCTACTCAAAAGTCCGGCAACTCTTAACTGAGGGTCATTCATCCACGGTGCGCCCCATCTGTTGTTATCAATATGGATGCCTTCAGAACCTATTTCACAAATACTTCCAGGTAATAGTTTTGTTACGAGTTCGTCGTTAGTGAAGTATGCCGGCGAGCCGTGTAGATTTTCTAACCCCCAATTAAAGTAACCACTGGGCCCTGGCTCCGTAGCAGTTTCGTCTTTTAACATTGATGGTAAAAGTTTCTGTGTTGAACGTCCTAACGCATTCCATTGAAGAACGGAAAGAAGAATAATTCGGGTGAATTCCTCCATCGTCAAAATTGCATCCAACCGCACATCCGGTTGTCCTCGTTCTCGAACTCGTCCCCGCGTGCTGCCTGGAATCCAATGGATGGAAAAGTTATTAATAGTCTTAAAAATTCGTTCTACTGCAGCTTTCCACTGAGGTGTATAAGCTGAAGGCATTCCCATCGCACAGTTTAATGCGCTTGCTGCTTCTCTTCCTATTGAAGACAGTAATTCCGCCCTGTCAGGCAAGAATTCATATGGTATTGGTGCACGTGGGAAAAAATGAGAGTAAGCATTCAGACTATATTTGGTGAGCAACTCCGTTTTATTACTCAAAGCAGAGAAAAGAGCCATTTTTGCTTCAACTCCGCTAGGGGCTCGGAGTGAGATGTGAATTCCCAAAACAACCGATGTGAGAGCATCGACCACAAAATATAATAATGGTCGGCCAATAATTCGTGTTCTATCCCAAGAGCAGACTAGGTAAACATCGGCCAACGTACTGTCAATCAGTATCGAATGGCCAGGGCAAGGGATATGAGATCTTGAACTTCCCGTGTAGACACGGAAGCCTCTTCTTGTTATCTCGATCAGTTTTTTTGTAGAAAATGTGTAAGCGAGAGCTTTGTGGATCTTCTCGGAGTTGTAAACAAACTGACTTCTAGTTATGAATTGATCTTCGGGCAACGTCTCCGGCACAACCTTTCCGTTGGCTAGTTTATGCACTTGCTTTACATTGAATATTGCCTTGAAGTTTTCATAGTTCCACTGAAGACTATTGTCATGTTTATAGCCGCCACTATTTATATATGCAGTTAAATTTTTGTGGTCATCTTCGTTAAAATTTCTTCCATTGCGTTCGGGGTTGCTGCCATTGCGCACATGCTTATATTGTCTTCCTAGCTTTTTCTCTACTTTGCGTGGTGTTTTCCTTTCAGCGGTTTTCCGGCGATCTATTACCGCAGTATCGATGTCATAGGCAGCATCCAAGAGACGAAAAAATAATCGCTTTGCATGTTGATTTGCGAATTCTTTCGCTGCTGCCAGTTGAAATATTGGTTTATAAGAACGCTCTACAATAACCTCATGCAAAAGGTCAGGATTGCACAGTGCTGTAAGGAAATCGCGTGTTTTATCTAACTTCGCAATTGCCTTTTCCCTTTCTTTTTCTTTTCTCTTTTTCGGTAGTTGCGGCACTACGAGGTTTTGCTGGCGCTCAATTTTCACCGCAAACTTCTGGTTAAGAAGATTTTCTAGATCCTTGCAGGCTATTGAATTTATTGCGCGATGTCTTGGAGCGGTCGCTGTTGGAGAGTTACCGTCCTTGGTTTGTTTTTGCCTTTTTAAAAAAACCACCTTTCGAACGGGATCCAAGTAGATATAAATATAAATTCCGCGGGGTAGTCGATCGCTTAGATTGATCAGATAAATATCCCCAATTGTCATGGGTAATTGGGGAGGGTCTTGATTATGAATATTAGGCACGATATGGCTCAATTTTTGAGAAAAATCTAGATAGCCGTGTATTTATATTCTTCTCATTTAAAACCGCAAATTTCCATGGTTCATTCAATGGGTGGAGATTGCCGGACTCTTCGTTCAGTGTCACAGTCACTTGACCGCTGAATATGGCAGCTTTAAATTGATTAACTGCATCCCCAACAAAATCTGAACCTCGCCATTCTTTTAGTTGATCTTTTAGGGGCCGGTATGTGTTGCAGTCACTTAGGAAGACTAGGAATTCCTTATCCGCTCCTGTTGGGTAGCTTCGTCTGCTCGTATATGACCATATGAGTAGATCGATTAGTTGATAGTCCAAATGGCGCTCTGTTAGAACATATAAATGTCTGTTGCGTTCTTTCCAATATGCCGCTTGTAGCCGGAGTAGTTCAAGGCCTCGGCCATCTTTGGGTACCAAATCGTGAGGACGGACATAGATTGCGCATTGCTCGTTCCTAGGGGACTCAATGATCAAATCCGTGGTGAGAATTCGTGGAACTTCGTCGTTCACTTTTGGATGCTTAATTTCGAGCAATTCGGCAATCGACAGCGTTCCTCTTCCTTTCATTTGTTGCACTAGAAAACTCATATCATCATCTGCTGCCGAGAGTGGGAATTGCTCACATGTTACTTTTGCACCCAAATGCAGAAGTAACAGCCAAATAAATGTCTCTAGCCAAGATAAAAAGTGATGCTCTCTTTCCGATACTGGATCGTTCATTATTTGAGAGCGCCCATGTGAAGAGAATTCGTTTCGACCGATTTTTATGTAGGCGGAGTAGTCCTTGCCCGGCAGTCGGCCCCTCACTTGTTTTTTCGCACGTTTTTGAAAGGCTTCTTCCTTGCTTATTTTCTTTCGAGGTTTTATTGAAAACACTTATTAACTCCACAGATTGCGCCCCAAGATTGGGCTTGATTGCGTGGTCGTATGAGAAATAGCTCCGCCTAGCCGCCATCCACGTGTCGCATCGTGGCAACGTGTTTATGGCAACTTGGAGAGCGGTTTGGGCAACTAAATACAGCGGCAGCGCTGATTCAACTCACGCGGCTTGACGCGTAAGAGACGGCTGCCTAAGATGATGCTGTCCCCCCTAGGGATACAGCACTCCAAGGCTCTGACGTGGGCTGTCACCCGCGTCAGAGCCTGCTGTTTTAACTGCCACTCATCGTGACCACTCCTTTTTTCTTGGGCTGACGCGTTCTTCGTCCGCCTGTAATAATCCTGATCGTTCATCGGCTTGCACCAGATATTGCGCAACCCGCTGTGCAAGTGCAAAGCGGCCCTTGCGATTCGACATTTTTAAGAACTCCATCTTTAGTTGTCCCCGCTCCACGGCCCGGTCAAATGCGTCCCCACTCGGGAAACGAAGGGTCTCTACGATCGCCTTTCTATCTAGGACAGGTCCGTATCGCTGCATCAGAAACGTGCAAATGCGCTCTTCCAACAAAACGGTGGGCTGGTGTGGGTTCGCCACAGAAATTGGGGCGTGCGGATGAGAGCCTTCATGCATTCTGAAATGATGGCTCCAGCGGGCGTTCGCTGCAACGCCCTTCTTACGGGCCTTCTTGCGTGCAACGCCCTCTTTGTTAGGGAAATTCCGATGCCGTAGTCTTGCGCGCAGACAGTTCTAATCCCTTTGTTATTTTGTTTCGCATAGTTGGGTATCGGCGGAAGTCTTTATTCCGAGGGTGATTCCCATGGTTTGAAATATCTAGGGACACAATTGCGCTTTCCGCCATTCGATGGCCAATTAATTGGAGCTAGAAATATCCTTTGAGCAGCGCGATTACTCAAAGAATAGATGTGCCGTTGCAAAAGGACTGAGGCTGATGTGGGAGAGCATCGATGACCGTGAAATAGGCTGTTCCGAAAGCGCTTGGACGAGGTGTTTTTCCGTGTGTGTGGGTGCTCTCGAATGCCGATGGATCGTTCTGATGTTCTCCACTTGTAGTTCATAAAGTGAAGTACTTCTATTGGATTGGCGCAAGCGCGAGAATTTTCTATTCCATCGAAATGCGTGATACAGACTACAAAGAAGCTCCTGTTTGAGTCCCGGCTAGCGTCTAGAATTTTTATTTTTGATGTGGCGGCGTTGCCACACATTAGGCAACCTGGCCCAACCAAACGGATTCCTATGGCAACGGTACATCAGCCTCGTCTTGAGGATTTGAAGCTCCTTGGTCGCATAGCTGACACTCTGCTCGCCCATGCTTATGCGATGTCAAACTTGAGCTCGATCGAGGCGAGCATATGCTTGTTTATTTGTAATGCAGGCGTGAACGCGCGCGTATCTCCAGCGCTTATCGGAGACAGTCTTGGTATTCGTAAAACTGTTCTCGCCAATCACTTAAAGGGGCTTTGTTCCAAGAGGCTGATTTCACTTACGGAATGTAAGCCGGAGGAGGACAAGCGTCGACGCTTCTATGCGCTGACGGCGGCTGGTAAAAAATCGATTGAATGCTTTACAGAGCAGGCGCAGGCGGCCGATGAAGTTGTTTGCCACATGTACTCAAGAAAGGATGAGATACATCTGCTTGGTTTATCCCGCCGGTTTAAGCTTGCTGCAGCGAGCGGAAATTTATATAGCTTGGAGCATTTACGAGATGCGTTTAATCGAGGAGATGTTCCGATTACACGAAACGCAAGCGGGTGGAGAGCATAACTTGGACCGGGGGATGGAGTTCTTGGACTACCAGGAGATCTAATAGTCACCTTCCTGCCTACGGGCAGTACAAACGCCGCAAGATTACAGAGATGAACAGCGTGACCGTTGTAGGAGTGTGGCTTGTCCACTAGACAAGCGGGGGTGCGGCGTAAAACTTGGACTGGTTTATGCCGTTATTCCGAGGCTCGCCCGGTATTCGATGGGACTGAGTGAGCCGAGGGAGATCTTGATGCGCTTTTCGTTATACCAGCGGATGTAAGAGTCAACGATCTGGATGAATTGGTCAATCGTGATGTCCTGCAAGTTTCGAGGATAGAACATCTCTGTTTTCAACCGCCCGAAGAAGTCCTCACAGGCTGCGTTATCCGGTGAACATCCTTTACGCGACATCGAACGAATCAGCTTTGCGTTGCGCACCCGTGAGAGCCACCCAGGCCAACGATAGTGAGCTTCACGATCAGAGTGAATGACAGGTCTGCTTTTGCTGCTGGCTACCGTCTCAATGGCAGCATCCAACATCGTATGCCCTCGGACATAACCTGATCCCTTGTAATCACTGAGTTCAGCGTGTTCGGCCTGGGGCAGGCGCGCATCCGCAAAGAATCGGTTGGTACGCTCTTGCTCGCGGGCCTGCAGCGGAAGTTGACGGTTCAAGCGCTCTGCAACAAAGGCGGGCGTTCGCGCGCTGCCGTTGTGCAGCACCGTGAACCCCTCGTAGCACAGCTCGCGCTGCTGGGGAATGCCTGGGGCCATGGGCGCGATCCCATTTGCGAAGAACTGCGGGCAGGCGGTAAACCGAGAAGATGTTGTTGCGCCACGGCTCTGCTCGGTACGTGGTCCGGACGCTGTCGGCTGCAAACCGCAGCTGGTGGTCTGAAACGCAACGATCGCTGCAGTGACCAGCGCGACACCAAAGCGACGTACCGTCGCAGAGGGGAGATTCTGGTTGTGGCGAGAACTGGAATGGGCGCTACGACGCTTACGAGACTTCTTCTGGATCATGCGGCGCCGAGTTTACCGGGCAGTGGCCACATCTAGGTGTGGCCAGTTCAGTCTCACAGCGTGGGTAATTCAGAACGGTTATGGTTTGACCGACAGGTCTTCCGCCGTCTTGCCAGCTTCCAGGGCGGCCTTGAACCAGCCAGGTCGCTTGCCGTGGCCGGTCCAGCTGTTGCCTGCTTCATCTTTGTATTTGATGACGGACTCGGTCTTCTGCTTGGTCTTGTTGGCGGCCACCTTTGCGACCGAACCCGCAGCACCCGCGCGCTTGCCTTTTGCTTGCGCCCGTGTTTTGGTTTCAAACAGATCGGCCGGTGTCAGTCCATAGAAGTCAATCGCACCGCGGATACGTTCGATAACACCACCGACTTCTTTCACCTTGATGGCTGCTGCTTCTTTTTGTAGTTTGTCAATTTGACGCTGGATGCTGCTGAAGGTTTTGGCCATGGAGGTTTCTGAAGTAGTGAGAGAAGGAATGCAGAATTGGTTTTTGCCCAATTTGGAGGATATCCGCATTTGATTTTAGTGACATACGATCCGTGATGGTTTAAGCACTGCGGCAGTCGAGCACGAGAGAGGATCGCATTGCGACGCCAATATTGACAGCGTGCCTAATCAGGCAGACATTGTTCATCCCGAATTCAGACAACGGATGCGCCACGCCCAATATTGTGGCCAAGATCGTTGCTTCCGGCCTTCAAACTGGCCCTGTCTCTAAACCCTAAAGTCGGGGTCCAGAAACGGGCTACGGCACTTTGTAAGAAACTTGGGACTGGTTGACCAGCTTATTGTGCAATAAGGTGACCGAAACAGATGCATTCGGCCGCTCATACCATCAGACAGGCAGCGTCAAAGATGGCCGATAGCCGCCACCATTTGCGCCTTCGAAGTCGTACTCGTACAGCGTGGTCTTGCCGAGGCCGGGCTGCCGTTGCCCCAGGAAGAACGTGAAGGCATTGGGTGCCGCAACGAAGAGATGCAGCGGTGGCCTGTTGACCTGCCGCTGTTGGTTGATCTGCAGTGCCAATGCCTCTGCCAGATCGAATGCGTGTTGACCGCAAACGACGGACTTGGCGCCAGCGCCGCACGTTGGGCGGGCTATCAATAACGAACTCACCTGGGACATTGAAGCAGCGATGTGCGCCTTCACAGCAGGGACCACGTCGTGGGTCAGGCACACGGCGACAGCCATGTCTCCGTCGAGTTTGGTCAGCGGTTCCAGATCGAACCGCCACCCCGGCCAGGATGGATCGCGCGGCATGTCGCTTGAGTGCCAGACATTTCGATGAATGGTTCTTTGCTCTATCTCGACGTTGCGTCCGGACTTGATGTTCAGCACAGATCCGGCGGCGAATGCCAACGTGATATGTGTATCAAGAATCAGTCGCAGATGTTGATTTCCGGTGGCGGCGGTTTGCAGAAAGCTCTTGAGCTTGGGGTAAAGCGTGGTTGCCCAGTCAGCCTGATCGCGGATGGCGCGTTCGTCGAAGTGCGGGATCAGATCAAGCACCACGGTGCAACGGTCTTCAAGTCGATCAAACGGATGCTCGAACGATTTCACGCCGAACACCACATGTGCTCGACCATCGCCGTCCAGCAGGCCCTCACGTTTGCAGGCCTCCCGAAACGTTTGCCGGTTGAAGTCCAGCCGGCCCTGAGCAAGCCACTGAAACGCAACGTCGTCGTATACGAAGCTGCTCTCACTGACGGGCACGCGGCGTAGGCCGCGGTTCTCGAACAACAGGTCCAGGTTGTCCCGATGGTCCTCCAGTGAGGTGGAGTCCGTGTCCAGCGACAACGTCCGCGCCAGCAGCATGAGTTCCTGATCGTCGATGTCCAGATGCTCGCGCCAGAGCTTTCTGACCTTGCCGGCTGCGGACCTGTCGGTCGATCCGTCAAACAAGTCCTTCAAGCGCAGCGTCTTCGACTTCTGGTTGATGTAGCCGCGCAGGGGGTCGGCCTGCGCGATTCGCCAGTTGGTTAGCAGCTTGAACCGAGCACCGATCCCGTCGCGCGCATGCGCCACTTGTGCAGCACGGGCGCGCTGCAGCAGCGAGAACTTGTTGGCGTTGATCCACTCCGGCTCGACCAAGTCAGCGTGACCGAAGTCGTTCACCGAGACGTGCCACTTGCACTGAATGTGCTCCCGCATGATCGGCCGGCCCTCATGATCGTGAGGTGCGCGGTCGGAAGCGTAGGCCACCCAGACATCGTCAAAGCCTTTCGGCCCTGACTCGAATCCCACCTGCATCACTGGACTCTTTGGGTCCAGCAGGCATGCGGCTTTGCGCCAGAAGATTCTGGCCTGGAACGAATCCCCGTCTCTGCGGACGGCAACGGCTTGGGTCATGGTAATCCTTCGTCAGTTCAGCTGGTCAGCCCGTGCCTTAGCCATGAGTTCACGTGTCGCGAAACGGCGGCGTTGGCAGAATCGATCGTGCCAATTCAATGGCGCGTGATGGCTTGATCGGGCCATCCGGGTAGGCGTCCAGCACGATGGCCGGTAGCAGCCGTTGAGTGATGTCCGAATACGTGAACCCGTAAGGGCGCTTGGGTTGCTCACCCGTTGCCGTCACGAGCGCCTGCAGATCGGCCTTGCCGAATCCGGCACTTCCCAGTCGGTGCAAGAGCACTTCGTGTCGTTGCTCGGAGCTGGGGCGCTCGAACACCAAAATGTCCGCGGCCCGGCGACGTACCGCTGGATCCAGGGCGTTCAATCGATTGGTGCACATCAGCACCACTGCAGGAAGGCCTCCATTCGCAAATCGATCGATGCCTCGGATGAAGGCGTTGACGCCCGCTCTGTCCTCATGGTGCATCTGGTCCGACTCGCGGGACTGCGCCAGCGCATCGGCTTCGTCGACCAGCAGGATTACACCGCCGCGCGCGACGCCCTTGGCCGACTTGAACTTGCTGGCTTCATTGAACGCATGTTCGAACGCGGCAGAGACTAGCTGTGTCATCTCGCCCACGCGACCCTGCCCGCGCGAAGACAGGCTCAACGGCAACAGCGTGATGTCGATGTTCTCCTGCCGCGCGACCTTGTCGCCGATTGTCTCCGCCAGTTCCGTTTTGCCCGAGCCCACATCGCCGGAGAGAACCACCAGCGGCGGGCGTCGAATCACGGCATCGAGCAATCCTCCGGCATCCGCATGGTGTCTGTCTTTCCATTTCCGAAGCCCAGCCGGGTTGATCAGGACACCCAGAACGTTCGCCAGCCGCTTGATCTTGTCGTCCATACCCACCAGCCGCGCGAGGCGGCCTTGGGCATCGGGGTCAGGCAACGTCGTCGGGCGCTCGAACAGGCCTTGGAGATTGGATTGTTGACTCATATCAATAGCTCCTCACGCTGGAGCGGCCCAGCGAGCGGCCGCCAGAAGAATAGGTTTTGTCGTCGGCAAAGTAGCCGTTAACTTGCGGTTCCGCCTGGCCCGTTCGCTGCAAAGGCAGTTGTCCTTCAACGGCGGCGCGCTGATTGGACGTCAACGCCCACCAGGCACTGCTGTAGGTCAAGTAGCTGTGAAAAGTCGCACCGCTGATATCGATGCCTGGGCGGACGCGCCCCGGGTCGTCGTCCGTGTCGCCATTCGCCAGTTCGTTCGCCGTGTAACGCAGCGTGGGTTCGATCCAACTGCCATCACGTTTGAAGCCATACGTGACGGTCCCGAGATAGCCCTGACGGAGTAGTTCGGTGGCCTCGCCCTCAAACTGAACGATGCGTTCGTCGGAGACATTCCCGTACAAGCGCTGCAAACGCTTGAGGTCTGCGGCCACTTTGGCTGCGAGGTGCCGTGCGTGCGTCAACGTGAAGGTCTTGGTTTCGGTCGCGGTGAAGCTGTAGCTCATGATGTTCAACCTTGGAAAGAGGGGCCGAAGACTTTTTTCCAGTAGTACACCGTCAACTCCTTGTTCGGTGCTGCCAAGGCGGAATCGATGGCATCGCCTGCATCTAAGGCCGCTTCCACGATGTCATCGGCGTTTTCGGCTGTGTACAGTCGCGCCACGTTGTTGCTCGCATTGATCGGGTCTATGATCTGGACAGGGTCGTCGAGCTTGGCAACGCTCGATGCCTTGTAGTGGTCCTCGAAAACGATGCGCTCGCGGAGGTTGGATTTCGCCACGTAGGTGAAGAACGATTGCAGTGCTTCGGGGTAGTCCGAGAAGTCCACGCCGTCGTCGCACAACTTGGCCAGGATCATCTCGATCATGAAGGACTTGAAACGGAAGCCGTCGCGCTCTTGCTTCATGCGCCGAGCCCAGAACTTCACAAGGCGTATGACTTGTGCGAAGTGATTCGGCTGGACCTGTTTGCGCTTCTTGGCGAATTCAAGATGCAGCGGGATGCTCGTCTCCAGGAAGGAGCCGTCATCCTGGCTGATCAGGTCGCCGCGCCAGTCAGGCAAGCCGGCGTACAGGATGGGCACCACGTCGACATCAAGTCCCGAGCCACGAAAGGAGACCGTCACCGAGTAGGTCTGGGGTTTCACTTGGTCAGGCGAGAAGTTTGGGAAGGCCTTGCGCAGTCGCTCCGTCAGGTACTGCAATAGCGCCTGGAGGTCTTGAGGCGCATCGGAGCCGCTGATGTATACGGCCATATCGATGTCGTTGAGGCTGCGCAGGGCGGTACCCTTTGCCAGGCTGCCGGAGAGCTGTATCCGTTTGAGAGAGAAGTCGGGGCTCTCCTTCAGGTAGACCTCGAGCTTCTCCCGAAGGCGTCTGGCTTGCGCCCGGTATTCGTCGGCGTCGGTTTTGGGAAGATTAACCTTTTCGTCGGCGAAGAGCGCGAGCTCGCGGTGGCCAACATGCATACGGGACATTGGTACTCCTTTACTTTGGGGCTCAGCACTGAACTGGTGATATTTAATTCAGATGAGTAAACAAAGTATACGCATATAAACTATACGCGTCAAGTTACTATACTGATGCCATGAAAATTTCACTTCCCAGTCAGATGCCCACGTTATTGCCCGAGTTGGCAGAGTCTGAAAAGACGCCGCGATGGAGCCAGGAACGGCGGCTTCGGTTTATTGACTTCAGACTGCAGTGGCAGGGGCGGATAAACCGTACAGACATCAAGACGTTTTTTGGCATATCGGTTCCGCAAGCGTCTGCTGACATCGCGCTGTATAGCGAACAGGCGCCTGACAACCTTGAATATGACCGCAGCTCAAAGACGTACCTAGCTAGCAAGTCGTTTCAGGCTGTGTTCAAAAGCTCAGGGGCCGAGCAGTACCTCGCACAGCTCCTAGCGGTGAACAGGGGCATCCTGGATTCGGACCAGGCATTGATGGGAACGCGTCCTCCCATAGAGTCCGTGCAAGTACCCGGCCGCACTATTGACCGCAAGATCTTGGCGGGACTGTTGCATGCAATCGAACAATCCCAGATGGTTCGGGTGCGCTTTCAGTCAATCTCTCGCGATGAACCTCAGTGGCGCGATATCAGTCCGCACGCGCTGGGGACTGATGGACTGCGATGGCATGTCAGAGCCTATTGCCACCTACGAAACGGCTTTCGTGACCTGGTCTTGGGGCGGATTCTGGAGCTTGGCGACCCCAGGCCGTCGAAGGTGCAAGTGGATGAGGACAAGGAATGGCACCACATGGTCGACATCGTGCTGGTGCCCAACCAAGACCTGACGCCAGAACAACGTCGGGGTGTCGAGGCAGATTATGGAATGACAGGGGGGAGGGTTATCTTAACGTGCCGTAGAGCGATGTTGTTCTACACTCTTCGGACGCTCAACTTTGATTACGACGGGAGCCCGCGAAAAGGGGCACGCCAGCTGGTCATCGAGAACCTTGAGCAGCTCAAGCCGCTGCCTAAGCCAGGACAGGTCTGAACAGGCCGCAAGCTGATGGCGGCGACTAATGTGACGAGCAACTAGCTGTTCGATCCGAACAAGTCGGTGTCGAGTAGCCAAGCCGGGTCTACTACCTCGACATGAGCAAGCTTGTTCCTCACCCGTCTCAGGTGGTTCACCCTACGCATCAGATCACCGTCTCTGCATCTGGCTTGAAGCAGTTGATGCGTGAGCTGACCGATTTCAAGGCCCTCGACTTTATCGACCCGCTCACCATCAACTGTAATGGGGAAGTGCAAATGCCTTGCCGCTCGAGCTGCCAACTCGCGGCGGCGTTGCTCGACCAGCGGCAGGCCAACGGATGCCTGTGCGTTCCAAATCCTGAGGTCGACCTCACGGCTGCCCTCGTTCATCGAAAGCCAGAGCGAGTGGGGCATCCGTTGCCCCTCAAAGGTGTCTTCTGTACCGTGACACCAGGAACACTCGCCACCCTTGGCCCAATTGCGCCCACTGGCAATGTCCATCAGAAGGTCATAGGGCCTGCAGAGCGTTTTGATGGGTAGGGAGATGAGCATTACAGCGAGCTCAACATCCCAAAGGCTCAGCCTTGCGACTATGCGCCTTGAAATGTCGCGTTCGGCGTCAGGGCGATCAATATTTGCCAGTTGAGCGCGAATGAATATCTGCGTGTCAAGCTCGCTCACTATTCCAGACCAAGCGTACAGAGTTATAGCCGGTGCGTGCAACCTGGCCTTTTCTTTGTCTACACCCATAAGTACGCAAAGTAGCAGGGGGGGCTGCTCGTTCGTTCCGGCGCGTAGTTCTCGTTCGTATTCTTGCAAGAAGCGCTGCCACTGCGGCCAGTCAGAGGCGCAGATGTTCTCGACCACTACCACGGTCGATTTCAACTGCTTTACGAAGTTGGCGGCTGACTGCCGCTCACTTACCTCTAGCTTGATGCCTAGCTCTCGGAACAAAAAGTCAAGTGGGTGCTCGCCCTCGTTCCAAGCCAGAGGAACTCGGTACCAAGCTTGACTGGCTAATCGAGCGCAAATCGTTTCGCCAAAGCCCTTTGGATGGTGAGATGGAAACATCACCACCCCAGCTCGGTATGCGCGTAGTCCCTCCTCTATCTCCGAGAGGAAGCTCGAAGGTCCATAAAGGTCCCAAAAGTTCATTTGGGCGCAGCGATTTGACGTTCGACTTGCTTGGCTACGAATGCATCGAGTTTGCAGAGCCCTTCAGCATCGCACGTCACGAGACCAAGCAACTTGGCCCACGCTAAGGATTGACGCACAAGTTCGGGGTCAAGAGAGGTGAGGATGCTCAGATCTTCTGCGCTCTCAGGAGCCTCCAGAGCGACCATCTCTCTGAGCAGCGCCATCGGCTCTTCGATGTCAAGACCAAAGTCTCGAGCAATAGCCTGAATTTTCCCCGACGACTGACGGTCTTTGAGCGCGTCTAGCCGAGTTTTTAGGGTTGCGCCCCTTACCGCTCCTAGCTCCTGCAGCAACATGGGCCAGTAGCCGATTTGCTGTTCGATCAATTTTCGGTCTTCGGGCTTGGAGGAGAGTTCTAGATCGGTTAGCCACTGTCGAACAAAACCGTCACGCCATTGACGCAGTTCAGTGCGGTCGAGTTGTTCAAACAACTCGCCTGACTTCACCAGTTGCCAACTCTTGCTAGGGTCGGCAATGAACAATACGTGCAGGGTTCTGTCCTTAGACACCAGCCTGGCCGTTGACTTCTGGGCGAGGAGAACCATCTCGGTGTCCCATTGGCTGTCATGTGGAACAATCAACAACGTTCTGCCCGATTGCCGATTCCCACTGACTTCCTCGAACTTAAGCTGAAACTCCTTGCGAGAGTCGAAATGGGTGGCTATGTAGACTTGCTCACAGTCCTTGTCATCTTTGAGAAATGTAACGATGTGGTCGATCCCCAGCGCGCGACTACCAAAGATGACACTCACGCCGCTGTGTTGCTGTGCATACGAGCGCCGTTGTCGGAACGTCAGCGGATGGCGTGAGGGGCCAGCGTCATCGGCCAAACGAGCCCTGAATGTGTCATGCTCGAACTCAACGGGCATTTCCCGTTCTCGAATCAGAACGTCAGACACGTCCTCAGAGTTTCCTAGAAGAAGCAGGATGTTGGGGTTGCGAAGTGAGTAGTTTCCAGCGTCACTTCTCCGAAGCACACCTAGTCCGACCATCTCTTCAAGAAGGACGCGGAACGCCACATCGCTGGTGTCGTTGAATCCCACATGCCACCATTCGCGGGCCTTGTGAGAAATGCTCCAAACTGGCAGGCCTTCCGCAACAGAAGTCTGAC
This sequence comes from Rhodoferax sp. GW821-FHT07F03, assembly GCF_059418745.1. Classification (NCBI taxonomy): domain Bacteria; kingdom Pseudomonadati; phylum Pseudomonadota; class Betaproteobacteria; order Burkholderiales; family Comamonadaceae; genus Rhodoferax; species Rhodoferax sp. GW821-FHT07F03. The sequence goes on from NZ_JBWKQM010000004.1 coordinate 67,190, forward strand.
CGGCCAAGGCTTCATACGCTAACGTGTAGGTGATGACCTCATAACGTGTGTCCAGTTGAAGCGTCAGCTGAAACTTCGCCCGAATCTCTTCACGAAGGCTCGGTTTGCGATAGACCGTATCCACGTCGCTTGCTCGGATCTCGTAGCGTGGCCCCAGCATCTGGAACTCTACCCGTACGGCTTCGAGCATGTGCCTGAGCAGATGGTGGCAGTAGAGCTGAATTAGGCTGGGGTAGTAGTTCGTCTGAGCAAGGATTCTTGTGATTAGGCTGCGATTGGTAAAGTGGAAGCCAGCTGCCTCAAACGGTCCGCGAATCAAGTCTTCAGCATCACGCCACTCCTGCGCGGCGAGCAGCGGTCCAACTTTGATTGGCTGACCAAGGTGGGCCAGTGGGTGGTTTGCTTGCTCGGTTGTACGCAGCACGTTATGCAACCCGGCGAAGACGACCTTGAATCTCCACTGCGATGCAGTCATCAACTCCTTGAGTCGACGCGTCTCCATGAAGTCGTGCTTTCCGTCATCTTCAAAGAAGCTGTCGGCTTCGTCCAGTAGCAAAAGGATTCGCGTATCCGGATTCGTTTCGAGCATGCCTTTCATGGTCTCCTGGAAGCGCTCAACTCGCCCTTTTAGGCCGTTTGGCTCTGGGACGTCTGAAGGCAAGAGCTTCAGCTTGATAAAGGTGCGCCAAAGCACTGGCCAGATTTCTGCACTCTTTCGGTTGCTGCCGATGCCCTCAGCACGCAAGTCGATCCACTTGGCATGGCGTCCTCGCGCTGGAGCGTGAAAGTCCCTCTCCGCTTTTCTGAGTAGCGCAGTCTTGCCAAGCTGTCGGCCGCCGTAAATGAAGCACCTGCCATTCTGATCTTGAACCGCTTGCAACTCCTCCAATCGGCCGAAGAACATTTCAGTCGGGACAACACCCGAAGTCGGTTCGTAAGGTTGTGAAAACGCGAACGGGAGTGATGCGGAGAAAAGCGTAGCGGCAGGGGGCGTGGTCATGCTCAGAAGGAACAGGAACATCGTTTCATCGACAATGATGAAGGAGCGTTGCTGTGCTTTGGCCTGCCGGCTGGCTTCCTGCCGCTTCTTGTTCGTCAGTCGACCGAAGTAGAGCATGATGGTCGCTTCCGAGAGGCTGGTATCACCTACGAGCTTCACGACATCCTCTTCAACAGCTCGCTGCCACACGCACAGAATTCGATAAGTACCTTTGGCCTTCGACCCGAAATGAGGGATGGGGCAGATGGAACGGTCTTCTACTGCGACGGTCTTGACTTTGTGCTCATGACGACCGTTGACTATCCTATTCTCAATCTCCGTCACAGAGAAGCCGAGTGCGGCAATAACCATTCGCAGTCGATCACGATCAACCTTTTGATGTCTGCGGGTCAAATACCAAGCACCAAGCGCCGCAGATACCTCCTTCAGTCGCTCAGGATGAAGGCGCGAGAAGTCCAAGGACGCGATAGCCCCTCCTTTCTCGACTGCATTGAGAACATTTGGGGCTTCCACTCCTTCAAGTGCCAGGTCGACTTGAGCAGCCACACTCGGGAAGAATTGAGTGAAGATGTCCTGAGTGGATTGCGGTGAGGCGTAGATGGTCTCGCCGGCTTCAAGTCGTTGCAGATACTCGTTTGCGGTCAGCATGTCTCCAGACGCGATGGCCGCTCGAATCTCCGCGACGACTTGCTCACTCATTCCAACTTCACGCAACTTCTCAAACCGTAGCGTCGCCTCTTGGACCTTGCCTGCTCTTCTGACCCGCATGTCATCAAAGATGCAGTGCAGTCGGCCAAACGCCGGTCGAAAGTCTCGGATGGCGTCAGCTTCCAGTTGGGCCTGAACCTCCACAATAACACCCTCATGGACCGCTCGATCGGCTTCCGAGATCAGGCCCAAAGCCAAACCGGTGTCGATTTGTTCGCCCGCCGATTCCAGGTTTCGTTGAAGCTGCTCTCGATGAGTTCGAATCTCCTCGTTGAGCATCTGCCGAAGATCATCTCCTCCGATGAAACTCTCACCAGAATCCTCCATGGTGTCCAGGATTCTCTGAGCGCTCAAGAGGTCATTCATCTCCACGCGCCGGTGGAATGCTGTGCTCGCATCTACGGATTCAGTAATCGCATCGCTAAGCGATTGTTCAAGGTGCGCAAGGTCTGTAGCAAGATTCCATTGATCATCGATGTCAACCTGCGGTGTCATTGCCAACGGTTGACCTAGCACTTTGGAGGGATTGGGCTCCTCGTTTGGAAGTGGGACTTCCGCATCAAGCAATTCGTTGACAGACTTGAGAGTTCTGATGATCTGTTGGCGGGCCGCTGCCACCAATCCAAAGCTGTCTTCAATTGCCTCAATCGTAAGGGAGTCGAGCGATGCGGCAATCAAGGGAGCCGTCTTCGAACGAAGGTCGTCTATCAGCTGATGCAGAACACCTGACTTGCGGGGACGCTGCTCTTCGAGTGTTACCCAGCGGCGTGCAAGTTGAAGCGCTTCACCGACTCTACCTGCGATTTTCGAGAGCGCTCGCGAGTGGATCTCCTCACCGCGCCTACCGATAGTTCTTCGGTCCGTTTCATGAATTAGGCGCTCCAGCTCGTTGGTCGTGGAGACTGATGCAATCACATGAGAGACGTCAGTCAGTCGGTCAGATAGACCTTGCGAAACAGGCGTCAAGAGGTTGGAGATGAGCCCTCCCGACTTCATCCAATGCAGCCAAACGTTCGAAGCGGCTTGAAACGCCATCTTCATGGAGGGCGCGCGCTCCAGCCAAACACGGGTCTCCTCGCGTACGGCATCCATCTGACGCTGCCATTCAGCGTCCTCACGCGGTGTCTTGAAGGTGGCCGCGTCAACATGGAAACCCTGTGCGCGTTGAGCGAACTCGTCGCACTCCTGACGTATGCAGTGTAGGTTGGGGTCGTTCTGGTGCAAAAGACCCGCGACACCGGAGGCACCTGTATTGGGGCATAACAAAATTGGGCGGAGCACGCTTGCAAACAGCAGCAAGTTCATCGCTTTTGTCCAAGCAACTGGCGTGTCAGGCCTCTCGTTAAACCAAGATTCTTCGAATCCCTGGAACAGGGTCTCAAGCCGCTGCGCAATGTCTCCGTCGGGCAACATGACGTGCTCGGAGAGCGCCAGAGCCGCCAAGAGAGCAGGTGGGACCACCGGGACGGCATTTTCTGACTTTTCGATGGCGTAAGCCATCCAGTAGGCCAGCCCTGGCTGCTCGCGGCGCAGCGCAATCCATACGGGTCGGCACCGCTCTCCCGCGTGGACCGAATAGTCGGGCTCGCTCGGGGTCACAAAGTCAGATGGCTGACCAGGTGTGGGCCTGTCTTTGGGAGGAGCCTCCACAGAAATCGAGAGTGAAATCTCCTTGCTGTTGACTTCAGCGGTCTGTCGAGGTGATTCGTGGCCCGGTACCTGAGTGAGTTCGGTAGAAACTACAGCCGCCTTTTCAGTCTTGGTCGGTATAGCTATAGCAGTTGCTACGTGAGGGGATTCCTGGCCTTGTTGCGTTGCCGAGGGGGAGGGCTGTGTCTGCACCATCTTGGCCACGACATCATCGGTCTCTGGGTCTCGGGTTGGCGACTCGGTGGCACATGCGGTTGTACCTTCTTGCGTACTGTCCTCCAGAGTGTCGGCATCACGGCGTGGGCAGAGTGACTGGATCAGTTCATTCTCTGCGGAGAATGAAGCGCTTCGCGCCTCAGTAAGCGCGCCCGCACACTGACTCCTCTTCGCACCCAGAGAGAGTCTTGCGGTGGTTCCTGTCGCCTTTCGAAGTTCCTCTGTGGCGTGCTCAAGGGAATGTTCCAGTCGAGCCACCTCGGAGAAGCTTCGTCCGCACTGCGTAAGTGCCACCTGGCTTTGCACCGAAGCTCTCTCTATGTCTGATTGAACCGCGTCTCTATCAGACTTAGTCGAACAAGCTTCAAGTGTTGTTCGCCACGCTCTTTGCACGGCGTCAAAGACGCCATGGTTGAGTATTTCAAACTTCGACTTCCCGTCCGACTCGGGTCCTTGCTCCACCGCCTTTCGAGCAATTTCCAAGAGATCTTTCAACAAAGACTCAAGGTGCGAGCTTGACGCAATCTGCGGGGCCAACTCATTTAGCTGAGCCGCAATCTTGACGAGTTGTGCAGAGCCCTCCGTGTTCGGCTCTGCTTCCAAGGCCCGAACCACCGCCGATGCCTCCAGAAGCAACTGCTCCCATTGCTGCGACTCACTCACATCATCCTCAAGTTGCCGACCAACATTGCTTACCACCACTGCCGGATCCGCTTCTATCGTTTGGACTTCTTTCATCTTTCTAGAAGACGCGAGGCCAGGTGAGTGGGGGACTGATTTTTCGGATTTGGTTTCAGGCATGACTTCTGTGAGACTAAGTGGTACCAAATATTGACCAAGGGCAGGACAAAGCTCAAGCGCGTGCCTCATCAGGTGGTCCCCACCGCAAGCAGAACTGATCGCGAAAACCACCTCGGACAAATGTTCTTGGTCTGAGGGGGAAAGGCTGTCCCAGTTACTAAGTTGCTCTTTTATCTTGAACCAGAGTCCAAGTATCGATGTGTTTGGATTGGGAATGGAAGCCTTGAGCTTGGTCCGTATACCGCTCTCTAGTTGGTCCCAATTCGGAATGGCTGCAAGTTGTTCAGCACTGAACCCCTGAGTGAACGATGATTTTCCGTACAACATTAATACGGCAAGATCTGGAGCCATTAGCAGATAGTTGTAGCCTGGCTTGCGAGTAGCCTCGCTGAGACATCTCAGTGCCCGCCAAAATCCCCAGAACCGCTGATTGGGATCTGCCCACACTGCAAATACCCCTGCGTCACTCTCTGAGAATGAGCCCTCTGTTGGAAGCGATTTGGGTTTGTGTGTGGAAACGATTCGCTTCTTTTCCACTCTATTCAGACCTATTGGCTTCATTAAGGAAAAGATTCGGTGAGCACCTTTTTCCTTTTTCAGGAGCGAGGCAGGAAGTCCCCACACTGGCCTATTTACAAACTGCTTCGGTGCACCGTCCTGTGCTCTCGTCATCGGCCGCCTCTACATTTATTGCTGTTAGTCCGTCGCACATTGTGACATGTGGACTATGGCCTTTGGCTCACATGGAGGCCCACCGAAAGTACTAGCCGGCCCATCTGCGATGGTTGCGCACTTGGCCAAGAGTTTGTTGGGCGGCAGAGTGCTGGGGACGTGCCTTGCGAGGAGGAAACATAAACTCTCATTTGCCTTATCTTCGTCCAAAAAATGTTCTGAGATCTCAAGGCGCCTCCTCAATATGGGGGATAACGATAGAGGTCGATGCAGAGAGCTCTGGGCCGTTTTACTTTGAGTGGGGGAAATATGCGATTAATCGGTTCTCTATCATGACGGCACTCGGGGTGCCGTCTGGTTGTACTAGCCGGTTGTCTTTAAAGTATTGATGGGACGCGGCGCGCAAATTCCCCAAGGGTACCTGCCTACTCAAGTTGATGGCTTCAATCCGCATGGTTCCTCCCGTCTATTGTTCTTACCCCGCGTGGTGGCTATCCACGCCCCCGCTTTGCAATATTTTTAAGTCGCTACTGTTGTCGATACCGGCAGGCGTGGATAACGAGCTGCACCGCTGTTTGCAAACGCATGACCCCTTGCGCATGTACCCAGCATTCGCCTGTTTGCGAAAGCTGCGCGGTAACTCTCTCCGCCTCCAGCCAGGCGGTTGATAAGCGACGATCCTGCAGTCTCTGCCCGAGGTCGGGGCGTACATCTTGCAGGCTGCAGCCTAGGCCTGCCAGGCTGCCCAAGGCGTAGGCAAACCTCACTACCGTCTCCTCCATGGCGACAGGGAAATCCAGCTGTGGAAAGTTTTCCAGCAGTCGCTCCAGGCCTCTCCAATCGTCGTAGAGATTTGCGCCATCAAAGTAGCTGTAGCGGTTGGCGAAATATTCGGTCCACAGCGAGAAGCACGACTTATAAATATGATTTGGGACGCCATCCATACGGCAGTGCTGTCTGACCCATGATCGCTGCAAGCCGACGTCATGCAAATGGCAGAGCTCGTGCATGAAGATGCGAAAACCTTGGTTTTTTGCCTCTGGCGCCTGGCTCAACATCTGTTGCAAAACCCAGGGGTGGATGATCAAGGCAACCCCGACCTGTGTGGGCACGACGACCCCCACCGTCGTTTCGGCAAGCTCCATGTAGCGATCATCGTAGACGCACCCATCGTCTTCATAAAGGCCCATGGCTTGCCTATAGTCATGGGCGATGACCAAGCAGTCCAAGGCGTCGAAAGACAGGAAGGGGTGGCGATCCAGCAGCATCGCCGCACACTGCTGCACCACCGCAGCCTTGAGGTCCGCCTCTTCTTTCGAAGCAGCAAAAATCTTGATTGCGCTCAGTGGCGAGTCTAATGCGTCAGGCAAGGCCAAACCTTCTCTCCCTGCGTCGGGTTCCAGTGCCAAAGGCTTGCGCGGAAACCTGCTTTTTAGTAATAGAAGTAGAACCGCCCATATTCCACTGCATCCTCCGTAGAGCGCCGGGTTTTGGTCCGCATTTTCAGGTCGATGCTGGATGGGTTTGGCCAATCCAAGGTGCGGAAGACTTTCTCTGCGACCCGCACGAATGGAAGCCATTTACGGGAAAGGCTGAAGACCATTGCGCCGAAAAATGCATAAAAGCCAAAAGCACCCCATTGCAAAATACCTTCGGCGATGACCTTTTGAATTACGTCACGCATCATGAACGCTACAAAGACCGTACCGGAACTTCCCAGAATCAACCACCACTTAATGGCTTTGAGGTAATGCTTTAGCCGACCTCTTGCGCAATGGGGATACAGCGCAACCGTTCTGTCCTCTGGACGAGCAATGCCGAAGGCTTCGTAATGGTTGCCGACCCATTCAGCCGCTACTTCAACCTCATCCCCCTCCTTAAATGGGCTGCGCCACACCCAACCCTCAACCTGCCGGCCGTTCAGCGTGAACTCTACAAAATCAGCTTCCTCCTCCAAGTTGCTGGCGTTCCCAGCCGTCGCTATGGCCTGGCCACCCAGACCCGCCATACCGGCGGCAATGGCCGCCACGCCCATCTTGGTTCTGTCCGTTTCTGTGAACACAAAGCTGGCCCTGGCGCGCGTGCACTTGTAATTTTCAATTCGTCCGCTGAGCTTTATCAGCCCGTGTGCGTTTGGTTGTTCGACAAAGTTAGTCATGCTGCAAGTCCCACATCAATCAACGCTTCTTGTAGCTTTTCTTGCTGCTGTTTAACCGTCTTAAACGCAGCTGGTGCCTTGTGATTGCTGCCCAAAGCGCTCAGCGAGCACCATTCCTGCAGCTTGTCGTCAGAGATGATCCAGATAAAGACCTGGATACCAAATACGCCCACAGTGATCCAGGTACCAGCTGCCATGAACAAAATGCGGGTTGCAATGACTTCGGCAGCAGCGCCGCTGATGGCACGGACGGCGACACCAGCGGCAACACGGCCTGTAAGGCGTTCTATGAGCGGTGCGGCATACGTGAATGTGGTTGCAACGGTTAAAGCAACACCGGCCCCGCCAATAAAAGCCTTCCCATAGAACATAAAGGCCAATCCATATTGCCCCTTATCTACAGACTTTCCTCCATCCACCACGTCCAATCCCACGCCAATCGCGGAAGCACCGGCCGATAACACCCCACCCCATAGCTTCAGCCGCTGGTAGCTCCAACTTTCCGCGCCCAACAGGTTCTTGGCGGGTACGCTGGCCACGTCAAACAGGGCCGCGCTGATGGTAATACTGGATGCCGCCAGGCTCCACCAGGTCTTGAGGTCGTTCTTGGTGCGGCATTCAATCAGCAGTTTTTGAAAGTTAAGACCTTCAATCAACATGACCACCACGGCCAGCCGTGCGTCTCGGATGGCGTTGCCCCCATCCTTGTGGGTGGTTTTGAAGTTCTCCCATGCATGGCCCAGCTCTGCCGTTTGCGCTGTCTTCATGGCAGGACTGTCGCTGGCAAGAAATGTGCGGGCAGTGCGCAAACGCTCCAGCAACGTACGCCGCTCAATGGCCTGCGTTTTGGCCTGCTGCACGATGAGGTTGATGGAGTCCGCCGGGGCCACGAAAGCGCGAAGGGCAAACATGTGCTGGATGATCTTTTCGCTCAAGAAGTCGCCCAGGCCATCGACCCGGAAACGCCGAAACACCCGGTCGCCCACCGTAACGGCAATTTTGTCGGCGCCGCGCATGTTTACCGGGGCAATCGTCACTCCAAACGCTTTGCTGCCTTTCTCACTGCTGGCGTTGACGTTGGCGTTGTAGGCGCTTACAGCCTTCTTGTAGGTATCGGCAAAGGCTTTGAGGGTTTTGGCCAGGTAGCCTTCTATCGTCAAGGCACTGGCTACCGTACGCTTGGCCTGGTGTTGTTCGGCCTCCTGCAGTGCCGCATCCACCTCCGCGATACCCTCCTGCTGGTTCAGCGCAATCGCCCGCCACAGCAAATTTCCTTTCACGCTGGCTTTGGCTTCCTTCACCCAGGCGTCGATCTTGGCGGCTCCGGCCTTGCTGGAGCCCATACCGAATACCGCATCGCCAATGGCGTCTTCAAACAGCACACCGTCACCCACGCTGGTACCGTGGAAATCCTCCAGCGTGTCGATCAACAGCGATGCTTCCAGCCAGTGGATAAGTGTTTCTGTGCGTTTGTCGACGATGGCGTCGGCTTGGGTCAACAGTTTGTCCCACTGCCCTTTGAATTTGTCGAATGCGGCCTTGTCCAGCTTGCCTTCGTACTTGCTCCAACTGCGGGCGATGTCGTCTTTCTTGTTGTTGGCCAGGTTGGTGGAGCGGGTTTTGGCTTTGTTCTCACGGTAGGCGTCGATCTTGGCGTACTCGGCCTCCATGGCTGCTGGGTTGTTGCTGTTTTGGGCGATAGTCTGGCTACGTTGGGCCTTGTAGGTGGCCGCATCTATCTGGCCTGCTTTGTACTTTTCGTCCAACTGGTACAAGGGGCGGCCGAGTTGGGCCGGGTCGTCCTTGGCGTAGCGCTGCACGGCTTGCATGCGCATGCCGCTTTCTTGCGGGTCTGGCATGTGCGAGGTATTTGTGGCAATACTGTCCCAGCCGTCGTTGATCCTGTGCTCCAGGGCCTTTTTGACACCATCGAGCGCGTTCAGCGCGGTGATCTGCAGCTCGCGTTCGTCGCCGTACAGTTTGAGCCAACCCGCCGCGTCGTTCCGGTAGCCGTTGAGTTCGTGGGTGATGCCGATGGCATCCCACAGGGCCAGCACATGTGGGGTGTTGTAGGTGCCGTCGGTCTTTTTGCCGCGCTCTTTCATGTAGCGCACCGTTTCGTCGGCGCCATGTTGCCGCAGACACCAAGGGGTGCGTGTACTCACCTTCGCCAAGCGGTCGGCTTTGAAGCTGCCGTCCTCGGTGCTGAAGGCCCCTGCGTCGATGTTGTAAGGCAACTGTGTGGTTTGGAATCCCGGAGCGTACTCCAGTACTTGCTCCAAGGTCTCCTTGGTCGCCACCGCGCCATGGCTGTGTTTGGCACCCTCGGCCATTTGTGCCGGGTGGATGGTTTGCATGCGGGCGTTGCGCAGCTTGGTATTGCTGGTGTATTCCTTGACGGTCTGTTCGCTCCAGCAGTGCTCGCTGAAGGCGATCCAGGTGGGGCCACACTTTTCTGGTTTATCGATGATTAGGTGGTGCAGCCGGGCATTGCTGTGCCCTTGGGTTGCGCAGGCCAGCGTAGCAACCGGTTTGGCCATGGCGGGGTTGGGCTGCTTCACCAGGACGCCATCCTGGGTGACGGCATAGCACTCCCACAGATTCGCCCCCCGCGCATGGCTGGCATAGAACAAGTAGACAAAGCCGGCGCGCAGGGTGCGCAAAGCGTAAGCAAAGTCTGCGGCGAGCGGCACCGTTTTGACCCGGTCACCACTGGTCCAGCCGGGCAGCGTGGGCTGGACGGCGGCTGGCACCACGGCATAGCGGACCGGCATGATGGGCAGACCACTGGCCTTGCAGTCACCACAAAGATTCGGCATGGGCATCTACATTATTCTTTCGTCAATCTAAGGGCGGACTGCCATTTTCTTGGGGGTCAACGGCCCACCGAGGCCAGCGGAGCGCTACGGACACGTTGCCAATCCTCCTCGGTCAACGTCGATACCAATCCGCTGAAGTAGTCATCACTATGGCGTTCAGCCAGCACGGCATGTACCAAGGGGTGCGCATCAAAGTGCGGGTGGACGCACAAAGCATATTCTGCAAAGCTCGCCAAATCCCCCGCGTCCTCGAAACCCCAGACCTTGGCACGCCGCAAGGCGGCCATACCGACCTTGCGCAGTACCTCCAAGTCCTGTGGTGGATGCCCATGGTCGGAGAGGCGCTTGCGCAAACCATGGTTAAAAGCGGCAATGTGGTCGATGTCGCTCCATTGTTGCGCGCTGAAGAACGGCGGCCGTGGCGCCAACCCGCAGTGCGCCGTCGCTGGCGTAGCTTGCGGTTGCTCCTCAACGGCCTGCAACACAACCAGCTTGCCTAGCGGGTCGAGCAGCCACCAACGCTGTATGGAGCCCAACCACGCGCGCTGCTGTTCGGCAGTCAATAAAGGCCACAGCGCCCACAGGACAGCCGGGTCATGCCACCTTAACAGGCTCATATGACCACGTGCGTGGGGCAACACCATCGCCTGGCCCAGGGAGGCAGCGGCTAGACGGGCATGCCCATCCACCGTCGGGTCGATCTCCAGCCAACCGGCAATGCGCCGTCCTCCGCCGGAATTGAGTGCGTCCGTTTGCAGCTCCGCTAGGGCCAACATGACGCTGTCCCGCAAAAATCCACTATCTCCAGCGTGTTCGAGATTCAACGCACACCAACGTGGTTGCCATTGCGGCGCAATATTCGGATGGCGTAGAGGGACGGGTAGCGCCTCGTCATCCAATTTGATTTGTAGCGGCGCAAATGCCTCTGGCAGGTCTTGTTCTGCGCCGTCTACCGCCAGCCATAAAGCGGCCCCAGATTGCTTGGCCATCTGAGCATGCAAGGCTTCGCAAATAGCGTCGACTTCTTGTGCATTGGCTATGTCGTTTGGCGACTCCGCCATCAGGGTTCCACCCATCACAGCGCGACTGTCCCAGCTTGTTCCGCTGCAGCTGCCGACATAGCCTTGGCGCAGCCTTTGACGTCCAGGGCTTTGGGCATATCTGGCGCAGTCGCTGACGCACTCCCGGGGCCGGTCAGCTCCACCGCACTGGCTTTGAACGCCATGGTGCCGGAGCCCTGGATGGTGATGTTGCCGCCTTCCAAGCGCAGGCCGGCTCCACCCGCCGTGAGCAAGATGTGCTTGGATGCGGTCACCGAGACATCTGCGGCCACGCTGGCGACCGTGACATCCTGGTCGGCAGTCAGGCGGGTCTGGCCGCTCTGGCTTTGGCTGCTGACTTTGCCGCTGGCGGCATGGAGGGAGATACCGGTTTCCTGGTTGGGTTGGCTGGTGTTGCTGACCTTGCCGTAGGTGAACAGGCTGACGCCGGCCTTGACGATGTTGTAGAAGCCACCCTGGACGGCGAAGTTGATGGCGTTTCCAGCAGTGATGTTGCTGGTATAGCCTGCGCTGAAGATGGCGCTTTCAGCCGTCACCGCGTAAATGCCCCCACGGCCACTGAGCTGAAGCAGGGGTTCGCTATAGGCAGTAACGCCTTCGCCTTCGGCGGGATTATCTTGGCTCATAAGGGGTTTGCACTCGAATGAATGTTGACCGTAGGGAAAGTTTTAAGGTGCGGTGGACCTCATCACTGGGAACTTACCAATCCTAGTCGCGGTATTTGCACGATCCATCCACAAAATGGATGAGGCTTTGGCTCAGACAAAGATCGAGCTGGACAGCGGAGCCATCACCGATGGCTGGAGAAATGACCTCTAAACTTGTCGATGGACAGAAACTGCCTCGGCAGAATCGTCGTCGGGATATGTAGTAAAACATCGGTGTGCTGAGGTGCTATAGACAAGGGATATGGTGCATGCTGTATGAGCAACACGATCGGCCCATCGAATTCGAGGACCAATGGCTCCTGCAACCAGCGTCGGTCCAGTAGGTGCTCTTGTAGCAGATCCAGAGGCGTCACCAGACGCGAGCCCTTGGCATCCTGGACCGAGATGCAGAAATGGACGGCAATGCTCTTGGTACAGTCCATCATGCCCTGCCCCCAGGGGCCACCACAAGAGTCCTAATGACTGCCATGCGACGAGCATCGGATGAAGCATCGCTAGCAGCTGAACTGAGCGAGCCAATACCCGGAGCGCCGCGCCGCATGACGCGGTTTGGTTCGCTGGTCACTGGACTATTGCTGCTTAGATATGGCCTTTTTTCGTTGCTCAAGGCAGGCCGCCTTGGTTTCTTGGTAGCGGACAAGTAACACGCCAACGTGTTGGGTGAAGTCGCGGTACGCGTGGGTGCTCAACGTTGTCAAACGTTTGAGCGAGGCCATTGTTTTTCTGCTGGCATACTTAATGGCGTTGAGTATCCAAGAGGGTGGACGGACCACGTCGTCTTTGACCATCGCCCTTGAAGCGTTGGCCAATTTCCCTCCAGCCAGAATCGCTACGAGGAGGAAACCGAAATAACGTAAATTGTGTCCCCGTTCAATATCGTGGATACGTCGGTCGGATTTTCCCATGGAGGCGTGGAACTGTTGAATTGCCCTCGCATAGTCGGGTGGTGGAAAAGCCAGCGGCGTGTCAGCGTCCTGGATTGACAAGGCCGCGTCCATGGGAACTTTTTGGCATTGTTCCGGCTGTTGGCCTTGAGCGCAGGCCCAGTTGTTCAGCGCCCCAATCTGCAGCTCCAACACGGGATCGCTTGCGAGCGTAGTAGTCCAGCCGGGCGGCTCGATCTTGGCGCGCACATTGCTTTTCATGTCGAGGTAGCTGAGCACGCCCCACTTCAACTCCGGGGCCAGTGCGCACAAGGCAGGAGAAAGCTCCGCGGTCTCTGGCAGAGCGCACAAGACCTCGAGACGTTTTTCCGCCGTGCGAAACAGTTGCAGTGTATGGACCATGCGGTCGTCGGCGTTCGCCAAGTCAGTCTTATAGGAAGAAAGGCCAGAGTCCACCACGAAGTACAGGGCGGTGATCAGTCCAAGGGTGTACCAGATGTGGTCATAGGCGTTCTTAAAGGTTGTTTTTCCCCAGAGCGAACTAAGCAGCAGGATGGCGGACCAGCCGCCGACCAGGCATATGAGCAGATTGGCCGCCGCCGATTCCATGCTGCCGGGGAAACCTTCGTCGAAACGAAATACGTCCGGCCCCATTCCGAGAATATCCGGCATACAGCCGAGCATGCTCAGCAGGCCGGGGAGCGACCACAAGATCAAACCAGCATAGCCGACCCATTTGTTCAGGTAGAAGCAGGCGCGTATGTTCAGCAGGAACACGACGACGAGGACACCGGTGAGGATGAGGGCCAAGTTGGCAACACCCATCCGCGGATTAAGGTTCATAGGATAGAAGATGGTGTCACCGACCTGCATCGGCGGAGTGTTCAGGTATTTGAACAGGCTCAGGCCCTCGAGGTTTTGCGCCACCCCCCATGAGGCCAGATGACAAAGCGTTAGATATGGTTGGAAGAACTGGAGAAGCATCAGCGGTCGGTGGTGTTCATCAAGCGAAATACTCTTACGAGCAACTAGCCGTGCCTAAAATGTAAGTAAGAAAAATGGTGGTTGCTGCCATTAGGTGTTAGGCGAATAGGTACTCTCGCCGCCAAGAGCAGACATTCCCGCGCCTTGTCCACACGTTTCCTTCATCGCTGTGACTGCAAGCCAGGACCCCTGCATCCAACCGGTCAAGCCTTCGTTGCCTTCTCCGTAGCTTCCACCAAGCTTTTCAAGAACCTGATGGCCTTCTCCAGTTCGTCCTTGCGTATGAGGTGGGCCGCAGGTACACCGGCGTTCGGAGCTTTTGAGCGATGCACCGCCTCGCCACGCTTCTTGATCAGCGCATCGAGCTCCAGGCGGGCGCGGGTGCTGTCGTAGTTGTTCCACTGCCAGCCGGCCACAACATCGATGCCCAGAAAGTCGTAGAACAACCTGCAGGTCTTCTCGGCGTTAGGATTGTTGAACTGCTTGAGCGTCATCTGTAGATGCCGCAGCACGAATTTATTTTGGAAGCTGTCGTTACCCTCGCCAAGCCGTTGCTGCACGGCTTCCTGCACACGGTCTTCAACATAGGTCTCCCATGCAGTGCAAGCCATGATGAGCCCTGCCCGCTTCAACACTTCTGCATTCGCAGGAGGGGGAAGAACGTTGATGGCGTTGAAGTGATCAAGCAGTTCCACCGCATCCTTGATGGAACTGTCAAATGTCTCTCTGGCTGTTGGCATGTGGAACTCTCTTAGATGGCCCGCTTTAAATCGCGGTTACTATTTATAACAATAGTCCCAAGACGTATTTATAGGGAGGAGCAGTTCCATGCAGAAGACGACTACGGCAGCGGAGCTTTTCCAGCACCTAAATGTAGAAAAGGCTGCGTTCTACCGCTCCATCATGGACGTCTTCGCGGCAGCTAAACGGCAGTACCGGCTCCAATTGCGTCCTGATGAGGTGCTGGCGGAGGCTGATTGGCCCACCCCTTCTCCTCGCATCGAGGAAGTCAACGGTGCGTTGGCTCAGTTGGCCGCCTGGGGCAATCTGGAATCGCAACCCGACACCGCGCGCGTGTCGTCGCTAAGTGACTTCTATCGTGCGCGGTTTCTCTATCGCCTGTCCCATGGCGGTGAAGCCGCGGAAGCCGGTTTGTCCGTCTTTTTTCAAACCTTGCGGCGCCGAGCCCAACTGCAAACCGTCGCATTGGAGGATATCGCTAGCGGTCTTCTGTCACTGCGGCACCTCGTCGACGAATCGGCCTCGGCTGACGGAGCGGATGTCGCCAAGATGCACGAGATCTTGCGAGACCTGGTTCGCGTGTTTGAGGACTTGGCCGAAAACGCCCAAGCATTTATGGCAGGTGTGGCGCGCAGCCTAGAGCTCCAGCAGGCCGAGGCCAATATGGTCATCGCCTACAAACGGCGACTGATCGACTACCTGGAGCGCTTCATGAGCGACCTGGTGCGCCGCTCGGACGGCATCGCCCAACTCATTGAATACCTTTCGCCGCGTATGGACGCCGTCTTTCTTCAGATCGCCGCGCGCGAGGCGCGAGACACGGCGCCTGGCGATGCGCAAAACCGAACAGACGAAGAGATGCGTCGCTGGCGCGCATGGCGAGAACGGTGGAAAGGACTTCGAGGTTGGTTCCTGGCGACAGGCGCCGAACCGCCCCAGGCTGAACTGCTGCGTGCGCGAGCCCGTGCTGCCATTCCACAGTTGCTGGGCGCGATCGCCGCCATGAATGAACGGCGCAGCGGGCGCAGCGATCGCTCGGCGGATTTCCGAACATTGGCCCAATGGTTTGCCGCCTGCGAGACCGAAGGACAGGCGCACCGTCTGGCGCGTGCTGCCTTTGCGCTCCAGCCAGCACGGCATTTCTCGCTCAACCCGCAAGCGGAAGAGGATCTACCACCCAGCACCTCCTGGGCGGAGGCGCCACCGTTGCAGATCAGCCCGCGCCTGCGCGAGTATGGCGAAGCGGCACCGCGCGGTGCGCTGTCACGCGTGCGTGATCGTAGCGTCGAACGTGCACTGATGGCGCAGCAGCTAGCCGAGGAATCACGCCAGGTCGATGCGGCGCGCCAACGGCTGGCCATCGGTCGCGCCACTCGGCTGTCTGAACTGGGCGATTTGGATACGCACGCATTCGGACTGTTCCTGAGCTTGCTCGGCGAGGCTTTGGCGGAACAGTCAAGTCCTGAGCAGAGTGTCGAGCGTCAAACCGGGGATGGACTGCTGCAGATCCGCATGGAACCGTTGGAGGGCGATAGCCAAGCCCAGATTCGCACGCCAGCGGGCATCTTCTCGGGCAGAGACCACCTACTCACGATCGCCTTTACGCAGGCGCCGATATGAGTACGCGCCCCCTACCCCGCCAAGACAACCAGCGCCTGGGAGAACTCCAAAAGGCGCAGCAGCAAGACGAGTTCAGTCGCAGCGTTCGAGCGCTTCTGATGCGCCCATTGATGGCGCCTGGTAACGAGGACTTCCCAGCCGTCCGGCGCCAAGCTGAACGACTACGCGACTGGTTTGCGCGGGAAGCCGGCTGGCCCCTGCATGTCGAGCGCGAGGGTGCCCGACTGTTCAAACGTCCGGCGAACCTGGCCGACGACACCCGAGGTCTGCCGGCCTACGACAAGCGCCGTTATGTCCTGCTCTGCCTGGCCTGCGCTGTGCTCGAACGGGCCGATCCGCAGATCACGTTGCAGTTGCTGGGCGAGCGCGTGGTGCAGTGGGCAGCGGAGGCCACCTTAACTTCACGCGGGTTCGAGTTCGCATTGCGCAGTTCTGCGGATCGCCGGGATCTCGTCGCCGTCTGCAGGACTCTGCTGGAACACGGTGTGCTGCAACGCGTGGCGGGGGATGAGGAAAGCTTCATTCACGACCACCGCGCGGCCCAGCACGATGCGCTCTACGACGTGCAACGCCGCATGTTGGCCGGCATGCTCGCGGCCGTGCGTGGACCGTCCACGTGGCGGCAGGAAGACATGCCCGTCGATTTCGAAGACAGGCTGCGGTCATTGGCGGTTGAGCATGCGGTCGATGGCGAACAAGGACGCCGAGATACCCTGCGCCACCACCTCGCACGCCGGCTGTTGGATGACCCGGTGATCTACACGGCCTCCCTGGGCGCTGACACACAGGCCTATTTCGTCAACCAGCGTGGTGCCATGGCGGGACGGCTTTGCGACGCTACTGGCTTGGTCGCCGAGCAACGCGCCGAAGGGCTGGCACTGACCGACGAATCCGGGCAACTGACCGACATCTCGATGCCTGCGGAAGGTACCGAGGCCCATGCCACGTTGCTGGTCGCGGAACACCTCGCTCAGCGTTTACGCGATGCGCAAGCTTCTCCAGTCACCACGGACGATGCGATCGCCGCGTTCTTGCGGGGCGCGATGGACCGGTATGGCCGCTATTGGCGCAAATCGGCGCGCGAGCCCGGCGCCGAGAAGGAACTGGCCAGCATCGCGCTGGGCAGGCTGAACAAACTTCAACTCATCGCACATCAGAACGGCCAGATCCGCCCACTGGCGGCGATAGCTCGATTCGCCATCGGTGAAACTCAGATCCACCCGCCTGCCACACAGTCCGTGCGCAAGGGCTCAGCAGATACGCTCTTCGACGCATGACAGACGCACTCTTTGATTCGCCCTCATCGTTGCGCCCAGCGCTGCCAGAACCGTTGCGTGAGCGCTGGCAACCTCTTAGGCTCGGCCTGGTTGAGCTATTCCACTACGACAGCGAAGAGTTCTGGTTCAGAGATGGCCATTTGCTTCTGCGTGGCAACAACGGCACAGGCAAATCAAAGGTGCTCTCGCTGACCTTGCCGTTTCTTTTCGATGCGAATCTGAGGCCCTCGCGGATCGAACCAGATGGCGATAACGGCAAGAAGATGGCTTGGAACCTGCTGATGAGCGGCTATCAACGCCGCATCGGCTATACCTGGATCGAGTTCGGTCGCCGAATGGCGGACGGCACGCACCGCTACCTCACGCTGGGGGCAGGTCTGTCCGCAGCCACGGGCAAGACGCAGGTGGAGAGCTGGTTCTTCATCCTCGAAGGGGCTGCGGCAGGCGAAGACCCCCGCATCGGCCAAGACATCTGGTTGACCAGCGAACAGCGCGTGGTTCTCACCCGAGAACGTCTGCGCGATACGGTTGAAGCACAGGGGCGGGGCAAGATCTTCGAAAACGCCCACAGCTATCGGCGAGGGGTCGACGAACGCTTGTTCCAACTGGGTACAAAGCGCTATGAAGCGCTAATGGATACCTTGATTCAGTTGCGCCAGCCCCAGTTGTCGAAGAAGCCCGACGAAGCGGGCTTGTCCCATGCGCTCACCGAGGCGCTCCCGCCGTTGCCGACGGAGTTGCTCGGCGACGTCGCCGAAGCACTGAACCAGTTGGAAGAAGATCGCATCCAGCTGGACGAAACACGCCAACTGGAACGCGCCGTTCAGCATTTCGAGCAGCGGTACCGGACATACGCGGGCACGCTGACGCGCCGACAAGCGAGAGAGCTGCGACAGGCTCAGACCGGTTTTGACAACGCCAGTGAGGACCGCAGCAAGGCGAGTGCGGCACTGATGACCGCTCAAGCCGACGAGGCCCAAGCCATCACCGATCACGAGGATGCGAAGCGGCGTCTGATTGCTGCCCGGGAACGACTGGAAACGCTCCAAAGCGATCCTGCCAATCAGGACGCCAACCGCCTGAGCCAGGCCGAGAAGGATGCGTCGGAGCGGCAAGAGGAAGCGAAGACAACCCTCCGGCAACGTGACAGTGCGCGGCAAGCCCTGAGTCGTGAAGAAGAACGCAGTCGTCGCTCGAACCAGCGCTTTGAGGCGGCAAAGCAGGAACTACTGGCCGCCCGGGCACGGTGCGCTTCGGAAGCTGCGCTGGCCGGCACGGACGCTGCGCTCGTGGACAACCCGCTCGCTGCGCTGGCGCTGGAGGATCTGGCACAGTTTCCGATCGCGCAGATCGCAGTTGCGGCAGCTCTGCTGCGGGACGCTGCGAGCAAACGGCGCGAGAGCATCCGCCATCTCGAACAACGTCACGTCGCCGCAGCGAACAAGCAAACGGCGCTACAGACAGCGCAATCCACGCAACGCGATCTGCAGGCAGAACTGGAAGAACTGGCTGAATCTCGTGCCATTGCCGATCAGGAAGCAGAGAGTGCAGGCAACGAATTGGCAAACGCATGGTCCGCCCATTGCGCCCGCCTCGTGCAGCTTCGCTTCGACGTCGTGGAGCCACTGGAACAGCTCGCCACATGGGTTGCCTTGCCCGAAGGTCCCAACCCGATCTATGCGGTTTTGACGGAGGCCTATCGGCAGGCCGCCCTGCGGCACGCGGGTAAGCAGCTCACATTGGAAAACCGAGGGGGCGATCTGAAGCAGGAACGCGCGGAGCTCGCCGAGGAGAGAGATCGGCTGGCGGCCGGCCACGATGCGGCACCGCCGCCGCCGGCCACGCGCATGCCGGGTGTCCGGGATGAGCGAGCTGGCGCACCACTCTGGCAACTGGTCGACTTTCTGCCCCATGTGGAGACGGAAGAACGCGCCGGGCTGGAAGCGGCGCTCGAAGCCTCGGGCCTGCTCGATGCATGGCTCTCGCCCGATGGAGTCTTGACGCACGCTGACGGCACGCCGCTGCTGGACAACGTATGGGTGCAACGGTCTTTTGTGACTACCGACAGCCTGGCCAAAGTGCTTCAGGCGGTCGTGCCCGACGACAGCAGTGTTACATCGGATCTCGTGGCTGATATCCTCGTGACGGTCGCATGCGGCTCGAACGATTCCGGCGAGGCCGAATCGTGGATTGGAACCGACGGTCGATACCGCCTCGGCGCATTGGCGGGAGCTTGGAGAAAACCCGAGGCCGTCTACATCGGCCACACCGCCCGGGCGCGCGCGCGGCAGCGCCGCCTTGAAGAGATCGCCACGCGGCTCCTGGCAATCGACGAGGAAGATGCACGGCTGGTGCAAGAGATCGAAGACTTGGCGGCAGCCCGCCGCAGCGCGGAACGTGAATGGAGCGAAGCGCCTTCGGATAGTCCGCTTCACAAGGCAATCCAGGCGGCTGCCAGCGCAGCACGCGACGTCCTGCAGGCCGGCAAGCGCCTTGATGTCGCCGATAGCCAATGCAGAACCGCAGAGTCAGAACTACAGGCAGCACGCGACGCCGTGGAACGCGACGCCGCTGACCTTCAATTGCCGAGCGCACTCGACGACTTGTCGCCCGTGTCGGATGCACTGGACCGGTTCGCCGATGCCCATCAGCAAGTAACGCAGGCCGCGCGTGAATGGTGCAGCGCCGGACCTGATCATCTCCAACAGCAAGAACGGGAGGAAGAAGCGCGCGGCGCTGTGATGGAACGGGAAGAAGAGTTGGCCAGTGCCGACGAGCGGGCAGAGAAGGCCAAGACGCGCTACGACGTCCTCCAAAGCTCCGTCGGCGCGAAAGTCGAATCCCTCCGCCTGCAGCTCACTGCCGCGGCGAACGAAGTGAGAGGCGCTGACAGCGCTGAAGACATCAGTCAGACCAAGCTCACGAAAGCCAGCGAAACACGCGCCGTCGCCGGCACACAGGCGGAGGGCGCAGAAAGGCTGTTGGACGATCGCGCCGTCGTTCGCGCCCAAGCCATTCAGCGGCTCCAGCACTTCGCTGACAGCAGTCTGCTGGCTTCCGCGCTACCGGATTTTCCGATCCCAGATCAAGCTGCTCCCTGGACCATCGACCCCGCGCTGAATCTGGCAAGACGGGCAGAGCAAGCACTTGCCCAGGTACCGGACGATGACACCGCCTGGGGACGCATCCAGCGTCAAGTGGCTGAAGACCTGACCGAGTTGCAGCGTGCGCTGAGCGCATTGGGCCACCAGGCCACCTCCGAGCCCAACGACTGGGGCTTCTCGGTACACGTCATGTATCAGAACCGGCCTGAGCGCCCCGACTCCCTGGCCGCCCGACTGGCCGATGACATCGCCCAGCGCACCGAGTTGCTTTCCGCCAAGGAGCGAGAAGTCCTGGAGAACCACTTGCAAGCCGAGATCGCTGCTGAAATCCAGCGCCTCATGCGAACTGCGGATAAGCAGGTAAACGCTATCAATGAGGAACTTCACAAGCGCCCGACTTCCACGGGTGTGCGCTATCGGCTTCAATGGCAACCGCTGACCGCCGAAGAAGGGGCGCCGGCTGGATTGAACATTGCGCGCGAGCGTTTGCTCAACAGCAGTTCCGATATGTGGTCGACGGAAGACCGGCGAGTCGTGGGCGTCATGCTCCAGGAACAGATCGCCATGGAGCGCGCACGGTCGGATGCCGATACTGCTGGCCCCGGCGGGAGCCTTATGGACCAATTGACCCGCGCACTGGACTACCGTCGTTGGCATCGCTTCCGTGTGGAGCGTCAGCACCAACAGGGTGATCCGTGGCGCAAACTGTCCGGACCTGCCTCCAGTGGCGAACGGGCACTTGGTCTGACGGTCCCTCTTTTCGCGGCGATTTCCAGCTTCTACGGACGGGGTGGCAGTCCGTATGCGCCCCGCTTGATGTTGCTCGACGAAGCCTTCGCGGGCATCGATGACGCAGCGCGTGCTCACTGCATGGGGCTGATCCACGAGTTCGATCTCGATTTCGTCATTACCAGCGAGCGAGAATGGGCATGCTACGCGGAGCTGCCCGGCGTTTCCATCTGTCAACTGCAGCGGCGCGAAGGGATGGATGCGGTGTTCGTGTCCCGCTGGCTCTGGGACGGTCGAGCGAAACGACGCGAAGAAGACCCGGACCGGCGCTTTCCCACGCCCTTGCAGCCATGACGATGACCTCTGACATCGATCCAAAGTTGAAACGCCGGCTCGGTGGATCCGAGCTCAGTGCCTTGCGCCGTCGCTTGAGGCGGCACTTCGAGCGCCATGGTGACAATCCTGACAAAAGGGTTCTTCAGCTCACGGGCCTCAGCCCCACCGAGCATGAAGCCCTGGCGTTGATCGTCGGTCTCCCGTCTCGCTTTACCCCATCCGTTCGCATCGATATCGCTCAGTTCGATGCCGCTTTGCGCAATGCGCAGATTTCAGGGTCGCTGCGCGAGGCACTGGAGCGCATCGACGGACCTCTGATCCATCGGACCGCAGCCAAAGAAGAACTGCGCGCACGCTGGGCCGTGGCCCTCAACACCTCGACGTCGCATTTGGCACTCAGCGCCTGGCTGCAGACAACCTCCGCGCCCAGCCTGATCAAGCGCATGGCCCGACAAGATCCCGACACAGCGATCAAACTGCTGAAGCAGGTCGATGCGGTTTTGCAGCATCTGCCGGCGGCGGGTTTGACACGCGCTCAGCTGGCGGCCGACGTGCTCGGCAACGCGCATGCTCTCGACGGCGGTCAGCCGACGGCCACCTTGGTATTGGCTGTCTTGCGGCACAGCGTCAACGATGCCGCGCGGGAGCATGACCCACCAGACGCCGCCACGGACGCGGAGAACATCAACCGTCCCGCAGAGCGTGCGCGGGAGACGTGGGCACAGGCGGGTATCCTGGTCAATGAACTAGCCCGCCCTGTCCTGTTTCTGAACTTACCGGTCGATCGCGGATCCTTTCCACCTGCGGCGCTGGGGGAGCCAGGATACCTGTCGCTGCGCCAGTTGCTGCGAACGCAAATCGCGTGGTCTGTGGCTGACCAGGCCGTCTATGTCTGCGAAAACCCCAACATCGTGTCCATCGCGGCAGACAACTTGGGCTGCGCCTGCGCGCCACTTGTCTGCACGGATGGAATGCCTGCAGCCGCCCAGAGGGTGTTGCTGACGCAACTCGCCAACGCCGGTGCAAAGCTGCTTTATCACGGTGATTTCGACTGGGCTGGCATTCATATCGCCAACTACGTCATGCGGTTGTGCACAGCTACACCGTGGCGGTTTCAGTCAGACGACTACCGTCAAGCCTTCGGGTCATGCCCACAGAAAGAGCGGGATATCTCGGACATCACCGTGACGGCTTCTTGGGATCCAAGCCTGGGTGCCATCATGCAGTTGCATGGACTGGCGATCCCGGAGGAAGCTGTTGCATCCCTTCTGATTGACGATCTAAAGTCTTCGGGGAAGCCATTGCCTGAGGGCCATGCAACTAGCGAGAACGGCAGCTGTGTTGACGTCAACTGCAGAATGACCAAACCGCCAGTAATTTAATGACAACCCCGAGCACACGTAGAACGAAGCTGGGTGTGCCTTTCCCGATAGATAAGATCTATCAGTTCGGCATTGGCACAAGCGCGCTGAACTGGTCAATCCAAGGTCGGCTGTAACAGGCCAGTGTCTGGAAGGGTGTGCTGGTCTAATTCCCCCGGACACCTCGATAGGTGGAATCCACCTGGACGAGGAATATGACCAAGAAACAAAGACGGACATTCAATGCGGAGTTCAAGCTGCAAGTCGTGCAGATGATTCGCGAACAAGGCTTGAGCGTGATTGAGGTCTGCCGCGACCTGAAGCTGGGAGAGACAGCCGTAAGGCGCTGGCTGACGCAAGCCGATGAAGAGGCTGCAGGCCGCCCCGGCATCGGCAAACCGCTCACCGCCGAGCAGCAACGCATCCGCCAGTTGGAGGCCGAGAACAAGCAGCTGCGCGGCGACGTAGATATCCTAAAAAAAGCGTCGGCCTTCTTTGCCCGCGAGCTTCGATGAGCTACCAGCTCGTCGACCAGTTGCACAAGAAGGCCATCACCGTTGAGCGGCTATGCCATGTGCTGGGCGTCAGCCGTTCAGGCTACTACGGTGCCCGTCAGCGCGCCAAGCTCGCGCCCAAGGCCTGCCTGGTCAGCACGCAGCTGAAGGCCGAGTTCGCCGCCAGCGGCAAGGTCTATGGCAGCCGTCGCCTGGGTGCGGTGCTGCGTGCCCAGGGGCTGCATATCGGGCGTTACCGAGTGCGGCGTTTGATGCGTGAGCACAGACTGCGGGCCGTGTGGCGGCGCAAGTTCGTCCACACCACCGACAGCGGTCATGCGCTGCCAGTCTCAGGCAACGTGCTGGCGCGGCGCTTCAACCCGAGCGGCCCCAACCAGGCCTGGGTGAGCGACATCACCTACATCCGCACGCGCAGCGGCTGGCTGTATCTGGCGGTGGTGCTGGACCTGTATGCGCGCAAAGTCGTGGGCTGGGCGATGGCGCCGACCATGCATGCGGAGTTGGTGTGCTCGGCACTGCAGTTGGCCATCGCGCAGCGCCAACCTGCACCTGGGTTGATTGTTCATTCCGACCGGGGCAGCCAGTACGCCAGTGCGCTGCATCAGGCACTACTGGCGCGTCACGGCCTCGTCGGCAGCATGAGCCGCAAGGGCAACTGCTGGGACAACGCGGTGATGGAACGTTTCTTCCTCAGCCTCAAGACGGAGCGGGTCTAGCAGCGCGACTACGCCAACCACACCGAGGCAATGACAGACATCGCTGACTACATCGTGGGCTTCTACAACAGCGTACGGCTGCATTCCAAACTGGGTAACTTGCCACCCAATGCCTTCGAGCAGCAATCGGCAATCAAACTACCTATCGTTGTGTCCGAAAAAACTTGACCAGCACAGGGTTCCACCCTTGTCGTTAGGGCCTCAATATGGTTAAGGGCGTCGGTAAGCTCGCTGCGCGCATGCTCCCCCATCCTGACAACCCAGTCTTTGCGCTCCTTGTCGGTCAGTAGAGAGACAGGGATGTTCTTGAAGAAAGGGCCCCGCGCGCTGCCGGAGCTGGCTCGCTGGCTTGGCTTGCATCGTCTCATCTCTGTGTAAGCCACCACTGACCTAAAGCTTTTCGGAGCCATTCGCCAGTGCCAACCAGATACTCTCCCGCATCCTCATGGTGAATACAAAATTCTTGAAATGCATTCAAGATTTTAAGCTCTACAACGGCATGAAATTGGTAGGAGCCGTATCAATGGCATACGCTACTACAGCACTGCTTGGAATGTGCCTATGAAAGACCACCTCAGCCTCAGCCTCGTGAAACTCACGAAGTGGGAAGAACCATTTCACACAGTCAATTCCGCCTCGAGGCTCAATTTTGTAAACAAAGCCCTGCGGAACGTTCCTCTTTAATTTCTGACTCTGCGCAAATTCAACAGCGATGTCCAGCAGTTTGCTGCAGCTCACGTAACAGCTTGCACCTGTGGTGCGCTTGTGCTCCAAGATGGCGGTTGAACTCATCGATGCAGTAAAACCCTCAGCTTTAACGACGTTCGGGGGAAGCACACATCCTCGATACACGTACTGGACGTCTGCTGGGTAGCTATTTGGCGCAGGCACATTCTGATTTAGCGCAAGTACTGCCCCGATAATGGCGGTCTTTTCTGGAGGATTGGCCGCCACTACCGCATTGATAAGAGTACGAGCTTCGGCATCGGTGCATGGTGGAACCGTTGGAAAGACCGTCTTAAATTGGGCAAAGTCTCCAGCCTGCGCAAGTTGCGTTAGCAATTGAATGCTCATGCGATTTCACTCCCTTGTCATTGTTTGGTACGGATAGGCTCTCGTAGAGTCAGCGCAGAACTTGAATGTTCGAAGCCTTTTCAGGCGGCGCAGGACTTTATTATCGGGCACCACCTTGTCCGTCGCGGAAGGTCATAGCCTGGGTCGCCCAAATATGGTGGAGATGTTCCATCCGATGTATGCGCGTCAACGCCGCTTGAGTCTTGAAAAATCGCACCATCATGTATGGTTTCAGCGCGACTCTAGGACTTACGCACGACCTTCCCATGGAGATACGGCCGCGTTGTATGGGCATCCCAGCGCTTCAGAAGCGTGGCCATGAACTCCGTCAAATCCACATTCAATGCACGTAGCCAAGCGTGGAGCTCGACGATATCCACACGCCGGATTCCAGTTTCTGA
Source organism: Rhodoferax sp. GW821-FHT07F03 (assembly GCF_059418745.1). Taxonomy (NCBI): domain Bacteria; kingdom Pseudomonadati; phylum Pseudomonadota; class Betaproteobacteria; order Burkholderiales; family Comamonadaceae; genus Rhodoferax; species Rhodoferax sp. GW821-FHT07F03. The sequence continues at coordinate 92,685 of NZ_JBWKQM010000004.1, forward strand.
TTTGCTAACGGTGGTCTGCGGCATCCCCAGCGCAAGAGCCAATTCCTCCTGGCTTACACCGAGCTCTTTTCTGGTCTCCCGCAGCAATGCGATGAAGATCTTGTACTGCTCTGAGTGAAACGAATCGGGCATTCTGCGGGTCTCTGAAACCAGCAGAATCAATGCGAAAATCGAATATGCGAAAATCGGTTAAAACCAATTCATTCTCAGTACACGACTATGAAATCACAACTTCGTGGACGCACATTGCGCGTAGGACTTGCTAATGGATGCGAGCAAGCAGCCAAGAAACTCAAAGACCTCGGCTTTACCTCCGAGCGGGCTACGGATGTAGCCGAGGCCGCTATCAAATATGCCGGCGAGGAAACTGCTCAGCTCGTTCGTCAACTGACTCCTAAAAGTGCCTGGCCGGGAGCGGTGGTTATCCGCCGGCACTTGGACGTCCAGCGGGAAGAAACCTGGTTGATGCTGAAGCACGAAGGCGATATGGGTTGGACGCTGGACTCGGCACCGTTTGCTTAGGTAGCAAGCTTCCTCCCCGATTTTCTATTTCTCATCTCGTCTGCAAGGCTATCCATGGGCAATCCAAACGCGGTCATAGGCTCACGTCAGTTCTGGGGTGGCTACCTGGTATTGCTAGTGCCCCTGCTCAACTGGCTGGTGGGCTGTGTCTTCTTCCTTCTGGCTTGCTACCACTGCCTGTCGGGTAAACCGAGACTGGGACGTCTACTGGCATTTGCCATCGGATCCGCGGTGTGGGCGTTTTTCAGCCTGTACATAGGGCTGCTGGAGAAGGGGCAGATGGCTTTGGGCCTGGCCGGTCTTGCGGCCTTTCTGGTTTGGACCTGGATCATGCTGGCCTGGACGTACCGCTGGCCCGAGGATGCGGAAACACGCACCGCTACGGTGGAAGTCAACGGACGGATTGAGAGCTAGGAGCAGCGATGGCGCAAGGGTTTGAAACCAAGATCAAAATCTTGAAGTGGGGCATCTGGAATAACCAGGGCGGCAGGAACGTTGAATCCGTGTGGGGCGACACCGCCCTCAACAATGCAGCGATGTTCCAGCGCATGGCGGAAGCCGTGACGGAAATCAATGCCGAAGGCTGGCAGGTGGTGTCCACCATCCCCTTGGACCAAGGCGCCTACTTCGGTACCGGACTCATGAACCAGCAAGGTGCTGGTGCCGGCACCTGGGGCGGTGGCTATGGCTACGGCAGCAGTGCCACCGCCGGCACGGCCATGGTGCTGCAGCGGCAGATTGAGGATGCTGGGACGCCGGCAGCCGCGGAACGGGCCAAGGAGTACGCGGCCGAGCTGGAGAACAGTGCCAAGGCCTGGAGCATCCGCTACCAGCCTATCGAGAAGAAGATTGCCAAGAGCACTTTCTCCAGTAAGGAGGAGTTCTTCTTTGATGGGAAGGGGTACAGCAGCATGGTGCAGGCAGAGAAAGCACGCTCGGATGCGGCCACAGCGGCAGAGCTTGGAAGTCGGGCACCCGGGTAGCGTGTGTGTTGCCCTCAAACAATATTCACCATGGATTGAATCATGGCTGTTTTGCTTTGAACTATCTAAGTCGTTGATTGTTATGACATTTCAATGTGAATTGGAGAAATCACAATTTACTTTGAAAAGTAGCCAACTGTCTTGAAAACGGTGACAGTCAGAACCGGGAGGTCTTCAATCAAAAATGGAGGTCTGATATGGATACACCAACCCCGCCGACACCGCCGACCAATTTCCTGTCTTGGCTTGACTACGCCGTCGCCACCATGGACGTGCGCGGAGCACGCCTGGAGCGCATCTTTGATGAGGACGAGTCGCCATCACCGTCCCCGGACGATATCCGGGCTGCAGCCCAGGAGGAACTGGACCACCTCAGAAGCAAAGCAGCCATGCCGTGGATCGGTATGCTGGAGAACTGGCAGATGGCACTTTCCAAGCGACTGGGCCGCTCCGTCGAAGACATTCTTGAATACAACCTGCTGGCGGCAGATTTCTCAGATGACGGTGTTCACGTCCAATTCAAGGATGGCACCGATCTGACGTTCCGGCGGGCGTTTTACGTGGGTACAACACCCGCTGAGGGGGCCATTTATCGCGTCGCTGTGTTTACCGAGCATTGCGGGTCCCACGAGTTCTGGATCGGCCCAGGGGACCGGATTTCGGCAACGTCCACATCTGGCGCGCACTACACGCCCTCGGACGAAGATGTGGCATGGGACTCCATGGTGCCAGTCGGTCGTGAATTGGGAAGCCCTGATTTCGACAGACTGATGGACGAAGACGCGAAGAAGTTTGCGTCAGATTTAGCTCGCTGGATCCAGCGTAGCAGCGCCTCCCATGGGGCGCTACAACTGGATGAGGACCAGACATCAGACGCGCGCAATGTTCAGCAGGCCTTGCATGCGCTCGGACAAGACGTCACGGTCGACATCGCCGCTGCGGTGTGGAAGCAATATTCACAATCATTGGCAGCCAGCTGGATGTCAGGTGCGGATACGGTTCAGTCTGCTGCCAGAACCCTGTTTCTACATTGCCCCAGAGATCCGTCGGACCATGAACCCTTGAGTGACGGCTAACCGACCGCCAGAATCGTGAAGCACGTCGAGGGTGTTTATCTTGCGCAGATTCTTGAGAAGGAAGGTAGCGTCACACGAACACGCCCGCCTGCTTACGTTGGATGCCCTGCTCAAGGACGCGCAGTCCTTCGGGATTGCGCAGCATCTGGGCCGGCGTTCTGCCGCCCAGTTGCGGCTGGGTTTGCTGCATCCAATTCCCGAGCCACCCTCCCAGGTCGAAGCTCGGTAGAGCTTCCGGATCGCCGCTTTCGTCGAGCACACCCTGGACGGTTGCTGCTAAGCGCAAAAAACCCATCACCCTATGGCCCGCCACATCGGGCAGTGGCTCGTTCGCCTGTTCCCTGCGCCGGAACGTCCTGGGTGAGATGCCGATCATGTCCATGACAAACGATGCGGGCAGCTGGGTTGCTGCGGCAATCAGGTCAACCACATAGGTTGGAACACCCTCCTCAAGCGCTTCGAACAGGTCAGAGGCTGGCGCGTTCAGCACCTGACCGACGAGGTCGGCAAATATACGGCGCGACGCTGTGATGCTGGGGCGGCCACTGCGTCCACGGGCAATCCTCCAGAAGTTGGAAGGGCGCGCCGTAGCGCCAGTTGTGGTGCCGGCGGCAGAACGAGGGAGGCTGGGCATGGAAATCCAAATGGATGGTGGAGCCAAGTGGCAAGAATAAGCAGGTTGAAATCTCAACGCAACAACATGTATTTTTGGGAGTCCGTTGATCGGCTACAAACTGACGGATACCGAGCGGCCGGGTTCATGAAGACTGCAGGCATGTAGCCTCCGTCTATTCTCGGGCCAGCGCTGCGAACATAGGGTGTCGGCCAACCGGTGTGTCGACCATGCCAGATGATGGGGTTTATGTTTGCTGGCCCTCCAAGCCTGTTGGCACGTTGTGCCCACCGTGCCAATTGCCACTTACCCAGCTCTGCCAATCCGACGCATAGGCCGCCCTCTCGACGCCCTGTACGACCGGGCACTGGGCGCCGTACAAAGTGTCAGAAAACTGGTCCCGCCAGGGCTGCGGGATCTCGTTCAAGTCCACATAGAAGGGGCGTCCTTCTTGGTCGTGCACCGGCACGACTGCAATCAATTCATCGCGGGTCATAGAACATTTCCAGCTCCAGTGGTATCCACTGCCGAATCAGCAATTACCGTGTACGCGTCCATTCTCACTGCAGAGTCCAGCCACCATGCGCCTCCACATATTGTCAGACCTGCATCTGGATCACGCCACGTTTTCCATGCCAGAGGTTGAGAGCGATGTCCTGGTGCTTGCTGGAGACATTCTGTCCCCGGGCCACAGGGCGTCCATCTGGGTGGCCCAGCCTAGCGTATCCACATCGTTCCACAGCAGATCATCAAGGTGGCTAAACCAACAAGGGTTCTGCCGATACGTTCAAGAAGATCCGGCTTAATATCCAAATCCAGTTTCAACCTCACTCTCATTTTCATCCGAGCTCCCATTGTTAATCGAAGCCCCAGCCTAAGGGAAGCTCAGCTGAGGTTTACGTTCCAATACCTCAGAAAAGGATGTTTACATTGGTTTTGGATACGTAAAGGGGGCATATAAAAACTTGGACTACCAAGAGGCAGTTCAAGTATTTGTATGAAGCCCTCCCTCTAAACCATTCGCAGTTCTGTTCAAGACGCGGTAAAACCACCATCCGCAGCCAAGACATGGCCCACGACATACGAAGCCTCATCCGAAGCCAGCCAGACTACCGCTTCGGCGACTTCCTCTGGCTGACCCATGCGACGCAGAGGTAGAGAAGCAGCCACAACCGACATGTCCGCGATACCTGACGCTAACATCATGTCGGTCACTACGCGCCCAGGTGCCACCGCGTTGATGCGGATGCCGCGCGGAGCACACTCCATGGCAGCCGATCGCATCAAGGAAATCACGGCAGCCTTGGAGGCGGAGTACAGCGATAGACCCGGATTGGGATTGCGCAGACCACTGACAGAGGCGTTGATGACGATGCTGCCGGTTCCTTGTGCCGCCATGACTGGTACTTGGTATTTCAAGCATAAGAATACCGAACGTACATTGGCATCGAATACGTTGTCGTAGACGCTACTGTCTTGCGCCTCTATCGGAGCACGTCGCTCCTGAAAACCAGCGTTGTTAAACGCCACATCCAGCGATCCGAACTGATCCACCGTCGTTTGAACAAGCCGCGCCACCTCGTCCTCGCGTGTGACATCCGTTTGCACAAACAGCGATTGCACGCCTAGAGCTTGGCATTCGGCAACCACGGCCTGTCCCTCCTGTTCGCGTCGATTGGCGATCACGACCGCCACCGCTCCCTCGTGCGCCATCCGGATCGCTGTCGCACGTCCAATACCGCTGCCGCCCCCGGTGACCAATCCAACGCGCCCTGCCATGCGGCCACGCCATGCAGGCAAGTCGTATTGCTGCTTGAATGTTGCCATATTAAGGTACTCCATTTTCAATGGCTGCCGACCAATCGGTTGCATGATACAACCATATGGCGACACCAAATAAAATGAAGGATGCGGACGAAAACTTCAACTATGAGGAAGTACGTTCCCCGCCAATCTATAGCTACTCCACAATTTCATCGTTGACTGCATACACGTGGCAATTCGTAAATCCGCGCTTGCGACATTCCTCAACCGCTTCCGCCGCTACCGCCTCATTGGTCCGAGACTTGCGACCTGAAACACTCCCCCAATGTCCCCCGTCGGCAATCGCGAAAGCTTTGGGCGAGGGCTTCTGCTGGTATTCGGCAAATCCTGCAATGGAATTGCCGTGTAGGGGAAGCGATGTGTTGCCGGTTGCTCGCTGTAACTTGCGTGCGATCTGCTGCAAGATGTCTTGTGTCCAGTCGGTGGCCGTAACGTTCAAAAGCATAGCGCGTTTAGACACCACCTCAACCTTGGTTTGATTCTCCCCCTCGGCGGTGATGCGCAGCGCCACTTTCTCTCCCCAGCTGAATGCGGACACACCTTTGGATCCGGCAATGGTGTTCGTTGCTTTGTCTGCACTGCTGACCACGATGTTGAGTGCCGGTAGTGCTTTGAGCGCAGCATCCCATACAGCGTCATACGTGTTGGGATACGTCCGGGCAAGCCCAGAGCCCAGATCAGCCTTGGCCGTTTCCACGGACGCACAGCCTGAGACAAGTACCGCAACTACACATACTGCCCAACTCAAAAAAGACTTCATGCTGATTTACTCCACAACTGCGTAATATTTCGAACGCCCAAACATTTCATTTTTGTTGTCTGCAGCTTCGCTGCTATAGCCTCACTCCGCCACCCCCAGCCGCCCCAATCCCCCCGCACTGGCCACCAAACGCAGCCGCGCCCCGCGCCAATCCGCCAGACACCGTATCCGCTCCTGCTGCGCATCCGACAACGCCGCCTGCGTGCTCAGAATCTCCAGAATATCCGCAGCCCCCTTGTCAAACTTGCGCTGCACTGAAGCCAATGCTGCCTGCGCCGCCTCCAGCAATTGGCGCGAAGCCTCCAGCTCGTCCAGTGCCGACATCGCATCCGCATGAGCTTTGACCAGTTCCATCAGGACCTGGTGCTCCGTATCCAACAGATCGGCCTGCTTCTGCTCCGCCTGCGCCAGGGCACCGCGCACCTTGTAGGTCCGTGCAAACCCTTCGAACAAGGGAATGGTCAAGGTCACTCCCAGCATGCTTTCGCGGGTCCTGGTACTGGGCAGACCTTGGTTGGGCCGGCCGTTCTGGTAGAAGTTGCTGCTCACGTCCAGGGTGGGCCGCCCTTCGGCCCGGGTTGCCAGAACGCGTGCATCTGCCGCCGCCAACTGGGCACGGGCCGCCACAATCGACGGGTGCTGGGCCTGGGCTTGTTCCAGCCAACTGTCCAGGTCCTGGCGCAGACTGTTGTGCATGCCAGGTCCTGACTCCAGCTTTGACTCCAGTTCCTCCGCCAACTCCAGGCGGGTATTGGCTGGCATGGCCTCCACCCCCAGCACATACACCAGCACCGACTGGGCCTTGGCATAGGCGCCCTGGGCCCGGCTTCTGTCCAGAGAGGCCTTGGCCAGTGCCGTACTGGCCTGCAAAGTATCGGACTGGGCCCCGGCCCCCTTGCTCTCGCGGCGCTGGGCGGCTTCCAGTGTCTGGCGGGCCAGGGCTTCATTGGTTTGCCGGGCTATCCAAGTGGCCTGGGCGGTCTGCACATCGAAGTAAGCCTGGATGACACCCGCCAGTGTCTTCTGCAGTACGGCGTCATGGCTGGCTAGCGCCGCATCCAGCAGTGCCCGCGCTGCCAGGGTATTGGCTTGGCGGGTTCCAAAGTCGAACAAGCGCCAGCTAAGGCTGGCATACACCGAATCACCCAGGAGTTTGGCGCCCGGCAGATCCGAATGGGGAATCCAGGTCTTGTCTCGGGTGCGGCTGACACTCATGCTGGCGGTCGGCAAGTAGGCGGCCCGGGCCTCCCCGAGTGCCGCCGACTGCTGTTTGATCGCCGCCCAGGCACTCTGTACCTGCGGGTTGTGGCACAGGGCGGTATCCACCGCCTGGGCCAGACTCAGTGTGGTGGTGGTTGCGATGGTTTTGGTGCTGCTGGTGTTGGTTGCCGCGCTGTTGGCAATGTCCAGCTCTGCACAGGGTATGGGACGGCTGTCTCCGGGCAAGACCGCGCCCGCATCCAGCACGGGTGGGCGCGTGAGCAGCGGGTCGTCCCAGCGTTTACCCAACCGGTCCCATAGCTCTCCAGCCTGCAGCGGTGCGGCCAGCAAACAAAGGAGCACGCCCAGCACCATGGGAGCAGTGGTCCATGTGTCTGTTTGGCCTGTTTTTCCCCTTGTGCCAAGGAATTCATGTGGATTACCGGTTCTATGCCCCATTGGAATACCGTACTTAACGCTCATGCAAGGCCTCACGCTGGTGCTGCACCAGGGGCGACAGGATGTACTCGATCACCCGGCGCGTGCCAGTCTTGATCTCCACGTTCACCGACATACCAGCACCCAAGGCCAGGGCCTTGCCATCCACGTCCATGGACGACTGGTCCAATGCGACCTTGACGGAATAGATCAGGCCTTTTTTCTCATCCTGGATGGCGTCGCGTGAGACGTGGGTCACCCGGCCCGGGATGGTGCCGTACTTGGTGTAGTCGAAGGCATCGATCTTGACCTCGGCGGTTTGGCCTTCCTGTACGAAGCCTACATCCTTGTTTTCCATAAAGGCTTCGACCTCGACCTGGGTGGCACGCGGCACGATCAGCATCAAGGGCTGGGCCGCGGGTACCACACCACCGACGGTGTGCACATTCAGCTGTTGTACCGTGCCGTCTACAGGGGCGGTCAGTCGCAGCAGTTTGCTGTGTTCGCCGGCGCGGCGGGCATCCTGCTTGCTGGAGGCCGCCGTGCGGCTGCCTTCGGTGAGTGCGTCGTGGGCTTCCTTGCGGGTCTGGGCGATCAAGGCGGCACGCTGGTGCTGGGCATCTTGCAGCTGACCTTCCAGGTCGATGCGGGCTTGCTCTTTCTCCAGCCAGGCGTGCTCGGAAACATCGTGGTTCTGGGCCAGGGCCTTGTAGTCATTCGCACGCTGGGTCGCCAAGGGCAGGCCTTGAGCAAAGTGGCTGATATCACCGTCCAGCCGGTTGAGCTTGGCCAGGAAGTCCTGGTACTGGCCGTCGAGTTGGCGCTGGGCGGCTTGCACCTGGTCGGCGGGGAGGTTGGCTAGTGACGGTAGCTGTGGCAGCTGGGGCAGCTGTGGAGCTTGGCGCAGATGGGCGTCCACGGCCTGGACCATGGCTTGTGACCGTGCCACTTGCAGGGTAGACGCCACCGCATCGCCCGAAGCCTTGTCGTGCTCGGCATCGGTAGCAGAGGTATCCAGCTCCACCAGGACGTCACCGGCCTTCACCAACTGGCCTTCCTTGACGTGCACAGCGCGTACGGAGGCCACGTCCACGGAAGCAATGGTCTTGGTATATCCAGAAGGAATGACCTTGCCCGTGGCATTCACGACGATGTCGATGTGGCCCAGGATGGACCACAGCAAGGCCACCACCACGATGGCCATCAGGATGCGTCCTGTCAGGCGTGCCGTAGACGACACCGGCTTCTCTTGCAGGGACAGGGCTGCGGGCAGGAATTCCGCCTCCTGCTCGTTGAGCAAACCGCCGCCCAAGGACTCCCGGATCTTCCAGAAGTGCCGGAAGGTCAGGACGTAGCGTTGGATGAGCTCTTGGTAGGCTCCTATGCGGTGGCCTAGGCTCATACCGTCACCTCGGGAGGGGTGTGGGTGGTCTGGCTGGTAACAGCGTTAGCCACCGCACCCTGCATCGCTGTTGCTGGTGTGGATACTGGCGCTGGGGCAGGATGGGATTCTGGGCTCTGGTTCCCCTGCTGCAAGCGGTACAGGTGGCTGTAGATGCCTTGCGGGTTCTGCAGCAGCTGGGCATGGCTGCCCATCTCGGCGATCTGGCCGCGCTCCATCACGATGATGCGGTTCGCCTCGCGCACGGCCGACAGGCGGTGGGCGATGATGAGCACGGTGCGACCAGCGCAGATGCGGCGCATATTGTCTTGGATGATCTTCTCGGACTCGTAGTCCAGTGCGCTGGTGGCTTCGTCGAAGATCAGGATGCGCGGGTTGCTCAGCAAGGCCCGGGCGATGGCGATACGCTGCCGTTGGCCGCCCGAGAGCCCGGTGCCGTGTTCACCGACCAGGGTGTCGTAACCCTCGGGCAGTTCACAGATGAATTCGTGGGCACCGGCCAGTTTGGCGACCTCGATGATGGCCTCGATCGGCAGGGCCGGGTTGACCAGGGCGATGTTGTCGCGCACCGAGCGGGTGAACAAGGTGTTTTCTTGGAGCACTACGCCGATTTGCTGGCGCAGCGAGGTGGTATCGATGATGGCGATGTCCTGGCCATCCACCAGTACCCGGCCGCGGTCCGGGATATATAGGCGCTGCGCCAGCTTGGTCAAGGTGCTCTTGCCGGAGCCGGAGCGGCCGACAATGCCGATGACCTCACCGGGATGGATTTTGAGCTGTACGCTGCGCAGTACGTCGGGAGCATCGGGGCGGTAACGGAACGATACCTGGTCGAACTCGATGGCCCCAGCAATACGCGGGATGCGGGTCTTTTGCCCTACGACCTCGGTGCGGGCATTGAGGATGTCGCCCAGGCGGCCCATGGAGATGCCAACCTGCTGAAAGTCGTTCCACAGCTGGGCCAGGCGCAGGATGGGGGATGCCACCTGGCCGGACAACATGTTGAAGGCGATCAGCTGGCCCACCGTGAGCTGGTTGTCGATGACCAGGCTGGCACCTAGCCACATGATGGCCGCGGTAACCAGTTTGCTGACCAGGGTGACACCACCACTGGCAACGGTAGCGATGTTGGTGGTGGACAGGCCTGCAGCGACGTAAGAGGCAAGTTGTTTTTCCCACTTCTGTTGCCAGCGGGGTTCGACAGCCATGGCCTTGACGGTGTCGATGCCACTGAGGGTTTCGACCAGGAAGGACTGGTTTTCTGCACTCTTGTTGAACTTGTCGTTCAAGCGCGCCCGCAGGACCGGGGTGAAGACCATGGACAGGCCGACATACAGCGGGATGGAGGCAACGACTACCAGGGTGAGCCAGACGCTGTACCAGAGCATGACGGCCAGGAAGATGAAGGAGAACAGCAGGTCCAGCACCAGGGTGATGGCGTTGCCGGTCAGGAACGAGCGGATGTTCTCCAGCTCACGGATACGGGCTACCGAGTCGCCGACCCGGCGCGCCTGGAAGTAGCTGATGGGCAGGTTCAGCAGGTGTTTGAACAGCCGGGCACCCAGCTCCACGTCCATCTTGCTGCTGGTGTGGGAGAACACGTAGGTGCGGATACCGGTGAGCAGGGCTTCGAAGATGGTGGCGCAGACCAGGCCGATGGCGATGACGTTCAAGGTCTTCATGGCGTGGTTGACCAGGACTTTGTCCATCACCACCTGGAAGAACATGGGGGTGGCCAGGCCGATGAGCTGCAGTACCAGGGAGATCAGCAAGACCTCGCCCAGCAGACGGCGGTATTTGACGACGGCGGGGATGAACCAGGTGAAGTCGAACTTGGCGACTTCTCCGGCGTAACTGGCCTTGGAGGTGAGAAACACCATGTCGCCCGACCACAGGGCCAGGAAGTCGGCCAAGGCCAGGACTTCAGGTGGCTTGCCGGGACGCTGCAGCAGCAGCTTGGGGTTGGCTTTGTCGCTGGTATCGAGTTTGGCGGCGATAAAGTACTGGCCATCGCGGTCGATGGCAATCGCTGGGAGTGCGGCCCGGTCCAGGCGTTCGGCTGGCTGGCGCACCAACTTGGCGGCCAGGCCCAGGGACTTGGCGGCGAGCAACAGGGTTTGCGTGGTGAAGGGTTCCTGACCGAACGCATGCTTGAGCTGGTCCGCATCGGCGGCCACGCCGTGGTAGCTGGCCATCATTAGCAGCGAGAGCAGCGCCGTGTCGGGAGCCACAGGCGCAGAGGCTGCGGCGGACATGGACGCCGCCGAGGCAGGGGAAATCAGGGGATCGGACATTGGAGCTTGGGAGGGCGGGAGAACGCACAGCGCAAATCCGCTTCAGGCCACCCGTAGGTGGCCCGAAGCGGACAAGGCTGAATAAGCGCTTTTGCTTTAGTGCCAGTTCGCCGCGATCACCGGTTGCAGAGCGTTGTTCTCTGCAGTGGTGTAGGCGGTTTGGCTGGAGGGCGGGACACCGAAGCTGGCCATGGCCTGAACCAGGTTTTGCACCTGGCTGTCGAGCAACACCTTGCCATCGCTGGTCTTGATCTGCTCTACGTGGTATTGGCTGCCGCTGTACCAATTCTGGATGCTGAACTTGTCGGTGGTGCCCAGGATGCTCACGTCCAGGTTGTTACCGGACTGGGAGAACCACAGCTGGTCCACAGCAATGCCTGCGCTTAACACCACCACATCGGTATTGCCTTCGGTGGAGTCGGTATCGACGATAGTGTCTATGCCATCACCACGACCCAACACATAGGTGTCGTTGCCGCCGTCGCCATACATTATGTCGTTGCCTGCACCGCCATTGAAGGTGTCGTCGCCAGCACCGCCGGACAGGGCATCATTTCCCGCACCGCCCATCATGGTGTCGTTGCCGTTTTCTCCTCGGATGTTGTCGTCACCTAGACCGCCGTCGATCACGTCATCGCCATCCCGGCCAAAGATGTCGTCGTTGCCGTCCAATCCGTTGATCACATCTGCGCCGGAAAACCCTGTCAGATAGTCGTTGGCTGCGGTGCCAGTTAACACTTGGGATTTCACGTCCGCCACCGACCACACCGTATTAGGGGAATCGGCAAAGCGGATCTCTTCAATCTGCGAGCCGTTGGTACCGTCTCCGCTGAAATAGCCGGATACCTGGATCTGGTCACTGGTACCGTTGATCTTCAGCACCAGTGTGTCGCCGCTTCGAACGGCTTGCACGTCGGATGCCGCTACGCCGGCCTTGAAGATGATTTGGTCGACGTGACCAGCGGTGCTGTCATAGTCGAATATCGTATCCTGTCCGTCGCCCTTGCCAAACAGATAGGTGTCGTTACCAACATCTCCGTAGATGGTGTCGTTACCTGCACCACCGTCAAAAGTGTTGTTGCCGGCGCCACCGGATAGCGAATCGTCGCCTGCACCGCCGATCAGCGTGTCGTTACCGTTCTCGCCCCGGATATTGTCATTGCCAGCACCGCCGTCGATCACGTCATCGCCGTCCCGGCCGAAGATGTCGTCATTGCCATCGCCACCGTTGATCACATCCGCGCTGGCGTAACCCACCAGATAGTCATTGCCGCTTCCGCCGGTTAGCACCTTGGCTTTGACATCGTCCACAGTCCATACCGTATTGGGCGCATCGGTGAAACGAATCTCCTCGATCTGCGAGCCGTTGGCGGCGTCGCCGCTGAAGTAACCCGACACTTGGATTTGGTCGCTGGTGCCGTTGATCTTCAGCACCAGCGTGTCACCGCTACGGACTGCTTGCACATCGGATGCGGCTACGCCAGCCTTGAAGATGATCTGGTCGGTGTTGCCAGCGGTCGTGTCGTAGTCAAACACGGTATCTTGGCCATCGCCCTTGCCAAACAGGAAGGTATCGTTGCCGCTGTCACCGTACATCGTATCGTTACCCGCGCCGCCGTCGAAAGTGTCGTTGCCGGCGCCACCGGACAGGGAATCGTTACCTGCGCCACCGATCAGCGTATCGTTACCGTTTTCGCCACGGATGTTGTCGTCGCCCAGGCCGCCGTCGATCACGTCATCGCCGTCCCGGCCAAAGATGTCGTCGTTGCCATCACCACCGTTGATCACATCCGCGCTGGCGTAGCCCAACAGATAGTCATTGCCGCTTCCACCGGTTAGCACCTTGGTTTTGACATCGTCCACAGTCCATACCGTATTGGGCGCATCGGTGAAACGGATCTCCTCGATCTGCGAGCCGTTGGCGGCGTCGCCGCTGAAGTAACCCGACACTTGGATTTGGTCGCTGGTGCCGTTGATTTTCAGCACCAGCGTGTCACCGCTACGAACTGCTTGCACATCGGATGCTGCCACGCCAGCCTTGAAGATGATCTGGTCGATATGACCTGCGGTCGTGTCATAGTCGAATATCGTGTCCTGACCATCTCCCTTGCCGAACAGATAGGTGTCGTTACCAACATCGCCATAGATGGTGTCATTGCCTGTACCACCGTCAAAAGTGTTGTTGCCGGCACCACCGGATAAGGAATCGTTGCCTGCGCCACCGATCAGCGTATCGTTACCGTTTTCACCTCGGATGTTGTCGTCACCGGCACCGCCGTCGATCACGTCGTCACCGTCTCGGCCAAAGATGTCGTCATTGCCGTCGAAGCCATTGATTACGTCAGCACTAGCTGTACCCACCAAGTAGTCATTTCCAGCGGTACCAGACAGTACCAAGGACTTCACGTCTGCAACAGTCCAGACCGTATTGGGGGCATCCACAAACCGGATCTCTTCTATTTGAGAGCCATCTCCGCTGAAGTAGCCGGATACTTGGATCTGGTCGCTTGTGCCGTTGATCTTTAGCACCAGTGTGTCGCCACTACGGCTAGCCTGTACATCCGATACGGCTACGCCAGCCTTAAATATGATTTGATCGACATTACCATCGGTTGTGTCGTAGTCGACTACGGTATCTTGACCATCGCCCTTACCAAAAAGGTATGTATCGTTCCCGGTCCCGCCAGTCAGGGTGTCATTTCCAGCACCACCGTTTAACGTGTCGTTGCCATTTTCGCCCCGGATGTTGTCATCACCTGCACCACCGTCGATCACGTCGTCGCCGTCTCGGCCAAAGATGTCGTCGTTGCCGTCTAAGCCGTTGATTACATCCGCGCTGGCGTAACCGGCCAAATAGTCATTACCTGCCGAGCCCGTCAGCGCCATCGCTTTGACATCGGATATGGACCACACCGTGCTGGGTGCATCGGTGAAACGAATTTCTTCGACTTGCGAACCGTTGGTCGCATCTCCGTTGAAGTAGCTTTGCACACGCAATTGGTCGCCGGTACTGTTGATCGTCAAGATCAACGTATCACCATCTCGACCCACCCGCACATCCGATGCTGTTACACCCGACTTGAAGATGATTTGGTCGGTATTGCCTACCGTAGCGTCGTAGTCGATCACCATGTCTTGGCCGTCACCCTTGCCAAACAAATAGGTGTCATTGCCACCGTCGCCATAGGCAATGTCGTTGCCTGCACCACCGTCAAAGGTGTCGTTACCAGCACCACCGGACAGCGCATCATTGCCTGCGCCGCCGATTAGCGTGTCGTTGCCGCTTTCGCCGCGAATGTTGTCGTCACCCGCACCGCCATTGATTTGGTCGTCACCGTCTCGGCCAAAGATATCGTCGTTGCCATCCAGGCCATTGATTACGTCCGCACTGGAATAACCTACCAGGTAATCGTTACCTGCCGTGGCGGCCAGAGCTAAGGCCTTGACATCGGCCAACGTCCAGACTGTGCTAGGAGCGTCCGTGAAACGAATTTCCTCCACTTGCGAGCCATTGGTTCCATCTCCACTGAAGTAAGCCTGCACACGCATCTGGTCGCCAGTGCCATTGATTGTCAAGACCAGCGCATCGCCATCTCGGTTCACCTGCACATCCGATACCGCCACCCCCGCCTTGAAGATGATCTGGTCAAAGTTTCCGGTAGCCGTGTCAAAGTCGATCAACGTGTCCTGGCCATCCCCTTTGCCGAACAGATAGGTGTCATTGCCAATATCCCCGTATATGGTGTCGTTACCAGCACCTCCGTCGAAGATGTTATTACCGGCTCCGCCGGAGAGGGTATCGTTGCCCGCGCCACCGATCAGGATGTCGTTGCCGTTTTCGCCGCGGATGTTGTCATCACCCGCTCCGCCATCGATCACGTCATCGCCGTCCCGGCCAAAGATGTCGTCATTACCATCTAAGCCATTGATGGTGTCCGCGCTGGCATAACCTACTAGGTAATCATTGCCCGCCGTGCCGGCCAAGACTTGGGCTTTGATATCGGCTACGGTCCAGACTGTGCTGGGCGAATCAGTAAAGCGAATCTCCTCCACTTGCGAACCGTTGGTGGCATCTGCGTTGAAGTAGCTTTGCACGCGCAATTGATCGCCGGTGCTGTTGATCGTCAAGATCAACGTATCGCCATCTCGGCCTACCCGGATATCCGATACGCTTACGCCCGCCTTGAAGATGATTTGGTCGGTGTTTCCGGCAGTCGTATCAAATTCGACCACCATGTCTTGGCCATCTCCCTTGCCAAACAAATAGGTGTCGTTGCCACCATCGCCATAGGCAATGTCGTTGCCTGCACCACCGTCAAAGGTGTCGTTACCAGCACCACCGGACAGCGCATCGTTGCCTGCGCCGCCGATCAGCGTGTCGTTGCCGTTTCCGCCTCGGATGTTGTCGTCACCGGCACCGCCGTCCAACTTGTCATCTCCGTCCTGGCCGTACAGATCATCATTGCCATCGCCGCCAAAGAGCAAGTCGTTGCCCATTCCCCCGGACAAATTGTCATTGCCGCCTTGGCCATCCAGAATGTCATCCCCCGCTCCCGCGTCGAATGTATTGGCGTTTGCGTCCCCACCAAATGCGTCGTTAGAGTCCGAGCCGGAGGTGGCTGCGGCCGTCATGAGGTCATAGCCTGTAAGGCTAAACCCCTGGCGGATATCGGCATCGGTTGCAGCTTGTTGCATCAAGCTGCTCAGTTGCTGAGCGCTATCCCAGCCCATGCTATCGAGCATGGCGCCTTCGCTGCGGTACAAATCCAGTATGGTTGCCGTTCCCTCCGTTTTATCCGCAGCAGTAGCTGCCGCCAGACCTGCGTTCAGGCGACTGAAATCGAAGCTGATACCGGCATCACTGATGGTTAAGTCCACCATGTCCAAATATTTGGAAAGGCGCAACAAGGGAGACAGGTTGACAGTCGCATCCTCCACCAACCGGTTCCACAAAGTATCGATGTGTGCATTTCCGTTGACAGGCGCCGGTATAGTCACCCGGATATATCCTGGCTCACCCGCCGGAACAGCATTTCTGGTTTGTGCAATGATTTGCGTTAATGGGACCCAAACTTCGACTGGTACTGCACCGCTCGCAGCGAGGAACCTTGGCTCGTAAAAGAAGGCATCGCCTTGGATTTGATTCCAATTTAGAAACGTATATCCTGTGAAAGCCTCATAGGCGTAAATCTTCTCCAGTCCACCGACCATGCGCTCGCGCATGGCGTCAAACTTAACCAGATCCTCTGCAGATAGAGTGGCCCGATAAGCATTCCGGTCGGCATCGCTGGCCTTGATGGCGGTGTCCATCCATCCACGCTCTTGCTCATCCTGTGGGTCGCTGAGGATCAAGCCGTAACCTGCAGCCAAAGCCTGCTTGCCAGCACTGTTGTAGCCTGAATCATTGCCCCATTCGCGCAACAGATTGGCGACTGCTGCTTTGTAGTCTGCACGCGAACCGGCGTCTTTTGCTTGGTTGAAAAGATCAATCAATTCAGGGCTTTGGGTTGCCGCTTCTTGTAGATCCCGTACCCAGCCACTACCACCAATGTTGCTGACAGTCTTGGCCGCATCGCTCACCGTGATGGGCGTGAACTCACGGACAAAATTGTTCTGCGCCAGGATGAAGCTGCCGGCTTGGCCGGTGCTGCCATCAGCACGCGTGTAGCTTCCACTTTGTACCAACTCGGCATCGCCATAGTTGACGCTAATAGTGGCGCTCGCCAATTTGATGCTTTGTACACCGGACTCGGCCAAGGTCTGCATTTCCCCAGCCTGGCTGATGCCGTCCTGGTTCAAGTCACGCCAGACACGCAGGTTGGCGTACTGTGCGTCGTTGGCATCAAACACACCGTCACCAGCGCCCACTGTCACACCGTTTACCACACTTCCCGTATCTAGTTCGCGCAGTGCAGCAAAGCCGTTGGCCGCCTTTTGACCGTTGGCGAGTAAAGTTTCATCGCCGAACAGTTCTTTGCCCGAGTCGATGCTGCCATTACCATCGCGGTCCCACACCAGCATACCGTCATCGGCTCCGACCCAGGCAGTACCGGTTTTAATGGTGTCTCCGTTGGAGTCGAACAGGACTCCTTTAGATAAGGGGGAGATTTCTAGGCCATCACCATCTAAATCCAAAACTAGCGGGTCGGTATAGCGGATGGTTTTAACTAGGGGGTCTGGGGTCGTACCAATATTGCGGGAAATGATGGGAAGCAAAGTGTTTTTATCAATGCCCGTGGGGTCAATGACTTCACGTCCCGTTGTATTGAATGTCAACAATGTACCGCTATCTGCAATACTCAAATTTTCCAAGTCATTTAGGATGTCGGAAATGCGGTCGCGATTTTTATAAATTGCTAACGCAATCCCCGTTAACGTCCACAAAGCAGTAACAGGAAAGGATATTGTGGCGCCACCAGTTATCGCCATTGCCATACCAATGTTTGTGACATTTTGCAGTAATGTTGCGTAATCGGAGCCTTCAAGAGTTCCACGTTCCTTTTTTTCCCCCATCGATGCAATTTGGGTTAAAACTGCAGGATTGCCTAATGCAATTTCTGCAAAGGCTTTTGCGCCAGGTCCATAAAGGACGCCCAATGCATTGGTGGCAGCAAATTTAGTGGCAGCTACTGCAGAGTTAAAACCTATGGCATCCATCTGAAAATCCTAAAGAACGATTAAAGAAATAAGCAAGCCCAAAATCCCTAGTCCGGCCAGAACCCAACGCCCATCAATATAGGCGTAAAAAATCTTTGCCAGGAATCGTTCTGATGCATTTTTTGAATTAAGTAGCAAATCTCTATTTTTCAACCACTCATCAAAGTTTGAGTAGCTCATTATTGCAATCAGCTTGATTCCAAATGAAATGACAATTAAAAACAGAGATAGACTAGCAACAAACGTTTTCAAGATATTTCCTTGTGTTGACAGGGGGAAGCTAATTCTTAGATATGTCAGATGGGTGTTCCGCCTTGAACCACAACCATTGCATTTTTGAACGTAAAGTCCAGACGAGCGGATAGCCGTCGGCATTGAAGCAGCCATCTGGTGGCTGCAGACGGGGATGCCCAATGCTGAGAAAAATGAATCTATAGCGTGGGCAGGCGGGCACTGAAACAAGTGTGGAACGTAATACGCGCCACGGCTTATGCCGCCTCATTGGCAACAACAATCAAAAACAACTCCCTGGCACTGTATTTTTTAAACACAAATGAATTTATGTTTCATTTTGTAAATTTTATTGTAGATGGTTCTTTGTTACATCCACAAAATGAGGGATGTATGCCAGTGTTGTGGAGCTCGGTGCACGTTGGTACTGCATGGCCTGCCGGTATCGGCATAGGGCAGACTGGGATTCCCAGGCACAGGGACTGACCGCGCGTAAGGAAACTGGGCAAGGCTGTCGCCCTTCTGTCATCAACGATCATGCTGCCTGGCCGATGGTCCTGGCGAAGACCGACTGCACAGTAAGTCGGGCTCGACGCCAAGCAAATTTAAGCGATGGCTCCGGGCAAGATCGTTGCATGGTTACATGCAACGATCCGGGGGGCCTCCGGCGGCCTGGCAGGGGCCTGATTAAACATTCCCAGAAGTCAAATTTTCCCCATACGACCTTAATGACTGGAAATCTTCCAGCGGAAGCAATAAGTAGCACCTAAAAAACAATGGCTTTTTTGAATCGGAAAGGCTTGCAAGGTTTGAATCGGATTCACTGGCGAGGTGCGGATCGGAACAAGTGGCTTTTTTGCGTCGGAATGGCTGACCGGTTCGAATCGGAACTACTGGCTTTTTGGATCGGAATACGCAGGAGCCAAGTAGTGAGAATAAGCAGGTTGAAATCTCAGCGCAACAACATGTATTTTTGGGAGCCCGTTGATTGGCTACAAACTGACGGGTACCAAGCGGCCGGGTTCATGAAGGCTGCAGGCATGTAGTCTCCATCCATTCTCGGGCCAGTACTGCAAGCACAAGGAAGTCGGCCAACCGGTATGTAGACCATGCCAGATGATGCAGTTTATGCCTGCTGGCCCTCCAGGCCTGTCGGTACGTTGCGCCCACCATGCCAACTGCCGCTGACCCAGCTTTGCCAGTCCCACGCATAGGCCGCCTTGTCAACTCCCTGTACGACGGGGCACTGGGCGCCGTACAAAGCGTCCGAGAACTGATCCCGCCATGGCTGCGGGATGTCGTTCAAGTCCACGTAGAAGGGACGTCCTTCGTGGTCGTGCACCGGCACGGCTGCAATCAGTTCATCGCGGGTCATAGAACATCTCCAGCTCCAGTGGCGTGCACTGCCGACTCGGCCATTCAGGTGTACGCTGCCATTCTCACTGCATAGTCCAACTGCCATGCGCCTCCATATATTGTCCGACCTGCACCTGGATCACGCCACGTTTTCCATGCCCGAAGTCGAGAGCGATGTCCTGGTGCTCGCTGGCGACATCTTGTCCCCAGGCCATAGGGCGTCGATCTGGGCGGCACGTCCTTCCGTCAACTTGGGGCGCCCGGTACTGCAACTTGGCGGCAACCACGAGTTTTATGACCAAACGCTGCAGCCGGAGCGTGCGCGGATGGCGGAGACGGCTGTGCGGACTGGAGTCCACTTGCTGGACTGCAGCTCGGTGGTGATCCATGGCGTTCGTTTCCTGGGCTGCATGCTGTGGACAGACTACCGGGTGCCGATCCGGGACTACGACGGGCAACTGCGCACTGATGCCCAGCAGGGAATGATGGCCTGTGCCGGGGCCATTGCGGACCATTTCTGCGTCTCGGTGGAGGATGCCAAGGGTACGCACCTGGTGACGCCTCTGGATTTGCTGCAAGAACACCTGCTGGACCGTCGCTGGTTGCAGGAGCAATTGGCGATTGAATTTAACGGGCCGACCGTGGTCGTTACACACCATGCACCGCATTCCCTGTCCGACTGCCCATTGCTTGGCATTTAGACGGCATGGAGTGTTGGCGCCGTTTGAATCTTGACAGTGAGGGGGAGCGGCGGAACTCTTGGACTCGGTTACGCCTTAAATCCGAGGCTTGCTCGGTACTCGATGGGTCTAAATGCGCCGACGGAGGTTCCAGCCTGAAGCGGCCGTCGGCAGGGACGGCTTTGCAGCGAAAGCAGCCGGTTGAGTTATCGCTGTGAACGACGCGTTTGCGGGGATAAGCCGACAGCCGAGTGCCTGGGCCCGCTGCCGGCCATCCCGTCAAAGCTCAGTCTGCTCTGACATTTCCAAGGCGTCCTCGACCTCTATACCGAGATAGCGAACCGTACTTTCCAACTTGGTATGCCCAAGCAGAAGTTGGACAGCACGCAGGTTCTTGGTTCTGCGTTTGTTGTCGATAGGGCGATCTTCCCAAGCCACCGCCAACCCCGTATTGCGAAACCGCACAAGTAGATTTCAACTGCGACATCAGGTGAAACCCTAGGCCGCCATTCACTATGAACTTGATAGCTTCCAGCGCAGGTATTGCCTACGCCAGAGTCACTTTTACAAAAGAAACCGCAACCCCGGGCATCCGGATCAACGCGACAGGTTCTTAGTTGATGCGCTTCACCGTCCAGACCTGGTCGGAAGTTCCGTTTGCAGGCCAGGACACCGCCCGCGCCAAGTTCGTGGAGACGCCACCAGCAATCGTGACTACGCGCCCTGTGCTGACGTTTGTAAGGTAATACTGATCGGGACCGTGGAGTGTCAAAGACCATACTTGCTTGGCATCCGACGTGTTGACCGGACGCTGCAGAATCGCCACGCTCGAACCATTGCCGAAATCGTCCGTCAATGCCATTCCAGAATTGCCGTTGGTAATGCGATAGCCACCGATTGCTGCGATGAAAGTCCACAGGTGCCAGTTTTGGTTCGCATACCACCATTGATCCGCCTGGGTGCCACTGGCCGTCGAACCGCCTGGGATTTCAAGGTATTTACCTAGGCCATTCTGGATAGTGAACTGCCCGGTCGTGAGGCTTGGAAGTGCAACCTGGGTGAATGTCCAGCGCTGATTTGCAGAACCAGTGTCGGTCCATTGGACCATCGGTGCTCCATTCGCCTTTGCCCATTGGTAGTCGTCCAGTAATGCATTGCTTTTCCGATTCGTTACGGTGAACGCGCCATCCACTCCCTGCACAACCGCCCACTCCTGTGACGCGGCGCCGGCAGTTGCGGTTTGCTGCTGTACGGCCGCACCATCGGTAGTGGATGCGCCCGACACTCCAAGCACCAGAGCGCTGTTAACGTTGTTAATGGTGAAATAGCCATTTGCCTGGCGTTTGAGCACCCATTGCTGCTCTCTACCCGTCGAAGCCAGCGCTTGCACGACCTGCGCGCCATTCAACGTCGACGCACTGGCCACACTGAGCTTAAGGCCTGAATACACATTGGTAAGTTGGTAAGTCGCCTCCATCGAGATACCCGGTGCTACATTGTCCAACGCGACTTGCACCTTGTTCAGAAAATTGCTGTCGTGGTAACCCCCTGTGACGGTCATCACACCACTTCCATCCGGCAGCACCATGAGCGAGCGGCTGTAACCTCCCGGCGCATTGGACATTTGCGAGCGCCATGCTGACGGGTCTCCGCCCGCCGTATTGATCGCGAGAGGTAGCTGCTGACCATTGCTCAAAACAATGGTGCCGTTCGCGCCACCACTAGGCGTCCAAACAACATGGGGTTGGCAGCAAGGGTGCGACCCATCGTCCAACACGAGTGGCTTCCCCACCACCGAATTGAAGTCGAGCGGGTTGGTAGCAATCTTGTAATACACCGGGCAGCTACCCTCTGGAGCACCGCAATACTCGTAGGAGAGTATCCAGTTGCCATTGTTCATAGCGGCAACCGATGTCATCCCAGGACGTGCGGTTTGGGCCGGGTACACGACATCGTTGACGGGGGCCGACCACGTGAGACCGTCGGTCGATGTCTGGTGATCCAGTAGCTGTGAATGCACCGAGTTTTGTCGCTGGTCGGAGTAATAGACCACGATCTGCCCCTGGTAGTACATGATGAACGGCTCCCACACGGGCGTGTTGGGGTCGCTCACATAGCCCGCACCACCCTTGGCCACCGAACTCAAGAACGACCAAGTCGCCCCCTTGTCACGGCTTGCGAATAACAAAATCTCGGTCGACCTCAGATCAGAGGGCACAGAAAGCCCCGCCATCAGGATGGTTCCTGCAGGCAATTGCCCCACGGGAGCCGGAAGCTCATAGATCTGCGGGTTCCATCGCATTCCGTAACCGTTAACCGTGTCGGCAACCTGCGAGAGTGCCGTCCAACTCGTACCGCCATTGGTGCTCTTGTAAACAGGGAACACGGGGGTCGAAGTCGTGTAAGTCTCAAATGTCGTCAGCATGGTTCCGTTCGCATCGCCGTTGTGGCGCAGCGTGATGGTCCGTGCATACATAGCCCCGGGATTTACGGAACCAGCACCGGGCGTGTAGACCGTGTTGACTCCGCTTGTTTGGGCACCTACAGGGAAGCCTATGGCACCCAATGCAATAGCTGCAACGGCAGCCCCTACGAATCTCATCCAGCTTTGTCTCAGTGGCATATTTGTCTCCTCGTTGTTGTTGCATACCCTTGGGTACGTTGCGCTCCGCCTCTTGGACATCGTGGACACGATGTCTGTCTTTACACCTCCCTCGTTGCACTAGGCATCAGACTTCTGCGGCGATCTCCCGAAGTACCAGGACAGCACCGCCTTCGAGAGTCATGCAGTCATGGAACTGCTCACCGGAAAGTTCGCAGGCATAACGCCTCTGGCCCAACCGAACCACCTTCTCCTCTTTGGACAGATTCAGTACAAACAAAAAATCTTTGCCTAAGCCCGTCCGGCGAGAAACTTCTACCCCCTCTGGAAGACCGTCGAAGTGCTCCAGGCTCGCGTCACGAACCACATCGGAAAAAAGATGCTTGTACGCGGAGTCGCTCAGGACCGTGCCGATGTAGTAGACACATCCTCGACCGAACGTGTTTTTGGTAATCGCGCTGCGTCCCTCGAAATATTCAGAGGCATAGTGCGCAATGGTCCGGGCTGTCGTGGGGGTTAATACGTCGCACCACTGTTTGCAAGTGTGCTCTTCGGAGCTTGCAAAACGCAGCGTTTGCAGGTCGCGGCCCACCGGGTCGTACTCGTCCACCTCGACACCTGCCATCGCCGCCAATCCACCCGGCAGCCGCTGCGGCCCACACACATTGTTCATGTTCTTCACGCTCGTACGGGTGGTCAGGACCACGGTGCCACCGCCCTGTGCAAAGCTCTGCAGCTTAGCGTTGACTTCTGCATTTTCCAAAAACAGATAGGGTGCCACCACCACTTTGTAGCGATCAATATCAGCCGTCCAGTTGATGACATCGGTGCCCACACCCAGGCGCAGGAATGCGCTGTGCAGTTGCTTGAAGTTGTCCAGGTAGTCGAAGCCATCCGACTGCGGCTGGATCTTCAGTGCGTTGTGCTGTTCGTGGGAGAACAACATGGCTACGTCATTCACCACGGCCGTGCCGTCCAGCGCGGCACTGAGGCGATTCACCTCGTGCGCAAACTGCTTGAACTCCTGGAAGCGCCGGCCTGGAATGCCGTGGTGGTCATGCAGGCCGTGCCAGAACTGCTCGGCCCCCACCCTTGCGGTACGCCAGCGGAAGTGCACCACCACGTCGGCACCGCGCGAGATGCTTTGCCATGCATGGGCGCGGATCATGCCGGGGAACGGAGTGCGCGACATGGGGTACCAGCAGCCAGGGGTGCCGCTGAGTTGCTCCATGACCCAGTAATTTTTTTGCTTCACACCACGCGTGAGATCGTGCGTCAACGCACCATGGTAGAACTTGGATTTGGCGTCATTTTTAAGGTCTGTGCTGGGGTAGTAGTCCAGCGACACGAAGTCCATGTCCTTGAACAGGTCGTAGTAGTCCGTCACCACCGGGTAGCCCCAGAGGTTATGGGTAACGAACCGGTCTTTGCAGCGCTCGCGTAGCAGCGCGGCCTGGAAGCCGTTGAAGGCCGCCACCGAGTCCGAAGAGAAGCGTTGAAAGTCCAGCAGCAGCGAGGGGTTCTGGTGCGGCGAGCCGCCCAGCGGGGTGGTCACCTGGGTCCAGGCGCTGTACTCGCCGCTCCACACCACGGTGCCCCATTCGCGGTTCAGGTTTTCCAGCGTTCCATATTTGTCTTGCAGCCAGACCCTGAACTGCGCCGTGCAGTTCACACAATGGCAATCGTTGGCGGCCAGCTCGTTGTCGGTCTGCCAGCCGATGACGGCTTTGTTGTTTGCATACCGGCCCGTCATCTCGTTCACGATGAGTGCAGTGAAGTGCTTGAGCGATGGGCTGTTGTAGCAGCGGTGGCAGCGCACGCCCGGGTACATAGGTTGCTTCTTGCTGTCCACCGGCAGCACATCGGGGTAGGCCTCGACCAGCCAGTTGGGTGGCGTTGCGGTGGGCGTACCCAAAACGATCTCGATGCCTTGTGCAGCCAACACAGCGATGGCCTTGTCCAGCCAGTCAAAGTTAAAAACGCCTTGTGTGGGCTCCATTCTTGACCAGGCAAACTCCGCCAGCCTGACGATAGAGACACCCGCCTCTTTCATGGCGATGGCGTCTTGCTCCCACATGCTGGCATCCCAATGTTCCGGGTAGTAATCGACTCCGACTTTCATGTCATTTCCTATCTAATGATGGTTATGTGCAGCCCCGGCAACAGGTCGAAGCTGCGGTGTGGGGGAAGACCTCAGCCCT
This sequence comes from Rhodoferax sp. GW821-FHT07F03, assembly GCF_059418745.1. Taxonomy (NCBI): domain Bacteria; kingdom Pseudomonadati; phylum Pseudomonadota; class Betaproteobacteria; order Burkholderiales; family Comamonadaceae; genus Rhodoferax; species Rhodoferax sp. GW821-FHT07F03. Next base: position 117,524 of record NZ_JBWKQM010000004.1, read on the forward strand.
TGGTTGCGCCAAAGGTGAGGCCGGAAACAAAGTGCTTTTGCATGGCAAAGAACATCAGCACAGACGGCATGGCGGCTAGCAGAGACCCGGCGGACACCAGGTTCCACGCGGTAGTCCACTGCCCTTTCAAGGCGGCCACCCCGACGGTGATGGGCGCGGCCTCGTCCCCCTGCGTCAAGCACAGAGCCCAGAAGTAGTCGTTCCACACAAAGGTGAAGACCAGGATGGACAGTGCCGCCAGTGCCGGTGTTATGAGTGGCAACACGATCTTGTAGAACAGCTGCCATTCGGACGCACCTTCAATGCGCGCGGCTTCAAACAGTTCAAACGGCAGCTCCTTGATGAAGTTGCGCAAGAACAGCGTGCAAAAGCCGGTCTGGAATGCCACGTGAAAGAACACCAGACCCTGCACCGTGTTGAACATGCCCATCTGCAGGGTCAGGTCCCGCACTGGGATCATCAAGATTTGCACCGGCACAAAGTTGCCCGCCACAAAGGTGGCGAGGATGGAGGTGTTGCCTTTGAAGGGATAGGTGGCCAAAGCAAAGCCGGCCATGGCCGAGAACGCCATGGCGCCCAGCACCGAAGGCAGGGTGATCAGGCAGCTGTTCCAGAAGTACTGCAACATGGGCGAGCTGACCAACACGGTGCGGTAGTTCTCCACCACCGTGATGCTCTGCGGCCAACCCCAATAGTTGCCTTGCAACAGATCCTCATTGGACCGCACCGAAGTCACCATCACGGCCAGCAGCGGCATCAGCCAAAGCAGCAGCGCGATGGGCAGCACGCACTTGTAGCCCAGCCGGTTGATGGGCTTCCATTTCTCAATAGGTAGGGGAAACATGGTGACCCTCGCTCAACTTTCTGCTTTCAGCAGGCGACGCAGCTGATACGCAATGAATACCGACATGATGAGAAACAGCACCACCGCAATGGCGGCGGAGTAGCCAAACCGGAAGTACTTGATGGATTGGTCGTACATGAAGTACGCCAGCACGGTCGAGCTGTCGTAAGGGCCGCCGCCGCTCATCACCGCGATCAGGTCAAAGCTGCGCAGCGCGCCAATCACCGTCAGGGTGATGGCCATGAAGGTGGCAGGCCGCAGCTGCGGCAGCACCACATGCCAGAGCAAGGTCCAGCCGCTGGCGCCTTCCATGCGACCGGCTTCTATGACCTCGTGGTTGATGCCGGTCAGCCCCGTCAGGTACAGGACCATGCAAAACGGTATCTGCGGCCACAGCGCGGAAAAGATGATGCCGTAGGTGGCATAGCGCTCGTCGCCCAGCACCGGCACGCCGTGGCCCACGATGAGCCTGAAGAGGCCAAAGCTCGGGTCGAAGAACCAGCCAAACACCAGGCCCACCACCACGCCCGGCAGCACAAAGGGCGCGAAGAACAGCGACTTGGCCAGCTTGATGCCACGCACCTGCTGGTTCAGGAACAGGGCGAAGGCCAGGCCAATCGGCGGCGCCAGCATGAACAGCAGCAGCCACAGCAGATTGTTCTTCAGCGCGATATAGAAGGTCTGCGACTCAAAGAGTTCGCGGTAGTTGGCCAAGCCTATGTAGACTTTGTCGGCCACACCGTCCCAGTCATAGAAGCTGAGCACGATGCTGTTGAAGATGGGGTAGATCACGTACACCGCAAATACGGTCAATGCGGGTGCAAGAAACAGGGCCGCAGACAGGCGGCGCTGCCTGGCCAATGGCGATGCATGGGCTTGTGTGGACATGGCTTGAATGGCTTTCTGGAGAAGTGGCGCGGGGGCGGATGTCTCAGCCCCTGGCTTGGATTTACTTCTTCGCGTAGATGCGCAGCCGCTGCTGCTCCACCTGCGCCAGGATGTCGTCCAGCTTGCTGGGGTCCGTCATGAAGCGCTGCATGCCCTTCATGCCCTCGTCGGCCATTTCCTTGGTCATGTCGCGGTCGTAGAACTGCGCGATACCGCCCTTGGTGGACGACAGGATGTCAAACGCACGGCGGGCAATCGGGTCGTCCGATACCGTCGACCGGTTGTTGGCAGGCAAGGTGCCAAAGGGTTTGGCCAGCCGGCCACTTATCTCCGGCGTGCCCATAAATGCCAGGAACTTGCGGGCGTCCGGCTTGTTCTTAGCCTTGGCTGGAATGTTCAGGCATTCGGCCGAGCCGTCTTCGGCCATCGGCACACCGCTCTTAACCACAGGGAACTGGAAGAAGCCGGTCTTTTGCTTCACGTCCGGCGGAATGCCGCCCGACAAAAAGGTGCCCATCAGGGTCATCGCCGCCTGTCCTTGGTTGAACAGCGGCTGCGCGGAATCGAGCGTGTAGGACAGCGCGTTTTCGATGAAGTAGCCCTCGTCAAGCAGCGTCTTCCAGGCCGCGTAAACGGCCTTTACACGCGGGTCGGTGTAGGCGATCTCGCCGTCCATCAACTTCATGTGGAACTCGTAGCCGTTGATGCGGAAGTCCAGGTAGTCAAACCATGCGGCCAGTGTCCACGAATCACGCCCGCCTACTACGATGGGCGCAATGCCTGCAGCCTTAAGCTTCTTGCAGGCGTCCAGGAATTCCTCCCAGGTCTTGGGCTCGGCCTTGATGCCCACCTTGTCAAACAAGTCCTTGCGGTAGTACACACCCCAGCCGAAGTAGTCGGTAGGCAGGGCGTACTGCTTGCCCTTATAGGATGAGGCACCCTTCAAGGAGGCAAAGTCTTTGTCCCAGCCGTTCTTGGCCCAGTCCTCGGAGATGTCTTCAAACAGCCCTCGCTTAGCGTAATAGGCCATGCGCTCGCCTTCATGCCATTTCACGATGTCGGGTGCAGCCGTGGTGAGCCAGGCGGGCAACTGCACTTTGTAGGTTTCTTCTTCGATGAAGGCAGCCTTGACCTTGATGTCCGGGTTGGCCTTCTCAAAGTCGGCAATGATGCCCTCCCAAACCGCCCGCGAGCCGCTGCCCTTGAAGGCGATGTTGGCCGTCATGGTGCCCGCGTGGGCCCCGGATGCCAGTGCCAGGGTGGCGGCACATGCGGTGAGTAATTGCTTAAATTTCATCTTTGTCTCCTGTTTTGGTTTAGTTCTGCTGAACCGCGCGTCCGTCCGCGGTGAATAGATGGCAGTGTTCAGCGGGCACTGCCAACGTGATCGCATCGCCCATCCGGTGCGCGGTATTGCCCGGCACGCTGGCGATCAGGCTCTGGCTGTCGCCACAGCTGAAGTGCAAATAGGTTTGTTCGCCCAGCCGTTCGATGGCGGCAATGAGGCCGGTGATCGCTGACGCATCCACGCTGTCCACGGCCTGCGGTGCGCATGGCCGCAGATGCTCGGGACGTATGCCCAGCGTCAACTCCTGGCCCTCTTGCAACTGGCTTGACTTGTGGTGGGTGCGCACGGTTTGCCCGGTGGCGTGGACTGCCACCGCAACGCCGTGGGCATTGCAGTCCAGCACGCGGGCGGCCAAGAAATTCATCTGGGGCGAGCCAATGAAGCCGGCCACAAACTGGCTGTTGGGGCTGTGGTACAGCTCCAGCGGCGCGCCGACCTGGGCGATGCTGCCGTAACGGTCGGTATTAGCGCCGGCATTCAGCAACACGATCTTGTCGGCCAGAGTCATGGCTTCGACCTGGTCGTGGGTCACATACACCGTGGACGATTGTTTGAAGCTGGCATGCAGCTTGGCGATCTCCAGCCGGGTCTGGCCCCGCAAGGTGGTGTCCAGGTTGGACAGCGGCTCGTCGAACAGAAACACGCCCGGCTCCCGCACAATCGCCCGGCCAATCGCCACGCGCTGCCGCTGACCGCCAGAGAGGGCTTTGGGCTTGCGGTCCAACAGCGTCTCCAGCTGCAGAATGCGCGCGGCTTCCAAGACCTTTTGCTGCACTTCGGTCGACGTCTTCTTGGCCAGCTTCAGGCCAAAGCCCATGTTCTCGGCCACCGTCATGTGGGGAAACAGCGCATAGCTTTGGAACACCATGGCCACGCCGCGCTTGGCCGCGGGTACGGCATTGACGCGCTGCCCAGCAATTTCGATGTCGCCACCCGTTGGGTCTTCCAGACCCGCCACGATCCGCAGCAGCGTGGACTTGCCGCAGCCCGACGGCCCGAGGAAGACGCAAAACTCGCTCTCGCCAATGTCCAGGTTCACGTCTTTCAGAACCGGTGGGAAGTCGCCAAACGACTTGAATACGCCCTGCAAACGGATGGCCGCCATGTTTTGTCTCCTGCTTGATTTAACGTTAAATCAACTGCACCAAAAAAAACAGCAAACGCTGCATTTGGCCGTCGCCCCTGTGGCGACACTTTGATTTTTCTGAATTTTGCGGGAGTCTAGCGCAATTTGATTTAACGTTAAACTAGTTTTGCAAAAAAAGTTCTGCTTGAGACGACAATCAGGCCCTGATACAGGCTATCCACCCTGCTGCTCCACGCCCCTCCAACACCTTCGAAATCCGCATCCGACCGATATGGCAACCATCAAAGAAGTGGCACTGCGCGCAGGCGTCACCCCCACCACGGTGACGAATGTGATTCGCGGCAAGGGCCGCGTAGGCGATGAAACCCGTGAGCGAGTGCTGGCCGCAATTGCCGCCGAGAAGTACCGCCCCAATTTGAACGCCCGCGCGCTGGTGGAGCGCAAAGCCCCCACCCTGGCGCTGATGGTGAGCTGCATCACCAACCCCTTCTACCCCGAGTTCACACTGCAGGCCCATCTGGCGGCCCGCAAGAACGGCCGCTTTCTGCTGATCTGCAACACCGAACACGAGGAAGACGGCGGCCAGCAGTTTTTGCACGATGTGGCCGGCTCGCTGTCTGACGGCGTGCTGGTCGCTAACCGGGGTGACCTGTACCTGCCACAGCTGCAGGCCCTGGCAGACAGCGGCATGCCGGTGGTCGTCAGTGTGTGGGAATTCCCGGAGCGCCACCCCGGCATCCCCTGCGTGGGCTTTGATTCACGCAAGGCGGGGCAGCTGGCGACCGAACACCTGCTGGCCCTGGGCCACCGGAAAATTGGCGCCATCATCGCCAGTGCGCTCGACGGCATCCACGGCGGCCGCTACGAGGGCTGCTGCCAGGCCATAGCCGCCGCGGGTGCCGAGCTGCCTGCCGCCAACGTGATGGTCTGTGAAGATTCGTTTGAGCAAGGCTACGCCACCGCGCACCGCTATCTGGCCAGCAAGCCAGACATCACGGCCCTGTTTGTCTCGAACGATCTGCCGGCACTGGCCGTGCTGGACGCCGCCTCCGACCTGGGCATACGCGTGCCGCAAGACCTGTCGGTGGTCAGCATCACCAACATCCAGCAGTCGGCCCAGTCCAGGCCCGGGCTTACCACAGTAGCCATTCCCACTACCGCCATGGCTGCGCGTGGTATTGAAATGTTACTGAGCCTGCTAGACAACGCTCCCGACACCCCGCCAATGGAATGCGTCGACACGCTGGAACTGGTCGTGCGGCAATCAACCGCGCCACCGACCCGGGGCTAAACGACCCTGTCCAAATGCCAAAGGCCTACAACGCGTACATTGACTGTTGCCGCCGATGACAGGTTGACCAGGAGGGGCGGCGGAATTTTTGGACTACTTGGAGGTAGTTCACTCTCTCGGCGCTCTCAGCTCCGTCGAATACCGGGTGAGCCTAGGGCTCGCGGCATAAAACCAGTCCAAGTTTTTATCCGCACCTCCATTAACATCCATTCACAGTATTCAGCCGCCAGCAGTTCCCCCGGCAGCCAGTTCAGCCCAATCCAGCTCTTGCACTAGCGCTCGGTATGCCTGCTCGCCGATGGCTTCCTGATTGCGAAGTTCGATTGCCTTGCGGCGTGCAGCCTTGATGGCCTGTCGCCGCAATGGCCCTCCAGGGACTTCGTTCAGCGGCTGCGCATTGTCCTGGCTTGCGTTCAGTTCGACGACACCCTGGTATTCCTTCTTGAGCAGTCTCGCGTGCACGGAGTCGTCCGTCTGGATCGCGTCGAGCAGTGCCTGATAGATCAGCGTCCGCCCCGCTCGCACTTCTGCGGCTACCGGATCGTCGTCAGACAGCTTCAGCCAGCCGATGAGCGTCTTCATCGTCAGCCCCTGGACCACCAGCGTGCCGAACACCACCACGAACGCGCTCAGGAGGATGAGGTCGCGGAAAGGGAATGGCGAACCATCCGGCAGTGTCTCGGGAATAGCGAAGGCGGCGGCAAGGGTCACGATGCCGCGCATCCCGGCCCAGGAGAGCACGAGGCCGCCGCCCCACGATCGTTTCGGACGCTTCCCGGACTCAATCTTCTTGTTGTTGTGCATTACGAGCGCGCTGTAGCCCATCACCCACAGAAACCGTGTCGCGATGGCTACGCCGAGTACGACCACAGCCACCACGACGGCATCGACGCGGGCGGTGCCGCTCCCCAGGCGCTCCCAGATTGGTCGCAACTGCATGCCGATCAGCACGAAGGCGAGCGCGTTCAAGACGAAGACCACCGTTTCCCAGACGGCGAAAATCGGCACGCGCATGCGCGCCGGAAGTCTTGGGCCACCGCCGCGCGCCATGGTCATCGCAAAAGCCACCATCGTCAGGATGCCGGAGAGGCCGATTTTCTCGGCGAGTATCCAGACCCCGAAAGTGACGGCGAACTGCAGGATCAACGACGTGGGGACGTGCTCAGGCGCACTCGTCACCGGGCGCAAGACGAAGCCCAAGCCGACGCCCGCAGCAATGCTGCCGAACACCGTAAGCAGGAACACCGGCAGGTAGTCGCCGAAGCCCAAAGGTCCCGCGATCGCCGCCATTAGGGCTAAGCGGTACACGAACAACGCGCTGGCGTCGTTAAGCAGGCTCTCGCCTTCCAGGATGTTGAGTACGCGGTGCGGCAATCCCACCTGACGCATTACGGCCGTTGCCGCGGCTGCGTCCGGCGGAGCCACAATGGCGCCCAACGCCACCGCAATCGGCCAAGGCATCTCCGGCACGAGCCAGCGGCAGGCCAGCGCCACGCCGACCACAGTCGTTCCAACTGCGGCCACCACGAGGCCGGTTACGGGACGCCAGTTCGCGCGAAGGTCGCGAACCGATGTATCGTAGGCTGCATCGAGCAGCACCGGCGCCACGAACAAGGCCAAGGCCAACTCAGGATCGAGTGTCCATTGTGGGATCGCAGGTAAGAAAGCCAGACCCGCGCCCCCCAGCGCCAGCAGTGTGGGATACGGCGTCCCGATCCGACGAGCTAGCTCGGCCAGAGACGCTGCTGCGATCAGCAATACGATGATCCACTCAAAGGTTTCCATAACATGATCGCGCCGCTCTCACTGGAGCCGCCTCTGGTTTGACGAGCCGCGCAAAGATCGTGCGGTCGCTGACCCGTTGAGCTGGCGCATCAACGAGCGTATCGAGTCGGTTGTTGAGCGCGTGCGCCTCCTCTTCTTTGAATGTGATGACTCCCGGGGTAGCGGAGCACACCGCTGGTTAACTTCAAAACTTGGTTGCTACTTCTAGCCATCCGCTGGTTATTCGGGCGGCTTGCTTTCCACACAGTTATTGGGTAACGACTATTTGGAATGAGTCCCTCACATCATTCCCAGCACGGGATGCGGAACATAAGGCTTTTCGAGCGCCTGGATTTCTTCGTCGGAGAGTTGAATCTCCAGCGCCGCGACAGCTTCTTCTACGTGCTTTGTCGCTGTCGTCCCGACAATGGGTGCGGCGATGTAGGACTTGCTGAGCATCCACGCCAAGGACATCTGGCCCATCGAGATGCCTCGCGCCTGTGCCAAAGATTGCAGATTGTCGATGACGACCTTATCCAGGTCGTTGGTACCGTCCCAGACCCACTTTGAGACTTCATCGATCTTCACGCGCTGCGTGACCGTTCCCCATGGATGCGCCAGTCGACCGCCGGCCAGTGGGCTCCATGGCGTGAGCGCGATATTGCGATCCCTGCACAGCGGGATCATCTCGCGCTCTTCTTCCCGGTAGATGAGGTTGTAGTGGTTCTGCATCGCGACGAATTTTGTCCATCCGTTCGTCTCCGCGATGTTCTGCATCCTTTCAAATTCCCAGGCGTACATGGTCGAGGCACCGATGTATCTGACCTTGCCGCTTTTCACGACATCGTGGAGCGCCTCCATGGTTTCTTCCATGGGGGTCAGCGGGTCGAGCCGATGGATGGTGTAGAGATCAACGTAGTCCAGGTCCAGCCGCTTCAGGCTCTTGTCGATTTCGCCGAGGATGGCTTTTCGCGAAAGGCCGCTGCCGTTTGGCTTACCGGGCCGCATCTCCATTCGGACCTTGGTAGCGACGACGATGTCATCCCGGTCGAGATTGAATTCCCTGATGAGCTTGCCGGTCACCTCCTCGCTGGAGCCCAACTGGTACACGTTGGCCGTGTCGAAGTAGTTGATGCCGAGCTCGATCGCCTTCTTAAAGATGGGCTTGGCGTCTTCGAAGTCCACCGCCCAGGGGAACAGTCCATGTTCACTGCCTGGTTTGCCAAAACTCATCATCCCGAGACAGATTTTCGAGACGTCGACGCCAGTGTTTCCGAGTTTGATGTACTTCATGATGTTTCCTTTGCTGTTGATTGAGAGCATTCGGCGAGCCGAGTTGGAGACCGCCGAGCCTTATGGACACGACAGCGCAGGATGGCGCAGTCCAGGGTCAGCGCCGTCATTGGGAATCCCTTCGTACGGCAGAACCTTCCACACCGGTCCTGGCCGATGGCGACCTGCGAACCACATACCAAAAAACGAGAAGCAGTGCGAAGGCCAGCAAGACGGCGGCCCCGGACAGCGCTGCGCCAACCCTGTGCGCAAGCTCGATGTTTGGCGCGGTCCCATTCGGCACTACGGGCGCCGCGAATACCACCACGAGAATCGCCAGACCCAGGGCGCCTCCTAGTTGATGCGCCACACCTACGAGTCCTGACGCCGAGCCGGCATCCTGCGGTGCGACGCCGGCCACACCGTTGATCGTGAGCAGCGCCAAGGTAGCCCCCATGCCTGCGCCTACCAGCGCCATCGGCAGCGCAACGCCGAGCAGAAAGGGGCTACCGGCATCGAGCTGTCCTAACCCCGCCATGCCCACGAGCGACGTTGTGAGTGCGGCCGCCAGCACAGCGTTGTGGCCGAACCGGTTCACGAGTCTTGGAGCAGTCAAAGCACCGAGGAAGTTGACCAGCATCGACGGAAAAAAGGCGATGCCGGCCCACATAGGACGCATGCCGAGCACGCCCTGCAGGTACTGAGTGACGTAGAAAAAGAATCCCATCGCGGCGCCGATGAACAGCACGCGTGCTGCATTCGCACCCGAGCGTTCGCGACTAGCGAACAGCCGTAGTGGAAGGATGGGCTGGTCGGCATGACGCTCAACCTGCAGGAACAGCGCGCCAAACACGACACCAGCCAACAGCGGTGCGGCCGTTCTCCAATGCAACCAGCTTTCCTCGGCCGCGTGAACCAGGCCATAGACCAGCGCGACAACGCTCAGAGTGGAGAGGACCGCGCCCGCGATGTCGAACCGACCGGACTGCCGTGGCGTCTCGTCGATGTAGCGACGGGCACCCCACATCAGAAGTGCACCGATCGGGACATTGATGAAGAAGCCGGCCCGCCAAGAGATCAGGTCCGCCACGATGCCACCTACCACCAGACCGAGGCTGGCAGTGATGCCGCCGACCGCCCCATACCAGCCGAGAACACGATTGCGCTCGGGTCCTTCGGCAAAGCTGGTGGACAACAGGGCGAGCGTGGAGGGGGCGAGGACGGCGGCGCCGATGCCTTGAACCGCCCGCGCGCCGACCAACCAAGCTGGCGTGCTGGCCAAGCCGATGAACAGCGAGGCCACACTGAATATGCCCAAACCGACGATGAAAACACGTCGCCGGCCCAGCAGATCGCCGGCACGTGCACCCAGCAGCATGAGGCCTCCAAACGCCAGGGCGTAAGCGTTTTGCACCCACGACAGACCACCCGCCGAGAACCCCAGGCCGTCGCGGATGGAGGGCAGCCCGGTGATCACGATCGAGTTGTCGATCACGATCATCGCGTAGCTGGCGAGCATGATCACCACCAGGTACCCGCGATGCGCCGGATTGGCTGAAATGGTCTCAGCTCGCACGAACCGTCTCCTTGTGAACACCCAGGCTGTGCCGGATGTCCATCTCCGGGGTGACTGCAAGCCGGACTACGAGATCAGCCACGCTCTTGCGTGACACCGACTCGCCGGCCGCTTGAAAGGGTTCGCCCTTTTGCGTAGTTCCGTAGGCGATCTCGTCTCGGTTGTTCAGCCAGGCCGGGCGCAGCAAGATGTAGTCCAGCGACGAGGCTTCGATGACGGCAGCAGCCTTGCGATAGGGATCGAGGATGCTGCCGTGCCGCTCGCCCGGCACTTCGTCGTAGATCCCCATCGAGCTGATGAAGATCAGGCGGCGAACGCCGGCATTGAGCATGGCTTTCACTATCCCCCGGGCCTGCTGCTCCAACGGCCCGGCCAGGTTGGCATACACCACATCGTGGCCCGGCATCACCGCGTCAAGGGCCTGAGCGTCGAGCACGTCACCCTCGACGACTTCTACGCGTGGGTTGCCGTCAAATTTCAGTCGTCGTCGGCCTTGGCGGGCAAACAGGGTAAGCCGGATCTCGGGACGGGTCAGGAACAGATCTGTGGCCACACGGGCGATCTGCCCGTGGGCGCCGAGAATCAACACACGCTTCATGAAATTCCTCTGCGTCGTATGCGTGGGAGAGTCAGGGGTCAGCGCTCGATAAAGTCCATGCGCGTCTCTCTCAGTTGATGCTTCTTCATGAAAACTCCTGTCGTTGGTGGTCCATTCGCCTGTGCGCATCCCAGCGAAGGCACGAGTTCGTCCTGGGCCGCCGTCGAAGGCACCCTGGCGTCGGCTGTGGGTGGTACACGCAGGGGGCCGTTACACGGGACGCCCCTCGCTTCAATCGTTTAGCCGCTCATGCCGCCGGTCGCCTGCTGTTCGCGCAATCGCTTTATGTCGCGCGCAGGCGGCGCCCCGAAAAACCGGCTGTACTCGCGGTTGAACTGGAATTGACTCTCGTAGCCCACGCGGTGCCCTGCGGCGGCCGCGTCGATGTTTTCGCCGAGCATCACGCGCCGCGCTTCCTGCAGGCGAAGTTGCTTCTGGTATTGCAGCGGGCTCATGGCCGTAATGGCCTTGAAGTGGTGGTGCAGCGCAGAGACGCTCCAATGCACCTGCTTGGCGAGGTCTTCCATGCGCAACGTTTCCGCATAGCGCTTCCGCAACACCTCGATGATTTGCGCGACACGCTGGCTGTGGCTCTCGACCATGGCCAATTGCGCGAGCCGCCAGCCATCCGAGGACTTCAATAGCCGGTACACGATCTCCCGGATGACCAGAGGCGCCAAGGTAGGAATGTCTTCAGGAGTCTCCAGCAACGCCAGCAGGCGCAGCAGCGGCTCCAGCAGGACCACCGTGTTGTCGCTGGTGTAGATACCGCGCCCGACCTCATGACCCGAAGAAGGCTTGCCCTTCAAGCCCAGTTCCAATGCCAGGGCCATGATCTCCTTGACGTCCAAGTTGAGCCGCATCGCCAGGTGGGGACATTCGGGCGATGCATCAATCACTTGCCCGACGACAGGAAGGTTCTGCGCAAAGACGAGGTACTGACTTGGGTCGTAGACGTAGACGTCATCGCCGAGCAGTACCCGCTTGCTGCCCTGGGCGATCACGCACAGTGCGGGTTCATAGACCGTGTGCACGGGATGCAGGGTGCGTGAAACCTTGCCGAGGATCAGCCGAGGAATCGCTGTCGTGAAGGCACCTTCTCCCCGGGTTAGACGGGCAATGCTCGCGGCCAACTCCGCTTTCAACACCGTCACCCGCACCGGATCTTCCGACATGCGGAGGCTTGGGTTCGACAGGTGGCCGGTGAACTTGAACATGCGTATCAGCTTAGTTCTTCTGGCGGAGCTTGTCTCACTTTGGTGTCGACCCATGCAGGATCGTGCAAAGAATGAAATGAATCCCGCAATGCCAGCTCAGTAGGTAGTGGCTTGCGCTGCGGACATCAGCCATCGTCCGTCGCGCAAGGAAAGGTCAATGTCGAGCTGCAGAGGCCAAATTCCCCGTGCACCCCAGATGTTGGCGTTGACCCGGTTACGGCCTCTCAACGTTGCCTGGCTGCCATCGACTTTGATGACAACCTCCTCTTCCGCAGAGTCGTGGTAACGCATTTGTCCCGACTCGATGTGTGCCAGCCACTCGGCGCGAGGCTGGTCGTACCCGGTCATGTGGACGAGATGAAAATCGTCGGTCAGCATGGAGGCCAAAGTTCGCGTATCGGAGGTCACCATAGCCCGGTGCATGCGGCTGTACAGTGCATGGATGGCTTGTTGTTCGGCGGGTGGTTGAGACATGGGGTTCTGACTCCTTCGAGATGCGTCAATATTCCGAGCAATGGCAGCACTGCCCCTTGGTTCGCTGGCATTGCTACGGAGCGTCGGCCGCTGGCCTGGTACATCTACCCTCGTCGCCGACTGGCGGGGTGGAATGGCTTCCTCTTCCAACAGCAGCCGAAAGCCGATGCTGATGCCGCGGTAGTCCGGGTCATAGGGCTTGCGAAATGCCGAGCGCCAGCTTCCGGAGGTGACATGCCAGCTCCCGCCGCGCACGGTGCGGCTCGTACCGGAGGCTGGTCCTGGCGGATCGCTGGCCGGACTGTTCGCGTAGTAGGCGTCGCTGTACCTGTCCTGCACCCATTCCCAGACGTTGCCGTGCACGTCGTACAAACCCCAGGCGTTCGGAAGCTTCTGCCCCACGGGATGCGTTGCACCGGACGCGAAGTCCTCGCCGTACCAGGCGTATCGACCGAGTTGCTGCACGTCGTCGCCAAACGAGTAGGTCGTCGTCGTGCCGGCCCGTGCTGCGTATTCCCACTCCGCTTCGGTCGGCAATCGGTAGCGCCGGTGGCCTTCGCGCTCGTTCAAGCGCTGGATGAAAGCCTGAGCGTCGTTCCACGACACGGTGGCAGGATTCGACGGCTTGCGCAGGCGCTCGGCCATGCCCGGCAGGTCGTAGTAGGGATTCGAGCGCCGCGAATTAAAGGGGCTATTGCCCATCACCGCTTCCCACTGCGTCAGCGTGACCTCGTGCCGGGCCAAGTAAAACGGGCGCGTGATCGTCACCCGGTGGCGAGGCTTCTCCGCAGCGCCGGCGTCGCGGTCGTCGTCGCCCGATCCCATCATGAAGCTGCCGGCAGGTATTCGTACGAAACTGATGCCGATGCTGTTGGTGTGCTGGGCCGCCGGAGAATGGACAGAGTTCGCAGCCTCGGCTTGCCCGACTTGCGCGCTCGCGAAGGTGGCGAACAGCATCGAGATCGAAGCCAGCACGACAGTGTGTGACTTCAAGTGCTTCTGTGTCTGCATCAGGTGGCTCCCAGTGGTCGGTGTGATCGGATCTATCGGCCGCCGGGTCTTTGCTGCAGCCAGTTCGTCACCCGCTCCAGCGTGTCACGCTCCTGGTCCGCCTGCATGACGAAGGCGTCAGCAATGCGTGCACGCAGCGCGAGTTGAGCGAGGACGGCGAGGCTACGCCCCGTCCCGTAGCCACCGTGCGTGATGAAGGGAACGATGATCTTGCCCGTCAGGTTGTGGCGAGTCAGGAACGACCGGATCGGCGGCGGCGCCGTCATGCCCCAGATCGGGAAGCCCAGGAACACTATTCGATAGCGCTCCATGCCGAGTACCGTTGCTTTCAACTGCGGCTCGAAGCCGGTTTCGGCTTCGCGTGCCGCTTGCTCCACCGTCTGCCGGTAGTCCTCCGGATAAGGCTGTAACGCCTGGATCTCGAAGACGTCCGCAGTCTGAGCACGCGCGATCTGGCCGGCGACCACGCGCGTATTCCCCGAGCGCGACAGATAGGCGACAAGAACCTGGTTCGGGCTAGGGACCATGGCGGTCGTCGGATTCCCGCGCGCAGCGGTAGCGGCACTGCTGACGGTGGTGAGCAAGAGTGCACGCTGAAAGAAGTCGCGACGGCCGGACAGCGTTTCCATGCGTTCTCAACGAGTAACGGCGGGCGCGGCTTCGCCGAACCAGTAAGCAGCGGTTACGCCGCCATCCATAAGGAAATCGCTGCCGGTGATGAAGCCACCATCCGACCCCATCAGGAGTGCGGCCACGTTGCCCACTTCATCCGGAGTCCCCGCTCGCCCAACTGCACAGGTGTCGATCATTCTGCGGTAGCCCTCGCCTCGCGGGCCGGTCAGCTCATCACGTGCCAGCGGGGTGATGATGATGCCGGGGCTGATAGTATTGATCCGCGCGCCGCGGCGCCCCCACCGCACGGCTTCGGCCATCACACGCAGCGAGTTGCCGCGTTTAGACAGTTGGTAGGCATGCAGCGTATCGGTCACTTTGCTCGGCTGGAGCATTTCCAGTTTCAGCAACTCCTCCGTTGGAGTGCTTGCCAGAGCCTTGTCCTGTTCCGCCGTCAGCGCAGGCAGCCGATGACCGGATTGGGAAGAGATGACCACGCCCGAGCCGCCGCGTGCGATCACTTCGCCGACCAGCTCCAGCAGCAGGGCCGTGCCATACAGATCAACCTTCAGGATGGTCTCGATAGGCGCCTGCGACGGCGACACACCGGCAGCATGGATGAGGCCGGTAATGCTGCCCAGACTATGCGCCTTCTCGATCAGAGCCTGGACCGAGGCACGCGACGAGATGTCGACCGCTGCTGCACTAACGTCGAACCCGGCATTGGCGAGCGCGTTGGCAGCTTCGATCGAACTTTGATCTGTGAGGTTGGCGAGCAGCAGGTGCTTGCCTGCGCCGACCCGCCTGGCGATGGCCTGGCCGATAAATCCGGCACCGACGACAACGACGACATCTTTCATCTTGTTCTCCTGTGAATGGTGTGGCGGATAAGGGAGCCGATCGGATTGCGCTGCTCGCTATCCGGCCACTCGTTGGAGGTCCTCGCGTACCCGCGCGGGCTCATTGCTCAAGGGCATATTCGGCGTGTCGCGCACAGCGTCCAGCGCACCCACGGTGTCAAGGTCCAGCTTCGCGAACAAGGCGTCGAAGTCCGTGGTGGCCGGACCGCGTTCAGAGACCAGCTCGAAGGTCTTTCCGCGGGCGGCCTCGGAACTCAAGCTGCGTACCAGGACCTCGGCGATCTGCTGGCGCGAGACCACGCCGTCGCTCGGATTGCCGGCATGACGGGTATCGCCTTGCAGTAGCACGAGTCGATGCTGATCGGGAGCGTTGTAGTCGAACCAGCCCGGCCGCACAATGGTGTAGGCGAGGCCGCTGGCTCGCACCAGCCGCTCATCACGGCGCTTCCAGTCGTGGATTTCGGTCGTGTTGTTGAAAGCGCCTTGCCGGTTGGTCACGCCGATAGCGGTCATTAAGGCGATGCGCACCTTACGACCGCCGAGTGCTGCAAGCACATTGCGTACGCCGCCATAGTCGACATTCTCGGCGGCGGCTTTTCCATTCCCTTCTGAGCCGTGAGTGAACACGATGGCGTCCACGCCCTTGACGGCCTGCACCAACGTTGAAGGATGAGTGAGATCGCCGATCACTCGGTGCGCCTGCGCTGGCAGACTGCCTGCACGAGCCAGATCTCGCACCAACGCCTGTACCGTGTGCCCTTGATGCAATGCCTCTGAGACAGCGAGCTGACCGATGCTGCCAGTCGCTCCGACAACCAGCAAATTGAGCGGTGCGGGGCTCATGCCGAAGCCTCCTGTTTCAACGAGGTCATGTCGATCACGAAACGATACTTCACATCGGCCTTGAGCATGCGCTCGTAGGCTTCGTTGATGTCTTGGATGCGGATGACTTCCACATCCGAATGGATGCCGTGCTGGCCGCAAAAGTCCAACATTTCCTGTGTTTCGGCGATGCCGCCGATCAGCGAGCCCGCCAGGGCCTTGCGGTTGAAAACAAGCGGGCCGGTGTTGAAAGGAGGTTCCAGTGGGCCAAGGTAGCCAACCATGACGATCGCTCCGTTGGTCGCTAGCGTCGGCACGTAGGGGTTCAGGTCGTGCTGGTACGGCACCGTATCGATGATCAGGTCGAAATGGCCGGTCACCGCTGCCATCTGCGCAGGGTCGGTGGAGATGACGATGCGATCGGCTCCGAGACGGCGCGCGTCTGCTTCCTTGCCCGGCGAACGGCTGAAAAGCGTCACCTCGGCACCCATGGCTTTGGCAAGCTTCAGCCCCATGTGACCCAGGCCACCGAGGCCGACGATGGCTACCTTGCTGCGGGGGCCGACCTGCCAGTGGCGCAGCGGAGAGTAGGTGGTGATGCCGGCGCATAGCAACGGCGCAGCACCAGCCGCGTCCAGTGCATCAGGCAGCTTCAGCACGAAGTGCTCGGCCACGACGATCTTCTCGCTGTAGCCGCCGTAGGTGCGCGTGCCATCGATCGGGTCGTTGTGGTTGTAGGTATAGGTTGCGCCGTTCTCGCAATACTGCTCCCAGCCCTTGCCGCAGGCATTGCAGTGGTGGCATGACTCGACCAGACAGCCGACGCCGACGCGATCACCTGCCTTGAAGCGAGTGACTTCAGGGCCGACTTCGAGCACCCGCCCGACGATCTCGTGGCCGGGAACCATCGGGTATTGCGCATTGCCCCAGTCGTTTCGCGCGTTGTGCACGTCGGAATGGCAGACGCCGCAGTAGAGGATTTCAATGACAACGTCGTCGAGGCGCGGCCTACGGCGGTCGAACTCGAACAGGCCCAGCCGGCTTGCGGGCGAGTGGGCGGCGTAGCCTTTTACGTGGTAGGTCATGGCAATGGCTCTTTCGAATGCGATAAAGGACGGTAGACAGTCATTAACGCCCCACTCGGCTGGCCAACTGAGCGGGATAGCGTGCGCCTTCGATCGTGATGTGCGAGAGAACGTCGGCGATGTTCTGCAGTTCTTCGCCGGTCAATTCGACAGCCGAGGCACCGAGGTTTTCTTCCAGGCGATAGAGCTTGGTGGTTCCCGGAATAGGAACGACCCAGGGCTTCTGTGCCAGCAGCCAGGCCAGGGCCACCTGGGCCGGCGTGACTCCCTTGACTTGGGCGATCAGGGTCACTGCATCGACGAGCGCTTGGTTGGCCTGTCGCGCCTCGGCGGAAAAGCGTGGTACTACGTTGCGGAAATCGTCTTTCGTGAACTGCGTGTCGGCCTTGATCGCGCCGGTCAGGAAGCCCTTGCCCAGCGGGCTGAAAGGCACGAAACCGATTCCGAGCTCCTCCAGCGTAGGCAGGATCGCCTGCTCGGGTTCCCGCCACCATAACGAGTATTCGCTCTGCAAAGCCGCAACCGGCTGAACGGCGTGAGCGCGTCGGATTGATTCGACGCCGGCTTCGGATAGACCGAAGTGGCATACCTTGCCCTCAGCCATTAGTTCCTTGACCGTGCCCGCCACGTCTTCCATCGGCACCTGTGGATCGACGCGGTGTTGGTATAGCAGATCGATGCGATCCGTGCGCAAATGCCGTAGCGAGGCATCGACGACAGCGCGGATGCGTTCTGGCCGGCTGTCAGTACCCAGCGATGGCTTGCCTTCCTTGAAGCCGAACTTTGTTGCGATGACTACTTGGTCACGCACCGGCGCCAAGGCCTCTCCGACCATCTCCTCGTTAAGCGCGCCGTAGGCCTCGGCGGTGTCGAAGAGAGTCACGCCCCGGTCAAACGCCTGGCGGATAAGTTTCACGCCCGACGAGCGATCCAAGGCGTGGCCATAGCCGAAGCTCAGGCCCATGCACCCGAAACCGAGTGCCGACACTTCCAGGCCGCTGCTGCCGAGTTGACGATGTTTCATGTTTATCTCCTTCAATACGAAGCGCTCTATCAAGGACTGCCGACGGGGAGGCGCAGGCAGGTTGACTCAGGAAGAGGCAGCGGAAATGCCACGCCCCCTTTGATAAAGATGTCACTGTAGGCGTTTGTCTGTCAATCAACTAGGTTGCAAAAACTTGTTCCACAATCAAGTTTTTATTGATACTGTGCGGATATTGAGAAAGTGAATACATTCATGCCGATCAACGAGTTACGTGCCATCGCCACTTTCGCCAAGGCTGTCGAACTTGGTAGCATCCGACGGGCGGCCCTTGCCCAGGACGTATCTCCTCAGGCAGCAAGTCAAGCGCTTGCACAACTGGAGAACCATCTGGGTGTTCGGCTCTTGCATCGGACGACTCGGAGTCTGTCGCTGACGGATGAAGGTCAGCGGTTCCTGGAGACCACGCAGCCCGCATTGGCTGCGCTTGACCGTGCCTTGAACCAGGCTCGCGCTTCGAAGGACGAAATCGCCGGACCGCTTCGGATAGTGGGCCCCAAATCCTCGTTCTCGCCGATCCTGATGCCGCTCATCGACGAGTTCTGCGGCTTATATCCGGACGTGCAGCCCGATGTGCAGTTGGACGATGGGAAGAGCAATTGGGTTACGGAGCGGGTGGATGTCGGATTCAGGATAGGTCAATCACCGGAGGAAGGCGTAATCGCGCGGCGACTCTTTCCTGTTCAACTCATGATCTGTGCTGCGCCGTCCTACTTGGAGCGCCATGGGGCGCCGAAATCGCTGGACGACTTGGCGACGCATCGCTGCAGCGCTTTTCGTCATCCCGCCACGGGGCAAGCGCTTCCGTGGTATCTCGTCATCGATGGCGAAATCGTGCACCGGCACGTTTCGCCCACATTCGCCACCAACGACACCGAACTTGAAGTGCAGGCCGTCCTTGCAGGGCAGGTGATCGGCCAGCTTGCGAATCTATCGGTAGCCGAACACATTCGGGCGGGCCGCCTCGTACCGCTGCTTCTCAAACACATGAGCAATCATATCCACGTTCATTTGTACTACGGCAGTCGCACGGCGCAGCCGAGGCGAGTGCGCTCATTTATCGATCTAGCGATTGAGCGACTGCATGAAACGTCGACTTACGTGCTGAGCACGAAAGAGCTGTCGGCGGCCTCCGCGCGAGCTAAGCATCGCCAGTCCTAGTTCCACAAGGAAACCCTGCCATGATCCAACTACCGAAGTCGATTGCCGGGAGACACAAAAGTACGGCCTCTGGCAGATCAGTCAGCCTTGCTGACGCCCCATCTGCTACCGCTAAGGAGCGAAATCATGGAGCCACTCCGTCAGCTCATAAACCGTGCAGAGCATGTAGGACGTCTGCATAGCGGCAATTAACACCAAGTGTGAAGCGACTGCTACCCATTCCAATCGCTTTGTCGTGCGATTTTGATTGCTCCCCCGGTGTCACCACTCTTCCTAAAGTCGCAGATTCAGGCTACGGATGCAGGATCGTGCAAACCTTGACGAGAATCTTGCAACCTTATGCAGCCGTCGCTCTCAACCTTGCTGATATTGTTAGTGCTCTTATTCGGCTCGAACAACATAGGGGATATTCATGCCAACCGAAACTCTGGAGCAACGAATCAAGGCACTTGAAGACAAGGCCGCACTCAAAGCCATCGTTGATTCATTTTCGAACCTCGCAGACCAAAAGGACAACGCCACGCAAGCGCTGCTCTTCACTGAGGACGCTGTCGTGGACACTTACTTCGAAGGTCAACTCTTTGCGTCACTCAGAGGGCGCAAGCAGATTGAGGAAACCTTTTCAAGCTTTATGGCCAACTTCGAGACCTCGTACCACATCAATGGCCAACATACCGCGGAGCTTGATGGAGATCGCGCAACGGCAGTTCACTACTGTCTCGTTATCCTAATCAGTGCAGCGGACGGCAAGAAGATCAGGAGCACCAACGGTGTGAGTTATAAGGATGAGTACGTTCGCGAGGGTAATCGGTGGCTGATCTCAAACCGAACTTCTTATTTCACGTGGCGTGACCATCAGGAAATCGGTCAGTCATAAGGGAAGATCGGCCAAGAGTGGCGTTAGCGCTTGGGCTGTAAGGAATTCGAGGTTCGGGTTGCTTCACGAAAGGCAGGGCAACTCGCGACGGGTCAATCCGGGGACTTCTAGTCCAGAAGTCTTTGTGTGCCGAGCCCCATCAAGGCAAACACTGCTCAATTTGCTCGTACTCGCTTTTACCAGCGCCTTGCCTACCAACGGGTAAGACACCGTGGCGCGGCGACTGCCGCTGGCGCGCAATCTCTAGGTGCCCCTGTGGTTATGCCGGCAGTTGAGGTGCATTTGGCGCCTGCCCAGCCGGTCGCCACGGGATCGGCCGATACCT
Organism: Rhodoferax sp. GW821-FHT07F03; assembly: GCF_059418745.1. Lineage (NCBI taxonomy): Bacteria > Pseudomonadati > Pseudomonadota > Betaproteobacteria > Burkholderiales > Comamonadaceae > Rhodoferax > Rhodoferax sp. GW821-FHT07F03. Next base: position 137,678 of record NZ_JBWKQM010000004.1, read on the forward strand.
TCACCGGCATTGTCCGCTTCAGCTCGCCCTTCCAGGCCCTGCCACCAGGCAAGGCGGGCGGTGCCACTGTGACATTCGAAGCAAGTGCCCGGACTGCTTGGCACAGCCATCCCTTGGGGCAAACGCTGATCGTCACAGCCGGGTTGGGTCTAGTCCAGCAGCAAGGACAGCCGGCTTACGCTATCCGCCCCGGCGATGTCGTCGCCATACCCCCGAACGTGCGCCACTGGCATGGTGCAGGCCCCAACGGCTCAATGACTCATGTCGCCATCGCGGAGCGGGAAGACTGCATCTCGGTAATCTGGCAAAACAAGGTCACCGATCAAGACTACCAAGCAGCCTTGGCGTGCACCGGACTCGGCATCCACCCCAGCGAAAAGTCGCTGGCTGCGGTACGTGCGCAACCTAAGTCCGAAACCCTGTCCGCAAAATAGCCACAGATGGCCGCATGCATGGCGACCAGCGACATGTCGCAGTTAAACGTCGACTTCAGCCAAAGGCTGGATGTATGGATGACGATCAGTGAGGCCAAGGTCGTTCTGGTGCTGCTCTATACCTACGCCGGCTTTCCAAGTGGCAAAAATTTCGCTATATGAAAAAGTAGGGCGTTGGTCGCTCGTGGCTGGCTGAAAACGTCCGTTCGATCCGTTGCGATCAAAATCGCTCAGCCATTGAGGGGCGCAGAATGTCTTCTTCGGGCACGGCCAGGAATTCCGCGATGCCCGCCCCGCAACTCCTTTTCACCGAGCACATACTCTGCGTTGTCGCTCAGCCGCTTGACCGCAAGGTCGATGAAGGCCCGTGCTCGTGCCGGTTGCGACGTCCGGCTGCCGAAGTACACGAAGTAGCTGGCGAAGTCCTGCATGTGGTCGCTGAGAATGGGGACGAGTTGACCCGAGCGGATGTAGGGCGCTGCCGTCACTCCCGCCAACTGACCCAAGACTTTGCCCGCCAGCACGGCCTGCAGCTCAAAGACTTCATCATTGCTGCAGATGGCGGGCACGACCGGTTGCTCGATGGCCTGATCGCCCACCCGTACATGCCACGGCGCCACTCTGCCGGTCCCTGGATGCCGGAAAGCACTGCATCGGTGTGACGCAAGCGCGGCCAGCGAGTCCGGCACACCATGACGTTCAAAGTAAGCCGGAGCGCCGCAAATGACCATTTGCAGCGGAAACAGCCTTCGCGCGATGACACCCTCATGCGGCGAGGGGCCGAGCCGAAAGCCCACGTCCACCCGATCCTCGACCCAGTTGCCCACCCGGTCATCGAGAAGCACGTCGGGCTGGATGCCGGGATACAGCTCACAGAACTCCTCGACCAATCGCCAGAGGATGGGTTGGAAAGTCGTGCGTGGCCCCGCGATGCGCAAGGGCCCGGCGAACTCGTCTCTTGCCGTTTGAGCGTTCTGTAGCGCACGCTGCATGCCCAGCAACGCCGGCTGGACATCCTCCAGCAAGCGCTGGCCCGCATCAGTCAAGGACATCACCCGCGTCGTGCGATGAAACAGCCGCGCGTTCAGGTGCGCCTCCAGTTGCGCGAGCGCCTTGCTTGCCGCCTGCGGACTGATGCTGAGCGTCTGCGCCGCCTTGCGCAGGCTGCCCAGTTCGGCGGCCTTGATGAAGGTCGAGACGGATCGAAGTTCGTTGATCGCCATTTGAGTGTGCCTCCTGCCGCTCATTGTCGCCAATTGGATGCCAATAAAACAACCTGTTTGTCACTATTCGGATGCGAGTCTGATGCCTATAGTTCGCCCCATCGAACACAAAAGGACTCCGCCATGCAGCACGTCACCCTGAACAACGGCGTCGAAATGCCCATCCTGGGTTTCGGTGTCTTTCAAATCCCCGACGCCAAGGATTGCGCACGCAGCGTCGTTGACGCCATCGACGTCGGCTACCGCCTGATCGACACCGCCGCCTCCTACATGAACGAGGCGGCCGTAGGTCAAGGCCTCAAGGACAGCGGCATCGCCCGTGACCAGCTCTTTGTGACAAGCAAGCTGTGGGTCCAGGAAACCGGATACGAGCGCACGCAGCTGGCCATTGACAAAACGCTGCGCCGCTTGCAACTGGACTACCTGGACCTCTATCTGATTCATCAGCCTTTCGGCGACGTGCATGGCTCCTGGCGGGCCATGGAGGACGCCCACAAGGCCGGCAGGCTGCGCGCCATCGGCGTGAGCAACTTCCAGCCGGATCGGCTCATGGACATCAAGGTGTTCAACGAGATTGCACCCGCCGTGAACCAGGTGGAGGTGAACCCCTTCCAGCAGCAGTTGGAGAGTGCTTCCTTCATGAAGGAAATCGGCGTGCAGGCCGAAGCCTGGGCGCCGTTCGCGGAAGGCCGCAACAACCTGTTCCAGAATGAAGTGCTCACGGACATCGGCAAGCGCTACGGCAAATCCGTCGGCCAGGTCGTGCTGCGCTGGCTGACACAGCGAGGCATCGTCGCACTGGCCAAGTCGGTGCGCAAGGAACGCATGGCCGAGAACATTGCCGTCTTCGACTTCGAGCTCGACGACGCCGACATGGCCCGCATCGCCACGCTCGACACCAACACGAGCAGCTTCTTCTCCCACCGCGACCCGGCCATCGTCAAGTGGATGTCCGAGCGCAAGCTGGACATCTGAGCAAGCGTCATGTCCCAACGCAGCGCCAATACCGTGCTGGCCATCATCGTGGCCAGCTACCTGATGATCGTGGTGGACATCTCCATCGTCATCACAGGACTACCGCGCATCCAAGCCAGTCTGGGCTTCAGCGCGGCCCAGCTATCCTGGGTGACCAATGCCTACACGTTGGCCTTCGGCGGTCTCTTGCTACTGGGGGCGCGCGCCGGAGACATCCTCGGCCGGCGGCGCATGTTCATCGCGGGGCTGTCGCTGTTCACCTTGGCCTCGATGGCGATTGGCGTCGCGCAATCAGTGAGCTGGCTGCTAACGGCCCGTGCCATCCAGGGCGTCGGTGCCGCGGTGCTGGCGCCATCTACGCTAGCCTTGTTATCCACGCACTTCGCCGAAGGCCCAGCGCGCACCCGCGCATTGTCCTTGTACGCAGCAGCGGCCGGCGTCGGGGCCACGCTGGGCTTGGTCCTGGGCGGCTTGTTCGCCGACCTGCTGTCCTGGCGAGCGGGCTTCTTCATCAACCTGCCCATCGGCCTGGTTCTAATCGCCGCGGCGAGGCGCCATATCACGGAGACACCGAAGCAGCCCGGCCATTTCGATGTGGGCGGTGCGTTCAGTTCCACCCTTGGCATGACGGTACTGGTCTACGGTCTGGTGCGCGCGGCCGAAGCAGGCTGGCATGACCCACTCGCGCTGGCCGCCCTGGTCGTCGCAGTACTGATGATTGCCGTATTCGTGTGGGTCGAGCGCCGGGTCCGCCAGCCCATCCTGCCACTGCGACTGCTCGCCAGCCGCGAGCGGGGCGGTGCCTATCTGGCTCGCATGCTCTTCATGGGCGGTGCCGTGGGCTTCTGGTTCTTCTCTACGCAGTTCCTCCAGGGCGTGCTGCATTTGCGGCCCATGCAGGCGGGCATCGCCTTCCTACCGGTCACGCTGCCCAACTTCGCCTCGGCGCTGGCCGTGCCCAGGCTGGCGCGACGCTTCGGCAACGAGAAGGTTCTGCTCGCCGGCTTGTTGCTAGGTGTGATGGGCCTGCTTTGGCTGGGCCAGGCCGATGCCGACGTGAGCTACTGGACGAGCATTGCACCGCCCATGGTCCTGATCGGACTGGGCCAGGGCCTGCTGCTCGGCCCGTTGACGGCAGCAGGCGTGGCGGGTGTCGCTCGCGAGGACGCCGGTGCGGCATCCGGCCTGGTTAATGTGGCGCATCAACTCGGCGGGGCACTCGGCCTTGGCTTGCTGGTGTTCGTCTTTGCTAGCGCTGCACCTGCAGGTGCGCTGGACAGCGCGATCCTGGCTCAGCGGATTTCAGCTGTCATGGATGTTGCGGCCTTGCTGCTGGGCCTCGCCCTGCTGGTGTCCTGGCTTCTCATCGTCCTGCCACGCCGTGGCACTACACCGCAGCAACTGGAGACTCTATCGTGAAATCATTGCTTTGTATCGCCCTGACCGGTGTGGCGGCAACCGCCGGCGCGCAGTCCCCAGGCGCCACTGCGGTTGCGCCGATCGTCGAGGTTCGCTCGGCGTCCGCCCAGAACGTCGCCACGGGATCGGCCGATACCTTCGCCGGCAGCGTTCGCATCAGCTCGCCCTTCCAGGCCATGGCGCCGGGCAAGGCCGGCGGCGCCACGGTGACCTTCGAGGCACGCGCCAGGACTGCCTGGCACAGCCATCCCTTGGGGCAGACGCTGATCGTCACGGCCGGGCTCGGACTGGTCCAGCAGCAAGGCCAGCCCGCTCGGGCGATCCGCCCCGGTGATGTCGTCACCATTCCCGCGAACGTGCGCCACTGGCATGGCGCCGGCCCCAACGGGCCGATGACCCACGTCGCCATCGCGGAGAAGGAAGGCGGCATCTCGGTGACCTGGCAGGACAAGGTCACCGACCAGGACTATCAGACCGCCTTGGAGAACACCGGGCTCGGCGCCCACCCCGAGCTCGCCGCTCGCGCATGGCCCCTGTCTGAAACCCTGTCAGCCAAGCAGCGGTCGATTCCGCTGATGGCCGCGTTCATGGCGGCCAGCGACATGCCCCGGCTCAACGCCGCCTTGAACCAGGGCCTGGATGCGGGGATGACGATCAGCGAGGCCAAGGAAGTGCTGGTGCAGCTCTATGCCTATGCCGGTTTTCCGCGATGCCTCAACGCGCTCGGCGAGCTGATGAAGGTCGTGGAGGCGCGCAAGCGGCGCGGCCTCCAGGACGCGCCAGGCCGCGAGCCCACCCCGACGGTTGCCACTGGCGACGAGTTGGTCAATGTGGGAAGGGCGAACCAGGCCGAGATTTCTGGCGGGCCGGTGCAAGGTGCCGTGTTCGACTTCGCGCCCACCATCAACCAGTTCCTGCAGGCGCATCTGTTCGGGGCGATCTTTGAACGCGACAACCTCGACTGGCAGAGCCGCGAGCTGGCGACCGTCGGCGCGCTCGCCGCCACCCCGGGCGCGGAGGCGCAGCTGCGCTCCCATATGCGGGCCAGTCTGCGCGTGGGCCTAAGCGCCGCGCAGTTGCGCCAGCTCACGCAAACCCTGGCCGACGAGGTCAACGCCCAAGTCGCTGCCCGCGCGAACGAAGCCCTCACGCAGGCCCTGGCCTCCGCATCGAAAGGTTAAACATGGATACCCACCGAACTCTATTGACCATCGCCGTTGCCATGACAACCGTCATCACAGGCTGCGCAATTCAGCCCCACAGCGCCGGCAACGCCTCTGACCCCTTGGTGATCCAATCCCAAGGGAGCTTCGCTGTCGGCGGCACCGTGCTGAAGACCCCTGGCAGCTATGACAACAACAAGCCGACGGCTGCGGGCCAAAGCTTTCACGGCGACCACCTGTATGCCTTCTATCAGGTGCCACAGAACCCCAAGGCTTTGCCCATCGTCATGCTGCATGGCGCCTTCCAGTCGGCGCGCAGTTGGGAGACCACCTCGGACGGCCGCGAAGGCTTCCAGACTCTGTTCCTGCGCCGCGGCTTCCCGGTCTACCTGGTCGACCAGCCGCGTCGGGGACGAGCTGGCAACAGCACCGTCCCGGCAACACTCGAGCCGGCGCCCAACGACCAGCTGTTCTTCGACCAGTTTCGCATCGGAAAATGGCCCGGCTACTTCGACAACGTGCAGTTTGACCGCAAGCCTGAGACGCTGAACCAGTTCTTACGCTCGGTCACGCCCAACACCGGGCCCTATGACGCCGGCGTGATTTCGGATGCCATGTCAGCGCTGTTCGACAAGGTCGGCCCGGCGATCCTGTTTACCCATTCGCAGGCGGGTGGTCCGGGTTGGTTGACTGCGATCAAGAACCCGAAGGTCAAGGCCATCGTCGCGCTTGAGCCGGGCAGCGGCTTCATCTTCCCGCAAGGCGAATTGCCGCCGGCAATGCCGAGTGCGGCCGGCACGCTGTCACCTGAGACGGTGACGCTGTCGGATTTCCAGAAGCTCACCCGCATTCCCATCGTCATTTACTACGGCGACAACTTCCCCGTCGAGCCGACCATAGAGCGCGGCCAGGACAACTGGCGTGTGCGGCTGGCCATGGCTCGGCTCTGGGTGGACGCCATTAACAAGCATGGCGGCGATGCCCGCCTGGTGCATCTCCCGGAGACGGGCATTCGTGGCAACACGCACTTCCTGATGTCCGACCTGAACAACGTGCAGATCGCCGACCTGGTGTCGAAATTCCTAACTGAAAAGAAGCTGGACTGATCCAGCCGCCTAGCAAAACCGGAGCCTGAATGAAACCCAAAATTGTCAACGACAAGAGGCGAGAGTTCCTCGGAACCTCCGCTCGTATCCTCTCTATCGCAGCCCTTGGAGTTCCTGTAATGACCGTCAATACCCCCGCCGTCGCCGCCGACTACACGAAGAATCCCTTCACTCTCGTCTATGGCGGAGCAATCACCAGGAACGAAGTTGGCGAGGTCAACATCCACCCCGTGAAGTACAAGCTGGGCGGTCTGGACATCGTCGCAAACGTCTACACGCCCGCGAACTACGATCCCAAGAAGCAATACCCGGCGGTCGTCGTGGCCCACCCCAATGGTGGCGTGAAAGAGCAGACAGCCGGCCTGTATGCCCAGCACCTGGCCGAACAGGGCTACATCACGATTGCGATGGATGCCGCGTATCAGGGCGGCAGTGGCGGTCAGCCACGCAGCACGGACAAGCCGCAGTTCCGCATCGAGGACATCCACGGCGCAGCGGACTTCATCACCCGCTATCCCGGCGTCGATGCCGCGCGCCTGGGGCTTTTAGGCATTTGCGGCGGCGGGGGGTATTCGCTGTCGGCCGCAAAGTCTGACAAGCGCTTCAAGTCAGTGGCTACCCTCAGTATGTTCAACTCCGGACGTGTCCGTCGCAATGGCTTCGCCGATTCGCAACTGGGCACGATCCAGCAGCGATTGCAGCAGGCGTCCGCAGCACGAGCCCAGGAAGCCGCCGGTGGCAGCCTTCTATACTCCGGCGATGCCGACATGACGGACGAGCAAATCACCGCGCTACCCTTCGAGATGTACCGGCAAGGCTACGAATACTACTGGCGCACGCATGCGCATCCCGGCTCGACCTTCAAGTACACGACGAGCAGCCTGCTCGACCTGATGCGCTGGGACGCCACCGACCAGATCGAGTTGATCGAGCAGCCGCTGCTGATGATTGCCGGCAGCAAGGCCGACAGCCTGTACATGACCGAGGAGGCCTTCGCCAAGGCGACCGGTACTAAGAACAAGGAACTGTTCAAGATCGACGGCGCCACGCACATCGAAACCTACTGGGTCCCCAAGTACGTAGAAGCTGTACTGGGCAAGCTGACACCGTTTTACGCGAAGACTTTGTGATTCGAGGCCACGGGGCACGGCGCCTTCCATCTCGATGTACTCACGATCTGGACGGGCTCTCAACAACGAGTGCGCGGGTATCATGCCGCTGCAGTGACAGCGAGGCATGGCATTCGGTGAAGCCACGCCGCAATCGTTCTCACACGGCCAATGGTGTTTCGACACAGCCGCGCAGCGAACCATCAGAATCGTGTGCTGTTCGCTTTGGGCGCTGAGCAGTCGCTCGGGCCATCGGACTTGACCGGCAGCTACCAGCCTTTTGCTGACTTATGTTTTAAGCAGAGTGAAATTGTTTGGCTCAGCTATGGCCCGTCAGCCATAGAGTTTAGAGAGAGCTCCTGAGCAGGTGTGCATGTCTGCATCCCTTCATGACTTCATGAACTCGGTCGCTTGGTACCAGTCAGCTTGGAGCAGATAAGCAATTAATGTCAACAAGACCTAGATCAAGATCAAGATCAGCGTCAGATGGCTCGAAATCTCTTTTAAGTACTTGATTTAAAAGGATCGCTATGTCAACTTCAATTGTTAAAAGTCAAGTGTAAATCTCAGGGACATATGGCGGGGGTATCATCGCGGACCATGATTGAACAACGTATTCAGCAGCATTTCATCGACAGCGCCGACCTGAAGTACCAGTCTGCGCAACCCCTGAGCAAGCCGATTGCGGCTGGCATCCAGGCCATGCTGGCCAGCGTGACCAGCGGCGGCAAGGTGCTGGCTTGCGGCAACGGCGGCTCGGCAGCGGATGCGCAGCATTTCGCGGCGGAGTTTGTGGGCCGTTTTGAGCGTGAGCGGCCCGAGCTGGGGGCGATTGCGTTGACCACCGATAGCTCCATCCTCACTGCCATCGGCAACGACTACAACTTCGACGTCATCTTCGCCAAGCAGGTGCGGGCTCTGGGGCAGCCGGGTGATGTGCTGCTGGCAATCACCACCAGCGGTAATTCGGCCAATGTGCTGGCAGCCATTGAGGCCGCCCATGAGCGAGAGATGACCGTGGTGGCCTTGACCGGCAAGGGCGGCGGTAAGATGGGCGCCGCACTGCGGGAGACCGACGTGCACATCTGCGTGCCGCATGACCGTACGGCCCGCATCCAGGAAGTCCATTTGCTGGTCTTGCACTGCTTGTGCGACGGCGTGGATTCGCAGCTGCTGGGCGACCTTGAGGCGCCTCTTTAGGCTTTTTAACCCCTTTGAATGTGAAAGACACTATGCGTCCGTTTTATTTGACTTGTGTGGCTTCGGTGGTATTGGGTGCGAGCCTTTCGGCGTGCGTGCCGCTGGTGATGGGCGGTGCATTTGTCGGCTCGGCCATGGTGGCGACGGACCGCCGTACTTCCGGCGCCCAGCTGGAAGACGAGGGCATCGAACTGCGCGCCAACAACCGCATTGGCCAGGCGCTGAGTGAGCAGGCACACATCAATGTGACCAGCTACAACCGCCAGGTCTTGCTGACCGGTGAAGTCCCCACCGCAGCCGACAAGCAGAAGCTGGATGACCTGGTGTTGAAGGTGGACAACGTGCGTTCGGTGGTGAACGAGGTAGCGGTGCTGGGTACGACCTCGCTGTCGCAGCGCTCGTCGGACACCCTGGTGACGGGCAAGGTCAAGGCCGCGCTGGTGGACGCGCGTGATCTGCAGTCGAATGTGTTCAAGGTGGTGACCGAGCGTGGCGTGGTCTATTTGATGGGCCGAGTTTCACAACGCGAAGCCGACCGAGCCACCGAGCTGGCCCGCAACGTCAGCGGTGTGCAAAAGGTGGTTCGTGTGTTTGAGGTGCTGAGTGAGGACGAGTTGAAAAACGCTGTTCCCCAGCCTGCTCCCGTGAGCACGGCAACGCCGGCGTCCTGAGTTCTGACGCCATAAGAAAAAGCCCCTGGCATCTGGATGCCAGGGGCTTTTTCATGGGCGGGTGCAAAGCGGAATTACTTGAGGCGCTTGATCAGGCTGGACGTGTCCCAGCGCTGGCCGCCCATCAGCTGCACATCGGCATAGAACTGGTCCACTAGGGCCGTCACAGGCAGGCGTGCGCCGTTGCGCTTGGCCTCGTCCAGCACCAGGCCCAGGTCCTTGCGCATCCAATCCACCGCGAAGCCGAAATCGAATTTGTCGGCCACCATGGTCTTGCCACGGTTGTCCATCTGCCAGCTTTGGGCTGCGCCCTTGCCAATGACGTCCAGCACCTGCAGCATGTCCAGGCCAGCGCGCTGGCCAAAGGCCACGGCCTCGCTCAGACCTTGCACCAGGCCGGCAATGCATATCTGGTTGACCATCTTGGCCAGTTGGCCAGCGCCGCTTTCGCCGACCCGGGTGATGGCACGGGAGAAGGCCATGGCCGTGGGGGCGATGGCGTCAAAGGCCTGTGCGTCGCCGCCGCACATGACTGTCAGCAGGCCATTCTGTGCACCCGCCTGACCACCGGATACGGGTGCGTCGATGAAGCGCAGGCCCAGGGGGCGTGCGGCAACATCCAACTCGCGGGCCACTTCGGCCGACGCCGTGGTGTGGTCCACAAAAATTGCGCCCGGCTCCATGCCGGCAAATGCTCCGTCAGCGCCCAGCGTGACGGAGCGCAGGTCGTCGTCATTGCCCACGCAGCAAAAAACGATGTCGGCACCCTGCGCAGCCAAACGTGGGGTTTCAGCATGTTTCGGGGCCGTAGTGCTGGAATACTCTGCGCACCATGCTATGGATTTTGTAGTGGTGCGGTTGTACACCGTGACCGCGTGCCCAGCCAACGCCAGATGCCCTGCCATGGGGTAGCCCATCACACCCAGGCCAATGAAGGCAACTTTTTTGGACGGGACGGAATCGTAGGTTTTCGGGTTGGTGCTGGACATGGAAAGGTTCACGCAAAGAAGTTAGGGAATTTTTGATATCGAGGCTAGAGGACGTGCCGAATTCCTTGTCCAGAGAACCCACGGAACCGGCTGCGCCGGGCCGTAGGGTTCGCCCCCTGCAAGGGGGTTGGCGGAAACACGCAGTGTGTAGCCTGGGGGTGAGTCAAACGATAGCGAAATGCTCCGTGCCCGCCGCCAGGTCCTGGGTCTTGGCGCGCTGGCTGTTGAGCTTGATCTGCAGACGCAGGTCGTTGAGCGAGTCGGCGTTGCGCAAGGCATCTTCGTAGCTGATGAGTTGGCCTTCGTAAGCATCGAACAAGGACTGGTCAAAGGTCTGCATGCCGAGGTTGCGACTTTTCTTCATCACTTCCTTGATTTCCGAGACTTCGCCCTTGAACACCAGGTCCGAGATCAGCGGCGTATTCAGCAAGATTTCGACCGCGGCGGTACGGCCCTTGTTGTCTTGGCGTGGTATGAGGCGTTGCGAAACGATGGCGCGCAGGTTCAGCGACAAGTCCATCAGCAACTGGGGGCGGCGGTCCTCGGGGAAGAAGTTGAGTATCCGCTCCAGTGCCTGGTTGGAGTTGTTGGCGTGCAGCGTGGCCAGGCACAGGTGGCCGGTTTCCGAGAATGCGATGGCGTGTTCCATGGTGGTGCGGTCGCGTATTTCGCCCATCATGATCACATCGGGCGCCTGGCGCAGCGTGTTTTTCAGTGCGATGTCCCAGTTGTCGGTGTCCAGTCCGATCTCGCGGTGGGTCACTACACAGTTCTTGTGGGCGTGCACAAATTCCACCGGGTCTTCGATGGTGATGATGTGGCCGAAGGACTGGTCGTTGCGCCAGTCCACCATGGCAGCCAGGGTGGTGGTCTTGCCGCAGCCGGTGGCGCCGACCAGGATGCACAGGCCACGCTTGGTCATGACCACATCTTTCAGCACGGGCGGCAGGCCCATGCCATCGATGGTGGGCACGGAGTTGGGAATGACCCGTATCACCAGACCGACCTTGCCTTGCTGCATGAAGGCATTTACCCGGAAGCGGCCAATACCGGCCGGGGAAATGGCAAAGTTGCACTCCTTGGTGCGTTCAAACTCTGCCGCTTGCTTGTCGCTCATGATGGCGCGGGCCAGCGCCAAGGTGTGGGCTGAGGTCAGTGGCTGGGGCGAAACCTTGGTGACGCTGCCATCGACCTTGATGCCGGGCGGGAATTCAGCGGTCAAGAACAAATCGCTGCCGTTGCGACTGACCATCAATTTCAGAAGGTCGTTGATGAACTTGCTGGCCTGGTCACGTTCCATTGTGTTGCCCTGTTAGTTGGGTCGGTCGCTGAATCGGGCGCTGATGGCGCGCAGACGCAGCGAGAGTTTGCGCGCCAGCAAGGCAATCAGGCTGGCCGCAAGGCGCGGATCGGTGTTCATCATGTCGTCCATGGACTCGGCGCTGAGCACGGCGATCTCGCAATCGTCCAGGGTGGTGCAGGCAGAAAACCGCATGCCACTGTCCAACAGCGACATTTCACCCAGGATGTCACCCGGCTTGGCTTCTGCCAGGCGCAGATGCTCACCCCAGGGTTGCAGCCGGTCGATAGCGATGGTGCCTTTGAGCAAGACGACCATGAAGTTGCCGTATTCGCCCTGGCGGATGACGTCGCGTCCACCCGGTACCAGGGCAAACTGGCAAAAGCGCTCCATGCGCTCGATGGAGGCGGCTTCCAGGTGCTCCATATTTTTGTCTTTGGCCCACAAGCTTTGCAGCAGCTTGACGCTGCTGGACGAGGCTAGGCGCTTGGCGCCAACTTCCACCGCCCGTGCATCCCAGGGCACCAGCATGGACGGGTCCACATCCTGGCCGTTGAATGCCGTGGTGAACAGCACCGAGTCGGGAGTGGTGGCACCTGGCTCCGGTTCTTTTTTATTGAGTAGAAACTCGAGAATACCCTTCATGGGGCGCTCCAATGGTCAGTGTTCAGCCGGGGAAGTTTTCCGGTATTTTCGCTTTGCCGCGGGCCTCGGCCGGGCTGATGATATTGCGGCGTACCAGGTCGGTCAGATTCTGGTCCAGTGTCTGCATGCCGACTCCGTTGCCGGTCTGGATGGTGGAGTACATCTGTGCCACCTTGGCTTCACGGATCAGATTGCGGATGGCACTGGTGCCCAGCATGATTTCATGTGCTGCCACGCGGCCCTGGCCATCCTTGGTTTTGCACAACGTCTGGGAAATGACCGCCTGCAACGATTCCGACAACATGGCTCGGATCATTTCCTTCTCTTCGGCCGGAAACACGTCAATGATCCGGTCTATGGTCTTGGCCGCGCTGGAGGTATGCAGCGTGCCAAAGACCAGGTGGCCTGTTTCGGCCGCCGTCATTGCCAGGCGGATGGTTTCCAGGTCGCGCATTTCCCCCACCAGGATGGCGTCCGGATCTTCACGCAGCGCGGACCGAAGGGCGTTGGCAAAGCTCAGGGTGTGCGGGCCTACTTCACGCTGGTTGACCAGGCATTTTTTGGATTCGTGGACGAATTCGATCGGGTCTTCCACGGTAAGCACATGGCCGTACTCGGTTTCGTTCAGGTGGTTGACCATGGCCGCCAGAGTGGTGGATTTACCCGAACCTGTGGGGCCTGTGACCAGCACCATGCCCCGGGGCTTGAGCGCCAGGTCGGCAAAGATCTTTGGGGCGTTCAATTGCTCCAGGGTCAAAATCTTGGACGGGATGGTCCGCAGCACGGCGCCGGCGCCTCGGGCGTGGTTAAAGGCATTCACGCGGAAGCGCGCCAAGCCTTCAATTTCGAATGAGAAGTCCACCTCCAGAAACTCTTCGTAGTGCTTGCGCTGGCTGTCGCTCATGATGTCATACACCATGGCGTGGACGGTCTTGTGGTCCAGTGGTTCCACATTGATGCGCCGAACATCGCCGTGCACCCGGATCATGGGCGGCAAACCCGCGGACAGGTGCAAGTCGGAGGCCTTGTTTTTTACGCTGAACGCAAGCAGTTGGGTGATGTCCACGGATCCCTCGATGTTTTGGTACGCTGTGGGCTTTGATTATGACGACCATTAGCCACAATCTCCAGCAGGTCCTAGAAAGGATTTCTGTCGCCTGTGCGCAGGCGCAACGCTCGACCGATGCGGTGACTTTGCTGGCCGTATCCAAGACATGGGCTGCGTCCGCAGTGCGTGAGGCCTACGCTGCAGGCCAGACTTGCTTTGGCGAGAATTACATCCAGGAGGCGGTGGACAAGATGGACGCCCTGCGCGACCTGCCGCTGGAGTGGCATTGCATAGGCCCGATCCAGAGCAATAAGAGCCGGCTGGTTGCGGAGAACTTCGACTGGGTGCATACCGTGGACCGTTTGAAGATCGCGCAGCGGCTCAGCGACCAACGTCCGGCCCATTTACCGCCCTTGAATATCTGCTTGCAGGTGAATGTTGATGGTGGGCCTACCAAGTCGGGCGTGGAGCCCGGACAAGTCTTGGCGTTGGCCGCCCAGGTTGCCGCTTTACCCCGCCTGTGTCTGCGCGGCATCATGTCGATTCCGGAGCCCTTGCCTGAGTTTGCGCAGCAACTGGTGGTGCACCAGCAGACCCGGGTTCTGTTCGATTCCATCATGGCGGCCGCATTGCCTGGTGCGGACCGCTTTGATACTTTGTCCATGGGCATGAGTGCGGATCTGGAGGCCGCCGTGCTGGCGGGCAGCAGCATGGTGCGTATAGGGACAGCGATTTTTGGTGGGCGTAGCTAGGAGCCTGTCGGGCTTGGAACGTCGAAAGCGAAAATCGGCCCCAGCGAGGATAGTTTTTGCCGGATTTGCAGGCCCATAGCTCCGCTATGGGGCAAAAAGACGGTGAAAAATGGACCGCTGCGGTCGGTTTGCAGCCGACGCTTTCCAAGTCCGGCAGGCTCCTCGGCCGCTTGAAGGATGCTGGCTCAGCTCAGGCGCAGGCGGGTTGAGTTCTTTACTTCTTCCATGACGGCGTAGGTGCGGGTCTCGCGAATCCCGGGCAGCTGCCACAACACGGTGCCTGCGAACTCGCGGTAGGCCAGCATATCTGCCATGCGGGTTTTGAGAAGGTAGTCAAAGCCGCCCGCGACCATATGGCACTCCATGATTTCGGGACGCACTTGCACCGCGGCTTTGAAGGCCTCGAAGACGTTCGGTGTGGTGCGGTCCAGTAGCACCTCGACGAAGACCATCATGGACGCCCCCAACTGCAGGGGGTTGAGCCGTGCCTCGTAGCCCAGGATATAGCCCTCCTTTGTCAGGCGTTGCACGCGCGCCAGTACTGCGGTGGGCGACAAGCTGACTTTTTCGGCCAGCTTGAGATTGGATATGCGCCCGTCTTCCTGCAGAAAGTCCAGGATTTTCAGGTCGATGCGGTCAAGGTCAAGAAGAGTGCTGGTCACGACAAACGGTAGGTTTCAAGGTGGATGCTGGTCTCTGTGGCGCTGATGCCGCGTACCAAGCGGATGCGTTCCAGTACTTGCGACAGCTCGGCGAGGTGGGCGGCACGTAGCTCTGCCAGCAAATCCCAGCGGCCGTTGGTGTCGTGCAGTGCCGCCACGCCGGGTTCACCCAGCAGGCTGTCAATGACTGCTCGTGTTGCGTTGCCGGCGACGGCAATACCCATCCAGGCGCGGATTTCGTTGGGTTGTGCGTCCGGCCGCAGCCGTATGGTGTAGCCGACGATGACTCCGGCATCTTCCAGTTTGGTAATGCGGTTCGTGACCGTGCCGCGCGACACGCCAAGCTTGTGCGCAAGGGTTGCCACTGTGGTGCGAGCGTCCTTGCGTAGTAGAGATATGAGCTGTTGGTCGGTTGCATCCATGGTGTCATTTTGCTGCTAATGGACATGAAATAGCCAAAAATCGCCAATCTTGTGTGCATTTGCAGTTGATGCGCTGGCAATTTTTGGCATGGGACTTGCGTTAATGCTGCGTTAATTGTGTAACGGCTGGAAAGCAGTATGCAAATAACAGCAAACCATGGACGTGATTTCGACCGTGGCTCTATCGGTTCGCGTTGTGGCCCATTGGGGCCGCCATTTCTACCAATTTCTACCAATTTTTCATCTATTAGGAATTTCCCATGAAGAAGAGTCTGATTGCCCTGGCCGTTCTGGCTTCCACTGGCGCTGCAATGGCCCAGTCTTCGGTTACTTTGTACGGCATCATTGATGTGAACTTGCAATCGACAAAGGGCTCTGATGGCGTACGTCAAAATTTGCTGCAGAGCGGCGGCATAAATGGCAGCCGTTTTGGTTTGAAGGGCTCTGAAGATCTGGGCGGTGGTTTGAAGGCTGTTTTCAATCTCGAAAGCGGCTTTAACGTGGATGACGGTACTGGTAAGACTGGCTACACGTTCAACCGTCAGTCGTATGTCGGTCTAGCGGGTTCTTTTGGAGAGTTCGATTTCGGCAATACCGGTACGGCGTACGATGACACCGCCATCAACAGCGATCCGCTGTGGGACGGTCTGTTGGCTCCTGCTTACGCCGTGTGGCAGAACGGCGCAGCCTACAACGGCAAGCCAGGCAACATGATCAAGTACAGCTCCCCCAGCTTTGGTGGCGTGACTGTTGCTGCGAGCTATGCGTTGGGTGAAAACAAGGCAACTTCCACTACCGGAAAAGCAGAAGGCGTTGCTGCTGTGAATGTGCAGTACACCGGCGGTCCTTTGTACCTGAGCTTGGCTTACCAAGAGGACAGCAAGGCGCACACTACTGCTGGCCGTACTGGCGCAGCTTCTTACAAAGACGTGCTGTTTAACGCTTCTTATGATCTCGGCGTCGTGAAGCTCGAAGGTAGCTACAACCAAAACACGACCGATCTGGATCTGAAGTCCAACCAATTCCAATTCGGTGTGGACGTTCCTGTTGGCCCAGCTTTGGTTCTGTCGACCGGCTATGCTTATTCGAAGGACAAGGACACGAATGGCGTGAGTGGCACGAAGCGTGACGGTCTGGGTCTGGGCGCGAAGTACAGCCTGTCCAAACGTACCTTTGTGTACACCGGAGCAATGTGGGCACAAAGCAAGCCAGCTGTTGGGGATAAGGTCAAGACCGACATCTACACGGTTGGCCTGAATCACTCGTTTTAAGTAGATGCCGGCTTGTCCGGCTTGCTTTGAAAGCCTCTCCTAGCCAGGGGGGCTTTTCTAATAGGCGAAGCGATCATGGTGGGCATTTCGGCGTATCGACGATGATGGAATCTTGAGGAATTGTTGTTAAAACACCGCCTCTTTTCATAACTACACATGGGATTAACAATTGGATCCAAAAAAAATAATTGCTCACGTTTGGTGTGTGAAAGGCCGGTGAAGTTGTATCTCAATAACAACAGGTCCTGAAGAAATTGCAGGGTTATTGCGGGTTGCTATGCGTTTTGGGGGCAAACTTCGAACACCAATTTTTCAACCCGTTAGGAAAATCCCATGAAAAAGAGTTTGATTGCTTTGGCCGTTTTGGCTTCTACTGGCGCTGCAATGGCCCAGTCCTCGGTTACCTTGTACGGTATCGTTGACGTGAACCTGCAATCTGCCAAAGATGAAATCGGTGCAAATTCGAGCGACGCTGTGCGTCAAAGCAAGCTGCAGAGCGGTGGCGTTTCCACCAGCCGTTGGGGCCTGAAGGGCTCTGAAGATCTGGGCGGTGGCTTGAAGGCCAACTTCGTTCTGGAAAACGGTTTTGACGCTAGCACTGGTGCCGCTGCAGGCGCACAGTTCAATCGTCAATCGTGGGTTGGCTTCTCTGGTGGTTTCGGTGAAATCCGCCTGGGTAACGACTACACCGCACGTGATGACATCAACGGCGCTGCTCACGCAGTGTTCGACTCCGCTTTCTCGCCTTCCGTGTTCATCGAGTCTGGCTACAACTCCAACCCGAACAACCAAATCAAGTACCTGACGCCTAGCTTCTCCGGTTTCTCCGGTGCAGTTAGTTACGCTCTGGGCGAAAACAAGACGACTACCCAAAGCGCTCAAGGTGTTGCGGCTGTGAACGTCCAGTACGCGGCTGGTCCTCTGTATATTGGTCTCGCTCACCAACAAGACAAGAAGTCGCTGATTTCTACCGGTAAGACCAACAAGGATACCTTCCTGAACGCTACGTACGATCTGGGCGTTGCCAAGATTTTGGCTAGCGCTCGTGATGTGAAAAACACGACATTTGATTCGACTGCTACTGGCTTCAACGGTACTAGCTTCGACAAACAACGTGTTTACCAAATCGGTGCAGACATTCCGGTTGGCGCAGCTCTGGTTGTGTCCGCAGGCTACGCTCACTCCAAGAGTGAATTGGCTGGTACCGATGACATTACCGGCAACGGTTTTGCTATCGGCGCTTCCTACAGCCTGTCCAAGCGTACTTCCGTGTACACGGCTTTGAATTACTCCAAGGCTAAGCAAGACGATGTGTCTTTGAAGTCCAACGTGTTTGCTGTGGGCGTTCGCCACGCTTTCTAATTCCCTGCCGGCGTAAGCCGGTTTGGATTTAGCAATGCAAAAAAGCCACCCGGTTCGCCGGGTGGCTTTTTTTTATTCTGAATTGTCATTTCGATAGAAATTTATATCAAAACGATAGTTTTTTATCTAAAAGATGGCAATGTTGGCGATGTACATTGACGGCCTCTGTTGCGACACTGCGTGCATTCCTAGAAAGACCTGCACCATGCACAACATCGCACTTGTACCCACCCAATTCCTCAGCGCCCAAGACGTGGCCAGCATCGTCCAACGCAAGGGGCTGTCTGCCTGCTTGCGCGGCATGGCCGACACCATCCAGGCCGACTTTCTGCGCTGGCAAGCTTTTGACAAGTGCGCCCGCGTGGCCAGCCATTCCGCCGATGGCGTGATTGAGCTGATGCCGATTGCCGACGACCAAAGCTACGCCTTTAAATACGTCAACGGACACCCCAAGAACAATGCACTGCATGGTCTGCCCACGGTGATGGCGTTTGGCGTGTTGGCCAGCGTAGCCACTGGCGTGCCCGAGCTGCTGAGTGAGCTGACCTTGACCACGGCTATCCGCACTGCTGCTACCTCCGTGGTCGCCGCCCGAGCCCTGGCCCGCCCGAACAGCCGCAGCATGGCGCTGATTGGCAATGGCGCGCAAAGCGAATTCCAGGCCCTGGCTTTCCACTACCTGATGGGTATCGAAGAAGTACGCCTGTTCGATACCGATCCGCTGGCGACAGCCAAGCTGGTGGACAACCTGCGCTCTACCGCCTTGAAGGTCGTGGTCTGCGCCAGCACCTTAGAGGCCGTGCGCGGTGCCGACATCGTGACCACCGTGACTGCCGACAAAACCAATGCCACCATCCTCACCCCCGAGATGCTGGAGCCCGGCATGCACATCAACGGCGTAGGTGGCGACTGCCCTGGCAAGACCGAGCTGCACCCCGACGTGCTGCGTGCCGCCAGTGTCTTTGTGGAATACGAACCGCAAACCCGCATCGAAGGCGATTTGCAGCAGCTGCCGGCCGACTTTGCCGTGACCGAAATGTGGCAGGTGCTTAGCGGCAAGGCCGTGGGCCGTAGCAGCGATGCGCAGATCACGGTGTTCGATTCGGTGGGTTTTGCTCTGGAGGATTACTCCGCGCTGCGCTTTATGCGCGACACTGCACTGGAGTTGGGTTTGGGCCAGCGCTTGGCCCTGATTCCTGGCCTGGATGACCCGAAAGATTTGTATAGTTTGGTACGTCCCTCGGCCGCCCAGGTTGGGGCATCCGTACCAGCACTCTCACCGGAAGCAGTAGCAGCATGACATCTTCGAGCAAGGGCGTGAGCCTGATTGGCGTTCCCACCGATATCGGTGCTGGCGTGCGGGGCGCCCGCATGGGCCCGGAGGCCTTGCGCGTCGCGGGCCTGGCTCAGGCGTTGGAGCAGGCCGGTCTGGACGTGCGCGACTGCGGCAATATCCGCGGCCCCGCCAACCCCTGGCAAGCCCCGGTGGACGGCTATCGCCACCTGCCGGAGGTGGTGCAGTGGAACGAGCTCGTGCACAAGGTTGTGCATTTCGAGCTGCAATCGGGTCGCCTGCCCATCATGCTCGGTGGCGACCATTGTTTAGGCATAGGCTCCATCAGCGCGGTGGCGCGCCACTGCCGTGAAACCGGCAAGAAGTTGCGCGTGCTGTGGCTGGATGCACATGCGGATTTCAACACTGCTGCCCTCACGCCCAGCGGCAACATCCACGGCATGCCGGTCGCTTGCCTGTGTGGCCATGGCCCAAAGGCACTGATTGAAATCGGTGGCCATGTGCCCGCCATCAGCCCGGCAGAGATTGTGGAGATCGGCATCCGCAGCGTGGACCTGGGCGAAAAACGCTTTGTGCATGACGTGGGCATCGAAGTCTTCGACATGCGCTTCATCGACGAGATGGGCATACGCCACACCATGGAAATGGCGCTGGACGGTCTGGACGAAAACACCCATCTGCACATCAGCCTGGACGTGGACTTTCTCGACCCCGACATCGCCCCCGGTGTAGGCACCACCGTGCGCGGTGGTCCCAACTACCGCGAAGCCCAGCTGTGCATGGAGATGATTGCCGATACGGGTCTGCTGGCCTCGCTGGATATCGTCGAGCTCAACCCGGCGCTGGATGTGCGCAACCAGACGGCTGAATTGGCCGTGGATCTGGTGGAAAGCCTGTTCGGCAAGAGCACGTTGATGCGCCAGGTGTCGCCCAGCAACGGCTAGCCGCCATGCAGCACGATTTCTACTCGGCCTTGATGGTCTTGCTGATCGTGCTCGACCCATTGGGCAATGTGCCCATTGTGCTTAGTCTGTTGCGCAATACGCCGCGCGAACGGCGCTTTGCCATCGTCAGTCGCGAATGCTTTTTCGCGCTGGTGATTCTGCTGGTCTTCATGTGGGGTGGCGACCGGCTGCTGCATGTCATGCACCTCACCGACGCCTCGCTGGAAATTGCCGGCGGCGTGATCCTGTTCTTGATCGCCATGGGCATGGCCTTCCCCAGCATGGGCGTGAGTTTTTCCGGCCCTGAGGATGAGGGCGAGCCGGTGCTGGTGCCTCTGGCCATTCCGATGATTGCCGGCCCGTCCTCGCTGGCCACCGTGTTGCTGCTGGCCTCGCGTCAGCCTGAGCGTGCCTGGACCTGGGCCGCCGCCATTGCGCTCAGCATGGTGGTTGTCTGGCTGGTGTTGCTCTCGGCCAGCGCACTGGCGCGGCGCCTGGGCAAATCTGGCCTGATCGCGCTGGAGCGGCTGATGGGCCTGCTGCTGGCGGCGATGGCGGTGGAGATGCTCATCTCGGGTCTGCGCAATGCCTTTCCCGGAATCGCTCAATAGGATTGGCATAGTTTTTTAAACTAGTTTGTCTTAAAAATTTGGTGAAATTATCTGGTGAGTGCGCGGCAAACTAGCGGATGTTGCAATTTGTTGTTCCTCAATTCCACCGGAGTTCACCATGCGTTTGCCCACCCCCTACCGGCCCGAGGCCGAAGTCGTCGCCCACCGCCTTGCCGCCCTGTCGGGTGCGCTGGACTGGGCCATAGCCTCCGCCCCCGCGCGCCCCTGGGTGCAGGCGGTGCGCGACAACCCGCCGCCGTTCTGGGCCATGGAAAGCCTGCTGCGCGAATACCCGATCTCCAGCGCCGAGGGCCTGGCCCTGATGCGCCTGGCCGAAGCCCTGCTGCGCGTGCCCGATGCCGAAACCGCCATCGCCCTGACCGCCGACCAGTTGGGCCGTGCCGACTTTGACGGCATGGACGAAACCGGCGCCGCCCAGGTACTGGGCCGCTCCACCTTGGCCAAGCTGTCCAGCAGCGCCATCGCCTTGTCGAAGAAATTCCTGCCCGATGCCGAGGCCCCGCAAGGCCTGCTCACCAAGCTCGGCGCCAAAACGGTCGTCGCCGCCACCGTGCGCGCTGTGCAATTGCTGGGCCGCCAGTTCGTACTGGGTCAAACCATTGGCGACGCCATGGACGAAGCCGATGCCGCGCGCAAAAAGCAGGCCCAGCTGACCTATAGCTACGACATGCTGGGCGAGGGCGCACGCACCGATGCCGACGCGCTGAACTACCTGCAAAGCTACAAGAATGCTATCGAAGCCATAGCTGCCCGCGCAGACAAGGCGGGCGCTACTGAGAAAAATGACGGTATATCCATCAAGCTCAGCGCCTTGCACCCGCGCTACGAATGGACCCAGCGCGAGCGCGTGCTGGCCGAGCTGGTGCCGCGCGTCTGGAGCCTGTGCGAGCAGGCCGCCCGTGCCAACATCAACCTGACCATCGATGCCGAAGAAGTCGACCGCCTGGAGCTGTCGCTCGACGTGTTCGAAGCACTGGCTGCCCTGGTGGCCCAGCACCAGCCGCAGTGGCGCGGCTTCGGCCTGGCCATGCAGGCCTACCAGACCCGGGCGCTGGAGCTGATCGAACATATCGCCAGCATTGGCCGCAAATACAAGCTGCGCCTGATGTGCCGCTTGGTCAAAGGCGCGTACTGGGATTCGGAAATCAAGCGCGCCCAAGAGCTGGGCCTGCCGCACTACCCGGTGTTCACCCACAAGCATCACACCGATGTGTCCTACCTGGCCTGCGCCAAGGCGCTGCTGGACGCGCCGGATGCCATCTACCCGCAATTCGCCACCCACAACGCCGCCACCATCGCCGCCATCCTGAGCCTGGCGGCCAAGAGCGGCAATCCGTTCGAGCTGCAGCGCCTGCACGGCATGGGCGAGGGCGTGTACCGCGAGGTGTTGAAGAACCCGCTGATCGGCTGCCGCGTCTACGCCCCGGTGGGCAAGCACCGCGACCTGCTGGCCTACCTGGTGCGCCGCCTGCTGGAGAACGGCGCGAATTCCTCCTTTGTGCACCAGCTGGCCGACGAGTCGGTGGGCATGGAAGAAATCCTGGTGTCGCCCCTGCGCTTAGAGCCGGAGTCGGCCTTCGTGCTGCCGCCCAAGCTATTCGGTGCCGGCCGCAAGAACAGCGCCGGCCTGGACCTGGAAGTCGCCACCCAGCGCGCCGCGCTGCAAACTGCTTTCGACAACCTGAGCGTTCCCTCGGTGCCAGAGTTCGATGCCAAACAGGCCGCTAGCGCATATTCCACCAGCGCAGCCAGCTACAAAATATGGAGCAAAGCGCCGGTCGCCGAGCGCGCCGCGCTGCTGCGCCAAAGCGCCGATGCGCTGGAACACCAGATGCCACGCTTTTGCGCCATCCTGGTGAAAGAAGCCTTCAAGACCTGGGGCGACGCGGTGTCCGAAGTCCGTGAAGCCGTGGACTTCTTGCGCTTCTACGCCGACGAGGCCGAGCGCATCATGGCGCCCGTCGCCTTGCCCGGCCCCACGGGTGAAACCAACGAGCTGCGCCTGAGCGCGCGCGGCGTCTGGGTCTGCATCAGCCCCTGGAATTTCCCGCTGGCGATCTTCATGGGCCAGGTCGCGGCAGCCTTGGCCACCGGCAACACCGTGCTGGCCAAGCCGGCCGAGCAAACCCCGTTCGTCGCGCTGGAAGCCGTGCGCCTGCTGCACTCGGTCGGCGTGCCCGAAGCTGCGGTGCAGCTGCTGCACGGCCCGGGCGAAACCGTCGGCGCGTCCCTGGTGGCGCTGCCCGGCATTGCCGGTGTGGTGTTCACCGGCTCGACGCCCGTGGCGCGCATCATCAACCGCGCGCTGGCCGCCAAAGACGGCCCCATCGTGCCGCTGATCGCCGAGACCGGCGGCATCAACGCCATGCTGGTCGACAGTACGGCCCTGCCTGAGCAGGTGGTCGACGCCGTGGTGCAAAGCGCCTTCCGCAGCGCCGGCCAGCGCTGCTCGGCGCTGCGCCTGCTGTGCGTGCACGATGCCATTGCCGACCACGTGATCGAAATGGTCCAGGGCGCGGCCAAGGAGCTGGTGCTGGGCAACACGGCGGAGTGGGCGACTGACGTCGGCCCGGTGATCGACAAGGAAGCCTTCGACGGCATCCAGAAACACATCCAGCGCCTGCACTCCACGGCAAAACCCTTGCTGGCGCAATCAGCACCTGTGCGGGTAGCTGCTAATTTGATAGCGCCACAGGCTTTTGAACTGAAGCAGGTGAGCGACGTGGCGCAGGAAATCTTTGGCCCGGTGCTGCACATCGTGCGCTGGTCCGGCGATCCGCAGGCGGTGATCGAGCAGATCAACGCACTCGGCTACGGCCTGACCCTGGGCATCCAGACCCGCATCGACAGCCGGGCCCACGCGCTGGCCGCAGCAGCCCACATCGGCAATGTCTACATCAACCGCAACATCATCGGCGCGGTGGTGGGTGTGCAGCCCTTCGGCGGCGAAGGCCTGAGCGGCACCGGCCCCAAAGCCGGCGGCCCGCATTACCTGTACCGCTTCTGCGCCGAGCAGACGCTGACGGTCAATACCACGGCAGCCGGCGGAAACGCGGCGCTGCTGGCTTCGCTGCCCTGAGTGTTTGCTATGGAATAAAGAGCTTCTGGCGCAGGTGCTATCTGCGCTAGCGGGCTAATCTCCCTGAAGCTAACGCAGTCCGAAAGACGCCGGCAGCGTGACGGCGACGATGCCGTAGCGCGGTGCGTCGGTGTTGGCGGCGCTGGGCGTGGTCTTGTCGTCCAGCCCCTGGCTGCCAGTGATCTCGCGCAGCGCCTCAAGGATGAAGCGGACCAGGTATTTGTCGCCGTCAATTTTCAGCTCGGGGTAGCTGGCGTAGGCCAGCCTGTCGGCCAGCTTGGCCAGCACGGTTTCCTTGTGCTGGGTGAGGGCGCTGGCAAACTTGTCGGCATCTGCCGGGCCTATGTCTACCGTGAGTGCCGGGATGGTCAGGATATGCCGGCTGGCTTCCACGTTCTCGGGCAGTGGCTCGGTGTTTGCAAGGACTACCCGTAAGTCCGAGCCCAGCAGGGCGATTTGCAGGGGGCTGGGGACTTTGCTGTCGCTGGCCTTGCTGTTGTCGACCTGGGGCTGGCTGGCTGCATCCGGCTTTTGTGCCAGCGGTTGGCTGGCTGCCGGCTGGGCGGTGCCGGCATCCGGCCTGGCGGGCGGCTTTTTGCCGGACAGCGCCCACATCGCAACACCACACGCGACGATCACCGTGGCCAACAGCCACAGATACCAGTTCGACTTTGACGCGGGCGCGGCGACGCGGCGGGTGTAGCTGGGCGCATAGGCGGCCGGCAGCGGCGGTCTGGGCGCCTGTTGCCGGGCCAACTGTGCGTCGTATGCGGCCCGCTGGGCACTGTCCGACAGCACGCCATAGGCCTGGGCGATCAGGCTGGCGCGCTGGGCCATGCGGCTGTCGGTCCCGTGCTTGTCCGGGTGGTGGCGCTGCATCAGGCTTTTGTAGGCGGCGCGCAGCACTTCCGCGCTGGCGCGGGGGCTGACTTCCAGGATGTCGTAGTAGTTCGCGGGTTGCTCGGCCATAGGGCGTGTATGCGGGTGAATGGGCTAGTGTGTCACCGGGCCGAGCTTGGTGAAGATGGTGGTGCTGTTGTCGCTTTCCTGCAGGCGGATTTCCTGCGGGCTGGCGGCCAGCACGATAGTCGCGTCATGGCCAAACTGCTTGCCCAGCTTGTAGCTCCACAACAGGCGCTGATCCTTGTATTCCCACACGCCGTATTGCAGTACCGCGCCGTCGTCCTGCCGGATTTCCCATTCGCCGTTGCCATACAGATACAAGGGCGTGGTCAGGCGGGAGGAATGCCATTTGCCGACGAAGACCTTGGCGTCGATCTGGGCGTGCCGGCTGCAGCCGGGCAGGGCCAGCAGCGTGGCCGCGCAGGCTGCCAGCAGCAGCGCGCGCCGGGGTTTAGCGGCGCAGCACACTATTCCACTCGGCCTTTTGCCGCTCTATGCGGTTGCGCTCAATCTGGTCCTTGATGCGCTGGTCTTCCTTCTTTTGCCAGGCCAGGCGTTCGTCTTCACGGCGCGCCTGCTCCTTGGCTTGCAGCTCGGCCATGCGCAGCTCGGCCGAGACCTGGGCGCCACGCAGGCGCGATTCTTCTTCAAAGCGTTTGGCGTCCTGCTCTGCCCGGCTTTTGTCGCGTTCGGTTTGGCGCTTGTCGGTTTCCTTGCGGCGGTCCTCGGCCTGCAGCAATTCCAGCTCGGCCCGGTTCGCGGGGCGTACGCCGTGCGTCTGGTAGTACTCCTGCAGCAGCACTTTGTCATTGGCCTGGGCATTGGCGGCGGCGGCTGCAGCGGCGGCTTCGGCCATTTCGGCCCGGCGGCTGTTGACTACCATGGTGAAGACCTGGGCGATGGCCAGCAGCGCCACCAGGGTGCCCACCACCATCGCCAGTTTGCGCGGCGTGGAGCTGGACCGGTGGGTCGTTGATGCTGCCAGGTGGGCCGAGAAGCTGCTGCTTTCCCGGAAGGCCGGGTAGGACGCGGTGGTCCCGGAGCGCATGGCCATGGCATCGGCCCGCATGGTCATCGCATCGGCCCGTAGCGCCATGGCTTCGGCGCGCAAGGCCATGGCTTCGGCATCGGCGGGCAGCGGCGCCAGAGCCAGCGGGGCCGCGGCCGGCAGGGCGGGCTCGGGTAGGGGGGGCGCTATTCTGGCGTCGTAAGCCGCGCGCTCGCTGGGGGAGGACAGGGTTTTGAAGGCGACGTTCAGCACCTTGAGCTTGAAGTCAAAGTCATCCGGACTGATGCGGTCCTTGTGCGCTTGCAGCTGGGCGCTGGTGCGCTCGTAGGCCGCCTGGATGTCGGCATCCGAGGCCGTGGCGGGTATTTTCAGGAACTCGTAAAGGGTTTTCTTGCGAGGGGTCACATTGAACTCTGCACAGCGGGGCGGGGTGGCATGCCTGTGGCTACGGGCATGTGTTACGAAATATTTCGCTGGCTATGGTACCGTCTTTGTCTCTGGTGTGAATAAGTTTGAAGTTGTATGAAGTGATGCGGGTCTGCTGCCGACGTTTACCGCCACACTGCCGCTTTGTCCGTTCTGCCCTGCCTGGGCATCCCGTATGCAAGATCGCTCCCCTTTTTCGATTGCTGAGCTGCTCGGTAGCGCCTTGTTGCTGGCCTGCGGGCTGGTGGCAATCGTCTATACGCTCAAGCTGGCGCACGACCTGGATGGATGGGGTGCTTTACAGAGCGCTGGTTTGGCCGTGGTGCTGTTGGTGGCGGCTCTCGACCCTGCCTACTATTTTGTGGATGGCTGGGCGCGGCTGGTTTCGCGCCGCTTCCGGCCTTCGCGCCAAAACCGTTGGACGCTGGCGGCCTCTATGCTGGGAGTGGGCCTGTCGGTGGTGGGTTGGCTGATGGAAATGTATCTCGCCTACTTCGGCAACTAGCCATACCCCAGGCCGGCCTATTCGACAAACCTTCAAGGTGTTGGCCCAGTTCAGTGGCTATCGCGGGTTTTATACGCTGGCAATCGGCGCAAAGGTGTCGTCCATGGCGTCCAGGCTGCAGTCCAGCAGGGACGGAGCCACTTCGCGCTCCAGCACGGTGAACATGCTTTCCACGAAGTCCATCAGCCCGTCCGAGGCGGCAATCGCCGCATCCACATGACCGTTGGCCACCGCGTCGATCACGGCGATATGGCCGTCCACCGTGCTCTGCAGGTTGGTGTGCTGGGGCGTCTGCATGTGGTAGATCCAGCCGATGCGCCGGAAGATGGTGTGCAGCGGGCGCAGCGTGCTTTCCACAAACGGCTCGTTGGCGGCGGCCAGGAACAGCTGGTCGATGCGCCGGTCCACCAGGTTGAATTGCGCGATCGTCATGTCGGCGCCATGCTCCATCAGCTGGCGGCGCAGGTGCAGCATCTGGTTGCGCTGCGAGGCGCCGGATCGTTCTGTGGCCAGGCGGATCACAAAGCGCTCCATGTCGCGGCGCAGCTGCAGCAGCACGCGCTCGCGGGTCAGGTCGACCGGGGCGATCTGGATGCCGTGGCGCGGCGAGACGATGACCAGGGTGTCGGCCGCCAGCCGGCTGACGGCCTGGTGCACCGGCGTACGGCCCAGGCCCACCATGGCCTGCAGCTCGTGGGTGGCCAGAAAGCGGCCGGGCTTGAGTTCGCAGCTGACCAGCAGGCTTTCGATCTGTTCATAGGCCTGGTCGGACAGGTTGACCTGGCTGCGGCGGCGCGGGGCTTCCGACGACGGCGCAGAAACTGCCGTCAACGCAGAGCGGAAGCCGGGGGACGAAGCCATAGTGTTCTTTCTGAGATTCAATGGCATGCGAGGCATGCATGTATTCAACTATCAAGCATACCCTGATATGTAAGAGGCGGCGCAGAGGGACGTGACCTCTTCCCAGCAGAAGGTGCGCTATTTTTCTCGTTATTGGATTCCATCTTGCTTCTGGTAAACACTAAGAACTTTTGTGAAATATCACGTTATTCTTCATTTCGGGTTGATTGCCGGACGCAGCCTGCAGAGCACCCATTCGAATAACTTCGCGGCCCATGGGCCCGCATTGATGGAGACAAGCATGAAGAAACTGTCCAAGTTGTCGGTCTGTATGGCGGCGCTGGTAGGTGCCGTGGTGGTTGGCGGCCTGCCGCTGGCGGCCCATGCGCAGACCAAGGAGGCGCTGACTTTTGCGGCTGTCACGTTCAGCGAGGCGGGCCGGGGCGAGCGCCTCAAGGCCTGGGTCGAGAAGTTCAACAAGAGCCAGGCTGTCGCCGAAATCACGCCTATCGCCATTCCCTTCGGCAGCTTTGCCAAGACGGTCTTCACGCAGATGGGCGGCGGCGCGGGGCCCGACCTGGTGCGCATGGACGCGATCGACTACTACGCAGCCGTGAACAGCAAGAGCATCCTGCCGCTGGACGATTTGCTCAAGGGCGGCAACTACAAGTTCACGGAGCCCGACAAATACATGATTGTGGGCGGCAAGCGCTTTGGCGTGCCGTTTGAGCTCAGCAACTACGTGCTGCTGTACAACCCGGCCTTGCTCAAGGGCGGCAAGCCACCAGCCAACTTCGACGAATTCCTGGCCAGCGCCAAGGCCGCCACCGGCAACGGTGTCTATGGCTACGCCTACCGCGCCACCATGGCCGAGGGCAATGGCTTCTGGCAGGACCTGTGCAACTTCGTCTACGGCTTCGGTGGCCGTTGGAGTGACGCGCAGGGCAATCTGACCCTGAACGATGCCAAGGTGGTCGAGGGCGTTACCGCCTACAAGCAGATCTATGACGCGAGCGTGATTCCCAAGGGCGCAGACGCCGCCACCTACCGCCGCATGTTCTGGGAACGCAAGGTAGCGATGGAGGTCGACAACGGCGGTGTGGCGGGTATCTTTAGCCTGCAGGCACCCGAACTGGCGTTTGCGGCCGCGCCGTCGCCGTTCCCGACGCGGGCCCAGGGCATGGTGCTGACCGCGCTGACCATCAATGCCAACACCAAGCACAAGGCCGCCGCCGAAGCCTTCATCAAGTGGACCTTGCAGCCCGAGAACCAGAAGGACCTGCAGGAATTGCTGGGCGCCAGCAACGTGGCCACGGTGGTCGAACGCAGCCCGGAGATGATGGCCAAGCGACCCTGGCTGAAGGTCTATGACGACCAGGCCGTGAACAGCGTGCCGCAGCTGGTCCAGGGCCTGGAGGTCAAGACACCGGAGATCCAGCAGATCGTGCTGGAGCAGGTACTCAAGGTCTTGCAGGGCGGCGTGGACCCCAAGAAGGCCATGGACGACGCCCAGCGCACGGCCCTGTCGCGCGTGCTGCGCAAGTAAGCCAGCCCACTGCAGACCTTCCCCATGCATGCTGCTGCATCTTCCGTAGGCGTCACGTCGCCGAAGGCCAAGCGCGACTGGACGCCTTATTGGTTCGCCGCGCCGGTGGCCCTGTATCTGCTGCTGTTCCAGGGCTATCCGCTGGTGCAGGAGTTCTACCTGAGCTTTACCTCGACCGCCTTGCTGTCGCCCGGCCAGCACACCTATGTCGGGCTGCAGAACTACGTCGATCTGGTGACGCAGGAGGAATTCCGCCAGGTCTTTCTGATCACCGCCGTCTACACCGTGGTCTGCGTGGTGGCGGCAATCGGCCTGGGCCTGGGGGCGGCGCTGCTGCTCAACGCGCCGTTCCGCGGGCGCGGCTTAGCGCGGGCGCTGGTGACGATTCCGTGGGCCGCGCCGCCGGTGGCCGTGGCGCTGATCTTCATCTGGATCTACAACGGCCAGTACGGCATCTTCAACCATCTGCGGGGTGCGCTCGGCGGTGCCGTCAGCCTGGAAAGCTGGCTCGATAGCCCGGCGCTGGCCTTGCCGGCCGTGTTGCTGACGACCATCTGGCAGATCTTTCCGTTTGCCTCGGTCGTCATCCTCGCCGCCTTGCAGGGCGTGTCCTCGGAACTGCGCGAGGCCGCGGTGATCGACGGCGCGGACCGGCTGAGCGTATTCCGCGCCGTGGTCTGGCCGACCATCCAGCCCTCGGTGGCGCTGCTCGCGCTGTTCCTGACGATCTGGTCCCTGCGCCGCTTCGACCTGATCTGGCTCATG
This sequence comes from Rhodoferax sp. GW821-FHT07F03, assembly GCF_059418745.1. Classification (NCBI taxonomy): domain Bacteria; kingdom Pseudomonadati; phylum Pseudomonadota; class Betaproteobacteria; order Burkholderiales; family Comamonadaceae; genus Rhodoferax; species Rhodoferax sp. GW821-FHT07F03. The sequence goes on from NZ_JBWKQM010000004.1 coordinate 167,372, forward strand.
ACCCAGGGCGGCCCGATCGGTTCGACCAACACCATGGTGATTGAGCTGTACCGTCGCGCCTTTGTGTACCGCGATCTGGGGCAGGGCGCCGCCGTCGGCATGGTGGGCCTGTCGATTGCGCTGCTCATCACCATCGTCTATTTCCGCTATACCCAGCGCGTCGAGCGCGCCAAGGGGCAGCGATGAGCCGCACTATGTCTTGGAGCCACGCGCTCCGCATGATCCTGGTGCTGGCGCTGTTGGGCGTGGCCGCGTTCCCAATTTACTGGATGCTGGTCACCTCGCTGACCTCGTCGTCGGACCTGTTCGCGCCCAAGCCGAACCTGCTGCCCGACTGGTCGCAAGCGGCGGTTTACGGCCACGCCTTCAGCGCCACCGCCGTCGCGACCTGGCTGAAGAACAGCGCCATCGTCGCCTTCGGCACGGCCGCGCTCAGCATCGTGCTGGCCATTTTCCCGGCCTATGTGCTGTCGCGCTACCGCATGCGGGCGGTCGCCATCCTGGGGGTGGCGTTGTTCGTCACGCAGATGCTGCCCGAAGCCATGCTGGTCGTGCCCTTGTACGCGATCTTCGGCCAGCTGGGCCTGCTGAACAGCCTGACCGGCCTGATCCTGGCCAACACGGCGTTCACGGTGCCGGTGATCACCCTGATCCTCAAGGGTGCGGTTGACGGCGTGCCTATCGACATCGAGGAGGCCGCCGGCATCGATGGTTGCTCGCGCCTGGGCATCGTGCTGACCATGGTGCTGCCGCTGGTGGCGCCCAGCCTGGCTGCGGCTGCGGTGATCGCCTTCTTCCATGGCTGGAACGAATACGTGTTCGCCCAGACCCTGATCAGCGACCAGGGGCTGCAAACCGCTTCGGTCGGCCTGGCCGGCTTTGTGGGCGAGCTCAGCACGCCCATGCATACCGTCATGGCCATCGGGCTGATGTACACCCTGCCCGCCGTCATCTTTTATCTCTTCGTGCAGCGCTACGTCGTCTCCGGCATGACCGCCGGCAGCGTCAAAGGCTAACCCTTTCCGGACACCCACCATGGCATCCATTTCCCTCCAGGGCGTCACCAAGATCTTCGGCGGCAAGAAGGCCGCCAACCAGATCACGTTCGACGTCGCCGACCGCGAATTCCTCGTACTGCTCGGGCCCTCGGGCTGCGGCAAATCCACGCTGCTGCGTATGCTGGCCGGCCTGGAGCAGGTCACCAGCGGCGAGGTCCACGTCGGCGCGCGCCGCGTTGACACCTTGCCGCCCAGCGCCCGTGACATGGCTTTCGTGTTCCAGTCGTATGCGCTGTATCCGCACATGACGGTGCGGCGCAACATCAGCTTCCCGCTGATCATGCGCGAGCATCGCTGGTGGTTCCATCTGCCGCTCATCGGCGGCTTGGCCAAGCGGCGCATCGAGCAGTCGCCGGCGGTGCGCGACCTGGTCGACCGTACGGCCAAGACGCTGGCGCTCACCGAGATGCTCGACCGCTACCCGCGCACCCTGTCGGGCGGCCAGCGCCAGCGCGTGGCGCTGGGCCGGGCCATGGTGCGCCAGCCCGATGTTTTCTTGATGGACGAGCCGCTGTCCAACCTCGACGCCAAGCTGCGTACCTCGATGCGCGCCGAAATCATCAAGCTGCACCGTGAAGTGGGGGGCACCTTCGTCTACGTGACGCACGACCAGATCGAGGCGATGACCATGGGCACCCGCATCGCGCTGATGCGTGACGGCGAGGTGCAGCAGTTCGGCACGCCGCGCGAGATCTACACCGATCCGGCGAACACCTTTGTGGCCCGGTTCATCGGCACGCCACCCATGAACCTGATCGAGGCGCGCATCGAGCCGCGCGGTCTGGTGATTGGCAAGGCGGTACTGCCCTTGCCCGAACATCTGGCTGCGCTGGGACAGCAGGCGCCGCGCGATGTGTTGCTCGGTATTCGTCCGCAGGCGCTGGGCCTGGCCCACGGCGTGCTGGCCGGCCAGGTGGTACTGGTCGAGCACGTGGGGGCCGAGTCCATCGTCAGCATCAAACTCGACCACGCGAATACCGCCCACAGCGAGGACGGCGAGAGCGGCGACGACGTGATGGTCGTGGTCCAGGGCTATAGCGATCTGCGCAGCGGCCAGCCCGTGCAGCTGTCGCTCGACCTTGGCGAAGCCGTGCTGTTCGAGCGCGGCGGCCAGCGCATCCGCGTGCCGGCCTTGTCGCGCGCGGCCTGAGCGTTGCCATAAACCCCAACCAGGACAGCCCATGAAAACTCTCAAGATTGCTTTCCACGGCGAGAACGCCGCCAACTTTCGCCAGGGCTTCGAGACCCTGGTCGACCCACGGCACCAGATCATCGATTTGAGCGACACGCTGGACAGCCCCGGCGAGCGCGAACACTACGAAAGTGCCGACGTCATCGTCGGCATCAAGCTGAACCGCGAGATGCCGACACCCAAGAAAGCGGGCCTGTTCCATGCGCCTTCTGCAGGCACGGATGCGATCGACACGGCGCTGCTGCCGCCCGGCACCGTGCTGTGCAACTGCTTTGGCCACGAGCACGCCATTGCCGAATACGTGGTGGCCGCTTTGCTGCAGCGCCATGTGCCGCTGGCGCAGGCCGACGCCGATCTGCGCCAGCAGCGCTGGACCTACTGGGCCGGCCGGCCGACCGCACTGCGCAGCGAACTCGGGGCCCAGACTCTGGGCCTGCTGGGCTTTGGTCATATCTCCCAGGCCATCCTGGCACGGGCCAAGGCCTTTGGCATGCGGGTCACGGTGGCCAACCGCAGCCCCATCCAGGATGAACGGGTAGACCAGGTATTCACCCTGGACCAGCTGCCGGCCTTCATGGCATCGGCCGACGCCATCGTGGTTTCGCTGCCCTTGACGGCGCAGACCACGGGTATCGTCGGTGCCGATGCCTTCGCCGCCATGCGGCCTGATGCGCTGATCTTGAACGTTGGGCGCGGCCCGGTGATCGATGAGCAGGCGCTGTATGACGCCCTGGCCAGCCGCCGCATCGGCGGCGCCATCATCGACACCTGGTACCGCTATCCGACGCCCGACCAGGCCGAGTGCACGCCATCGCGCCTGGATTTCGCGTCGCTGCCGAATCTGCTCATGACCCCGCACATGTCGGGCTGGACCTCCGGCACGGTGCGCCGGCGCCAGCAAACCATGGCCGACAACATCCAGCGTTGGCTGGACGGCCAGCCGCTGAACAACGTGCTCTGGCCTAAGCCATGAACACGCATTCCTCTCCCACCCTGCCCGCGGCCGCGCAAGAGGTCGTAGCCGCCCTGGTCGCCGCGCGCCGTTCCGGCCAGTCGGCTCTAGTCGCGCCCTTGCGGGCCGCGCTGAGCACCGATGACGAGGCCTATGCGGTCCAGAACGCGGTGGCCCAGGCGCTGGGCTGGTTTGCCGAGGGTGGGCCACGCTACTGGAAGTCGGGCGGGGCGTCCCGGGATTCCGTGCTCAGCCATGCGGCCCTGCCCTCTGCGGGCGTGCGGGTGGCCGGCGACACGCTGGCGGATGTGTCCTTCCACACGCCGGCCGTGGAAGCCGAGATCGTGCTGCGCCTCGCAGAAGATGTGACGCCCGAGCGCGCGCAGCGCCTGGGCCACGCCGATGGTCCGGCCCTGGTGGACGCCATGGCCGTTGCTATCGAGATTGCCGATTCACGCTGGGATGAAGGCCTGCAAGCGCCGCCCACCTTGCGGCTGGCCGACCAGGGCTCGCACGGCGCGTTGGTCCTGGGCGAATGGCTGCCCTGGCGCGCGCACGATTGGGCGGGCCAGCGCTGCGAAGTCCGCTTCGGTGGCACGCCGGTGATCGCCAATACGGGCGCCTATTCCCTGGGCGATCCGCTGTGGCTGCTGCCGATCTGGCTGCGCCACGCCACGCGCCATGGCCGTACTGTGGCGGCGCACAGCGTGGTCACCACGGGCTCCTGGGTGGGCGCGATCCCCAGCCCGAAGGATGCCGATGTCGTGGTCCGCTTTCCCGGTCTGGGCGAGGTCGGCCTGCGCGGCGGAACCGTCCACGCCGCACACCGTATCGATTTCACCTGATTCACCTGATAGAGGAACCCCATGTCCCCATTGTTTGACTTGACCGGGCGCACGGCGCTCATCACCGGGTCCGCGCGCGGCCTGGGCTTCGGATTCGCCCAGGGCCTGGCCGAGGCGGGTGCCAAAGTCGTGATCAATGCGCGTAACGCCGAGCAGGTTGCACAGGCCGTGGCCCAGCTGCGCGCCCAGGGCCACGACGCGCTGGGCCTGCCGTTCGACGTGACCGACGAAGCCGCCGTGGGCGCCGCATTCGCGTCGCTGGACCAGCAAGGCATAGAGATCGACATCCTGATCAACAACGCCGGCATACAGCACCGCATGCCCCTGGTCGATCTGGAGCTCAAGGACTGGCAGCGCGTGATCGACACCAACCTCACCAGCGCATTCATTGTCGGTAAGCAGGCCGCGAAACGCATGATCGCGCGCGGGCGCGGCGGCAAGGTCATCAACATCGGTTCGTTGACCAGCGAGGCCGCGCGCGCTACGGTCGGCCCGTACACGGCGGCCAAGGGCGGCATCAAGATGCTGACCCGCGCCATGGCCGCCGAATGGACCGAGCACGGCATCCAGGCCAATGCCATCGGCCCCGGCTACATGGCGACCGAGATGAACACCGCCTTGCTGGAGAACCCGGCTTTCGACGCCTGGGTCAAGGGCCGCACGCCGGCACGCCGCTGGGGCCGTGCCGATGAGCTGGCTGGCACCGCGGTCTACCTGGCCTCCGCCGCCTCTGATTACGTCAGCGGGCAAATCATCTACGTTGACGGCGGCATGCTCGCCGTGCTGTGAGGGCATGGCTGTTCTGCCGTTCTCCAGGTCCTTATGAATCAGGCAGTTGACCGGCTCCAGCACCCGGTCTGCGCCACCCACCTGCAGAAGTGAATCTGCGTACCAAGGAATAGCTCTATGGAAGCACTTGTCATCCATGCCGCCGGCGACTTGCGGGTTGAAACCTTTCCCACTGCGGAACTCGGCCCCGGCCAGTTGCGGGTACGGGTGCGCTGTGGCGGCATTTGCGGCTCGGACCTGCACTACTACAACCACGGCGGCTTCGGCACCATCCGCCTGCAGGAGCCCATGGTGTTGGGCCATGAAATCGCCGGCACCATCGACGCAGTGGGTAGCGCGGTGGCCGGCTTCGCCGTGGGCGAGCGCATCGCCGTCTGCCCCAGTAACCCCTGCGGTCTGTGCCGCTACTGCCAGCAGGGTTTGCAGAACCACTGCCTGGACATGCGCTACTACGGCAGCGCCATGCGCAACCCGCATGTGCAGGGTGCGTTCCGCCAGGAGATCGTGGTCGAGCCGCACCAGGCGCACCGGCTGGCGGCCAGCGTCAGCGATGGCGAGGGCTCGATGGCCGAGCCGCTGGCGGTGGCGCTGCATGCGGTACGACGCGCCGGATCGCTGCTGGGCAAGTCGGTGCTGGTCACAGGCTGCGGGCCGATTGGCGCGCTGGTGATCCTGGCGGCCCGGCGTGCTGGCGCCGCGCACATCGTGGCCACCGATGTCAGCGACCACACCCTGGGCAAGGCGCTCAAGGTCGGCGCCGACGAGGCCATCAACGTTGCCGAGGAACCGGACGGTTTGAAGCGCTTCATGGCCGACAAGGGCAGCTTCGATGTGCTGTTCGAAGCCAGCGGCAACGAACGCGCGCTGCGTGGTGCGCTCGACACCCTGCGGCCGCGCGGCATCCTGGTGCAGCTGGGCCTGGGCGGCGAAATGACGCTGCCGATCAACACCTTGGTGGCCAAGGAGTTCGATCTGCGCGGCGCCTTCCGCTTCCACGAGGAATTCGCCATGGCGGTGGAGCTGCTGAACAAGGGCCTGGTGGATGTGAAGCCGCTGATCTCGGCCACGCTGTCCTACCGCGACTCGGCACGCGCGTTCGCCCTGGCGGCAGACCGCTCGCAGGCCATGAAGGTATTACTGAATTTCGATTGAGAAAGAAAAGCAATGGCGACCCTGATCACCGACGTCAAAGTCATACTCACCGCGCCCGAAGGCATCAATCTGCTGGTGGTGAAGATCGAGACCAACCAGCCCGGCCTGTACGGCCTGGGCTGTGCGACCTTTGCCTACCGCCAGCTGGCGGTGCAATGCCTGCTGGAGCAATATCTGAAACCGCTGCTGCTGGGCCGCGACGCCAGTGCCATTGAAGAGCTGTGGCAGCTGATGCACCAGAACGCTTACTGGCGCAACGGGCCGATTGAGAACAACGCCATCTCGGGCGTGGACATGGCGCTGTGGGATATCAAGGGCAAGATGGCCCAGATGCCGCTGTACCAGCTGTTTGGCGGCAAGTGCCGCGAGGGCGTGCCGATCTACCGCCATGCCGACGGCCGCGACCTGGCCGAGCTGTGCGACAACATCCAGAAGTACCGCGAGCAGGGCATCACCCACATCCGCTGCCAGAACGGTGGCTACGGCGGCGGCGGCTTCGGCGCGGCCCCGGTGACTGCGCCGCAGGGCGCGTTGGACGGCATCTACCTGGACAGCAAACAGTACATGCGCGACACGCTGAAGCTGTTCGAGGGCATACGCAGCCAGGTCGGCTTTGACGTGGCGCTGTGCCACGACGTGCACGAACGCCTCAAGCCTAGCGAGGCCATCCAGTTTGCCTGCGCGCTGGAGCCCTTCGACCTGTTCTTTCTGGAAGATGCGATTGCGCTGGAGGAGGGCGAGTGGCTGCGCCAGCTGCGTGCCAAGACCACCACGCCGCTGGCCCAGGGCGAGCTGTTCAACCACCCGATGGAATGGAAATACCTGATCGTAGAGCGCTTGATCGACTACATCCGCGTACACCTGAGCCAGATCGGCGGCATCACCGCCGGCCGCAAGCTGCAGATCTTTGCCGAGCAGTTTGGCGTGCGCACCGCCTGGCACGGCCCGGGCGACATGTCGCCGCTAGGCCATGCGGCGAATATCCATGTCGATCTGGCGGCGCGCAATTTCGGCGTGCAGGAATGGTCGGGCACCGAGCCGCCGAACTTCGTGATCCAGGAGCTCAAGGGCCCGCGCGATGCGCTGCTGGACGTGTTCCCCGGCCTGCCCGAATACCGCAACGGCTACGTCTACGCAAACGACAAGCCGGGCCTGGGCGTGGATATCGACGAAGCAGAAGCCCTCAAGTACCCGTGTGACAACGCCACCACGCTGTGGACCCAGACCCGGCTGCGCGACGGCACGCTGCAAACGCCATAAGCATTTTGCTATTGAAAGCGTAGCTGCCTGCGCAGATATTACCTGCGCTGTAGCCCCAAAAGGCTTGTATTTCCAGGGGCTAAAATCGGGCCTGTCCATGGCCAAAATCGTCCTCTTCAACAAGCCCTTCAACGTGCTCACCCAGTTCCGCCCCGACGGTGACCGACCAACGCTGGCGCAGTACATCCAGGACCCCAGCCTGCGCGTGGCCGGCCGGCTGGACCGGGATTCGGAAGGCCTGCTGCTGCTGACCGACGACGGAGCGCTCAACGCGCGCATCACCCAGCCCCGGCGCAAGCAGTTCAAAACCTACTGGGTGCAGGTGGACGGCCTGCCTACCGAGGCCGCGCTGCAGGCACTGCGCCAGGGCGTGCTGCTGAACGACGGTATGACCTTGCCGGCCGAGGCGCGGCAGATCGACGTGCCCGAAGTGTGGCCGCGCACGCCGCCGGTGCGCTTTCGGGCGCTGTTGCCGACTTCCTGGCTGGAGATCCGCATCTGCGAAGGGCGCAACCGCCAGGTACGGCGCATGACGGCGGCGGTGGGCCTGCCCACCTTGCGTTTGATACGCGTGCAAATAGGCGACTACCAACTAGGGGATCTGCCGCAGGGAGCTTGGCGGCTTGCAGCTCCATAGGGCCGTAGCGCAGGTAATATCTGCGCAGGCAGCTATATTTTTGAGAGCGAAAGCGGTTCTTCTGTAAACCTGGCTTTACCCTGCCACCCTATACTGCAGCGCAGCATTTTCTGCGTCTGAAAGGTGTTTGCATGAGCGCTTCTCCCATACCTTATCCCGAACAATGCACGCTGGTGCTGCAAGGCGGCGGCGCCCTGGGCGCCTACCAGGCGGGGGTGTACGAGGCCCTGCATACGCATGGTATTGCCCCGCATTGGGTCGCTGGTGTGTCTATCGGCGCCATTAACGCAGCCATCATTGCCGGCAACCCCCCGGAGCTGCGCGTGGCGCGCCTGCGCGAGTTCTGGGAGGGAGTGTCTGCCAACCTGCTGGCTCCCCCGCTGCCCAGCAATTTTGGTGTTGAGGCGCGCGAGTTTTTCAACGAGTCCAGCGCGGCCTGGGTGTCGCTGTTTGGTGTGCCAGGTTTCTTCAGCCCGCGTATGCCGCCCGCGCCCTTCCAGCCGCATGGCACGGCGGCGGCGCTGAGCTACTACGACACGTCTCCGTTGTACAAGACTCTGCAGCGCTTGGTGGACTTTGACCTTATCAATGCCAAGCAGGCCCGGGACAAGGTACGCCTCTCGGTGGGGGCGGTGCATGTCACCACCGGCAACTCCACGTATTTCGATTCTGTGGACAGCAAGTGCCACCGGATCATCGGACCCGAGCACATCATGGCCAGCGGCGCTTTACCACCAGGTTTTGAACCGGTGGAGATCGGCGGCCATTTCTACTGGGACGGTGGGTTGGTGTCCAACACCCCTCTGCAGTATGTGATCGACCAGCCGGCGGACCATGACATGCTGGTGTTCCAGGTCGACCTGTTCAGCGCACGGGGCCGGCTGCCGCGCAACCTGAGTGAGGTGGCCGAGCGCGGCAAGGACATCCAGTTTGCCAGCCGCACCCGCTTCAATACCGACCTGGTCGCAATGCAGCAAAAGATATCCAGTACGGCCGCAAACCTGGCTACCAAACTTCCACCAGAATTTGCCAACGACCCGGACTTACAGCAATTGCTGAATGCCGGTACTGCCGCCGCTTTGACCATCGTGCACCTGATCCACCGCAGCAAGCACTACGAAACCCAATCCAAGGACTACGAGTTCTCGCGTGCCACGGTGCGTGAACACTGGGATGCCGGTCGCAAGGATGTGGAGCGCAGCCTGGCCGATCCGCGTTGGGCCGAGCGTTGCCGCTCGCAGGTCGGCATCACGGTGCTGGACTTGACGCGGCCCGACGAAGCTTAGGCGCCAAAGCCCTGTGCCAGCCGCCGGGTGATCTCCGCCGCCGGCAAGGCCAGGCACCCACTGGCGTTCTGCCCCGACCACAGTGGCGAAAAGTCGCCGCTGTCTAGGCGTTCAGCATGGGCGCGCAGCGGTGCCATGGCGGCCGTGGCCATGGGGAATGCGGGGGCTGCATCGTTCAGCGCGCCCAGCTCGCGTATCACCCGGTTGACGATGCCGCGCGCGGGCCGCCCGGTGAACAAATGGGTCAGCACCGTATGCCGTGCCGCAGGCGATTGCAGCACCGCGCGGTGCGCCTTGCTGGTGGTGGCTTCATCGCTCAGCAGGTAGGCTGTACCCACCAGCACCCCGGCCGCGCCCAGCGCCATGGCGGCGGCCACGCCCTGTGCATCGGCAATGCCGCCGGCAGCAATCACCGGCACCGAGACTGCGCGCACGATCTGCGGCAGCAGGGTGAAGCTGCCCATTTGCAATGACAGGTCGTGCGACAAGAAGTGGCCCCGGTGGCCGCCGGCCTCCAGCCCCTGGGCGATGATGGCGTCCACACCACGTGCCTGCAGCCACAGCGCCTCCTCCACCGTGGTGGCCGAGGCCAGTATCTTGCTGCCCCAGCTGCGCACCCGCTGCAGCAGCGCAGGCGTGGGCAGGCCGAAGTGGAAGCTCACCACCGGCGGGCGAAAGGCCTGCAGCACATCGGCCGCCGCATCGCTGAACGGCGCGCGTCCCGGGCCCGAGGCAATCTGCGCCATGTCCAGCCCCATCTCTGCGTAATAGGGTGCCAGCGCCGCATGCCAGCGTGCCGGCTGCCCGTCTTGCGGCGCGGGCAGTGTGTGGCAAAAGAAGTTGACGCAATAGGGCTTGCGGGTCTGCGCGTGGATGCGTTCCAGCTCGTCGCGCAAGGCATCCAGTCCCAGCAGCGCAGCAGGTAGTGAACCCAGGCCACCGGCCTCGCTCACCGCGACCGCCATGGCACTGCCTTGTACGCCGGCCATGGGGGCCTGGACCAGGGGCAGGGCGGTACCTAAGAGTTTGGTGAGTGACATGGCGTGTCCTGTCTGAAAAAAAATATGAAAAAACTATACAGAGCTTGTAAGAACCCTGGCGCTGCTGCGACTACTTCACAGCAAGCTTGCATACCGCACAGCGTGCTGAAGACACAACCCTTATTCACTTTTATTGACTGGAGATCACCATGACCGCTACCAACACCCGCTTCGCTTCCACCGCTGTTCTGGCCCTGGCTTTGGGTTCTGCCCTGGCCATGGCATCGGCCCCCGCATCGGCAGCCGACGACGCCAAGGAAAAGTGCTTCGGCGTGGCCATGGCCGGCAAGAACGACTGCGCTGCAGGCGCCGGCACCACCTGCGCAGGCACCTCCAAGATGGACTACCAGGCCAACTCCTGGAAGTTCGTGCCCGCCGGCACCTGCGAGACCATGAAGTCCACCACATCGCCCACGGGCATGGGCCAAAAAATGGCTTTCACTGCAAAGATGTAAGCACACCTTCAACCTGCGCAGCGACTGCCATGTCCTATCCCGTTGATACACAGTTGCTGCCACGCGGTGCAAGCCCTGCAGGCTTGCCCGCCCGCTCCGGCATAGGGCTCAAATCCACACATGTGGGCGAGATTTTGCAGACCTTGCCCGCGCTCGGTTTCTTCGAGGTGCATGCCGAAAACTATATGGTGGACGGCGGCCCCTTCCACCAGCACCTGGCCCGCGTTTGCGAGCACTACCCGCTGTCCATGCACGGCGTTGGCTTGTCCATAGGTGCCGAAGGCCCGCTGGACGCCTGCCATCTTGACGCTTTGGCGGCCCTGCTGGACTGCTACCAACCCGCATCCTTTTCTGAACACCTGGCCTGGTCCAGCCAGGGCGGCGTGTTCCTGAACGACCTGCTGCCTTTGCCCTATACGGGCCGCACCCTGCAGCGCGTGTGCGAGCATATCGACCAGGTGCAGACCCGTCTGCGCCGGCGCATGCTGCTGGAGAACCCTGCCACCTATTTGCAGTTTGCCGAGTCCACCTGGGACGAGCCGGCCTTCATCGCCGAGGTGCTGCAACGCACCGGCTGCGGCCTGCTGCTGGACGTGAACAATGTGTTTGTTAGCAGCGTCAACCACCACTTCGACGCCCAGGCCTATGTGCGCGCACTACCGCTGGACCAGGTGGGCGAGATCCATCTGGCCGGCTTTGCCGAACAATGTGACACCGCCGGCGACCCGCTGCTGATCGACCACCACGGCGCGCCGGTGGACGCGGCGGTCTGGCGGCTGTATGACTACACCCTGGGCTTGACCGGCCCGGTCGCCACGCTGATAGAGCGCGACAACGATTTACCCGCCTTGCCTGTGCTGCTGGCCGAGGCCGGTATGGCCGAGCACCGGCTGCACACCATCCAGGTGACCGCATGAGCGCGCAAGCCCTATTCGCCCAGGCTCTGCTGCAGCCCGCAACGCTTTGCCCTGACGGCCTGCGCGTTTGGAACGGCTCCGACCCGGCGCTGCGTTTCGCGGTGTACCGCAACAACGTGCTGGTGTCGCTGGTCGACGCGCTGGCCACCACTTTTCCCGTGGTGCAAGCCCTGGTGGGCGAGGAATTTTTCCGCGCCATGGCAGCGCTATTCGTGCGCGCCCATCCGCCGCAGTCGCGCATCCTGGCCTGGTATGGCGCGGACCTGGCCGATTTCATTGAGCACTTCGAGCCTGCTGGCAGTCTGCCCTATCTTGCCGATGTCGCGCGCTTGGAAATGGCCCGCGTGCGGGCCTACCACGCAGCCGATGTGGCCGCTGTGCCGTCCGAGGCCCTGCAGGCTGCCCTGGCGCAGCCCGAGCGGTTGGCCAGCTTGCGGCTGGGTCTGCACCCGTCCCTGCAGGTACTGGCCTCGCGCTACGCGGTGTTCTCGCTGTGGGCCGCGCACCAGGGCCCGCTGGACTTGGCCAGCGTGGACCCGTGCCAGGCCGAGACCGTGTTGGTCTACCGCAATGGCATGCAGGTGGAGACCACGGCGGTCAGCCTGGCCAGCGGCCACTTCATCCGCGCTGTATTGCAAGGCGAAAGCCTGCTGGCCGCCGCCAGCGCCGATACCGATCTCAATCTACCGGCCACGCTGGCCCACCTGGTGCGCCAGCAGCTGATCACCCACCTCGATTTTGGAGACTGAACCATGGACACCGTACACACCCCATCGACCGCATCGCCCCCAGTTGCCGCACTGCGCAAGCTCATCGCCCTGTGCGCGCAGATACCGCACACGCTGATCGCCTTTCTGGCGCGCTTTTCCATCGCCGCGGTGTTCTGGAAGTCGGGCCAGACCAAGGTGCAGGGCCTGGCCGTCGACCTGGTGGGCGGGGAGTTCCACCTGGGCTGGCCGCATCTGTCGGACTCGGCGGTGGCCCTGTTCCGCGAGGAATACAAGCTGCCCCTTGTGCCGCCGGAGCTGGCCGCGCCCATGGCCGCCTGTGCTGAGCATTTCTTTCCACTGCTGATATTGCTGGGCCTGGGCACGCGCCTGTCGGCACTGGCTTTGCTGGGCATGACGCTGACCATCCAGCTTTTCGTCTACCCCGAGGCCTACCCCACCCACGGCTCCTGGGCCGCCCTGCTGCTGTACCTGGTGGCGCAAGGGCCAGGCAAGTTGTCGCTGGACCACGCCATCGCCCGCCGCTACGGTTAGTTAGGTTTGCTATGGTTTAAATAGCTGTTGACGCATGTAAATTCTGCGCTAGCGAGCCATTTGTTTAAATTTATGCGGCGTGCTTGGTCTATGCCAACATGTAATAAATGCGGTTGCGCGATGGCCAACCTCTACGCAGCAGTGGTGTTCTCGGCAAGAATGGATGTGCTTTACTTTTCGTAACATGGACCGTGCTACACGGTCTCTGCCCGAACACCTCACTAGCGCCTGGAGCACCTATGCTTGCAATGTTTACCTCTCTTCGCGGCAAGATCGTCGCCATCACCGCCGCTGTACTGCTGGTGGGGCTGGTTGGCCTGTCGATCAACAACGTCTGGACCGCGCGCCAGTACGCGCTGGAGGCCTTGGACAGCCAGACCCGATCCTTGGCCAACTCGCACGCCGAAGGCGTGGCCGAATGGATCGCGCAGAACCACCGGGTGGTGGCGTCCATCGCGGCCGCGGTGCCCGAGGAAGACCCGCTCAAAGCCCTGGTACAGGCCAAGGTGGCGGGTGGTGTGGACTCGGCCTACATCGGCTATGCCGACAAGAAGGCCATCTTCTCCGAGGTGCGTACGCGGGCTCCGGACTACGACCCCACCGTGCGCCCCTGGTACCAAAAGGCTTCGGCGGCAGACGGTCCGGTGGTCACCGACCCTTACATTGGCGCTGCCTCCAAGAAGTTGCTCATTACTTTTGCCGCCGCCGTGAAGGAGGGAGGCCAGATCAAGGCCGTGACCGCCGCTGATGTGCTGATGGACACCGTGTCGCGCAACGTGGCTTCCATCCGCCCCACGCCCGGCAGCTACGGCTTTATCGTGTCCAAGGCCGGCAAAATCGTGGTGCACGAAGATGCCAACTTGCTGCTCAAGCCGGTGGCCGATATTGCACCTGATCTGGGCCAAGGCGGCTTTGCCGACCTGAAAGGTCTGACCGACATCAAGATCAATGGCGAGTCCCGCCTGGTCTATGCCGCACCCATCACCGGCACCGACTGGTCGCTGGTGGTGGCCCTGCAACGCGACGAGGCCACGGCCGGCATCCGCGCCATGGTCTGGTCATCGGTCGTCGGCGCCCTGGTGGTGGCGGTGGCCGTGCTGTTCATCATCGCAACGGTACTCAGCAAAACCCTGCGTCGCCTCACCGTGCTGCGCGATGCCATGCAAGAGGTGGGCTCGGGCGACGGCGATCTGACCCTGCGCGTGGCCACCAGTGGCAACGACGAGCTGGCCACCATTGCCTCCAGCTTCAATCAGTTCGTGGAGAAGATCCACGCCGTGATGCAGCAGGTACGCACCAGCGCCGATGGCGTGGCCATGGCCAGTGTGGAAATCTCGCAGGGCAATAACGACCTGAGCGCGCGCACCGAGAACCAGGCCAGCGCGCTGGAGCAGACCTCTGCCTCCATGGAAGAGCTGGGCGCCACCGTCAAACAAAACGCCGACAGCGCGCGCCAGGCCAACCAGCTGGCGATGACCGCGTCCTCGGTGGCCATCCAGGGCGGTGAGGTGGTGGGCCAGGTGGTCGAAACCATGAAGGGCATCAACGAGTCCTCGCGCAAGATCAGCGACATCATTGGTGTGATCGACGGCATAGCCTTCCAGACCAATATCCTGGCGCTGAACGCTGCCGTGGAAGCGGCCCGTGCGGGCGAGCAGGGCCGGGGCTTTGCCGTGGTGGCCAGCGAGGTGCGCAGCCTGGCCGGGCGTAGCGCCGATGCGGCCAAGGAAATCAAGCAACTCATTTCCACCAGTGTGCAGCGGGTGGAGCAGGGCACGGCCCTGGTGGACCAGGCCGGCGCCACCATGACCGAGGTGGTGGGCTCCATCCAACGCGTGACGCAGATCATGGGCGAGATCAGCGTCGCCAGTGCCGAGCAAAGCTCGGGCGTGTCGCAGATCGGAGAGGCCGTCACCCAGATGGACCAGGTGACCCAGCAGAACGCCGCGCTGGTGGAGCAGATGGCCGCAGCGGCCAGCAGCCTCAAGTCCCAGGCTGGTGATCTGGTGGACGTGGTGGGTGTGTTCAAGCTGGCATCGCATACAACCCAAACGTCCCACAAACCGCAGCGCAGTGTCTTGGCTCCGGTGGCCGCGCCGCACCGGACCAGCCTGGCGCCAGCGCCACGACCCGCAGCCAAGGCACCAGCCGCCAAACCTCTGGCCTCGGCGGCTAAGACCGCTGCGCCTGCACCTGCGCGGCCCGCGGCGGCCAAGCTGCCGGCGCCTTCGGCACGCAAGCCCGTGCCTTCCAAGCCTGCCAAGCCCGCGGGTGGTGAAGACGACTGGGAAACCTTTTAAGTACGCAGCCAGGCGCGCGCGTAGCAAGGGTGAAAGGGCCCGGCGCCGGTTAGCGTGCCGATTGGAATCGGCGCCTTTAGCGTATTTAATGCGGGTGTTTTATGCCTGCGGCACAGATATTCTCTGCGCAGGCAGCTATCAAAATAGAAGCAAGCGCGGCAATGTGCGTGCTTGCCTCGTGTAGCCGCTAGGCGGTGGTGGCCTGCACCAGCTGGGCCAGCTTGGCCTTGGCCGCGCCGGATTCAATCGCGGTCCGTGCCAGCTGCAAGCCTGCTGCCAGCGAGTCGGCCACATTGGCGGCGTAGAGCGCGGCGCCGGCGTTGAGGATCACGATGTCGCGCGGGGCACCATGGTCGTTGTTCAGCACACCCATCAGCATGGCCTTGGATTGTTCGGGCGTGTCCACGCGCAGATTGCGGTGGCTGGTCATGGTCATGCCGAAGTCCTCGGGGTGGATTTCGTACTCGGTGATCTCGCCGTGTTGAAGCTCGCCCACCAGGGTGGCCGCGCCCAGGCTGACTTCGTCCATGCCGTCCTTGCCGTAGACCACCAGCGCGTGCTCGGCGCCCAGGCGCTGTAGCGCCCGCACCTGGATGCCCACCAGGTCTTGGTGGAACACGCCCATCAGGATGTTGGGGGCTCCGGCGGGGTTGGTCAGCGGGCCCAGGATGTTGAAGATGGTGCGCACGCCCAGCTCCTTGCGCACCGGTGCCACGTTCTTCATGGCAGGGTGGTGGTTGGGGGCGAACATAAAGCCTATGCCCACGTCGGCAATGCACTGCGCAATGGCCGGGGAGGCGAGGTTGATGTTCACGCCCAGGCTCTCCAGCACATCAGCGCTGCCGCTGCTGCTGCTGACGCTGCGCCCGCCATGTTTGCTGACCTTGGCGCCGGCCGCCGCTGCCACGAACATGCTGCAGGTGGAGATATTGAAGGTGTGGGCGCCATCGCCGCCGGTGCCCACGATGTCTACCATATGGGTGGTGTCGGCCACATGCACCTTGTTGGAGAACTCGCGCATCACCTGGGCGGCGGCGGTGATCTCGCCTATGGTTTCCTTCTTCACGCGCAGGCCGGTGATCAGCGCGGCCATCATCACGGGCGACATCTCGCCGTTCATGATCAGGCGCATCAGGTGCAGCATCTCGTCGTGGAAGATTTCGCGGTGCTCGATGGTGCGCTGCAGGGCTTCTTGGGGGGTGATCATGGGAGGCTCCGGTTCAATTGCTAGGGGTGCTGGACAAGGCCAGCTTCAGGCCAAAGCCGACAAACAGCGCGCCGGCGCCGCGTTCCAGCCAGTGCATGCCGCGCCGCACCGCGCCCATGCGGCGGGCGGCCCAGGCGGCCAGCAAGGCATAGCCGAGGTTGATCGGCACCGCGTTCAGGTTGAACAGCAGGCCGAGCAGCAGGAAGGACAGCGTGGGATGCGCGCTGCCCGGGGTGATGAACTGCGGCAGAAAGGCCAGAAAGAACAGCGCCACCTTGGGGTTCAGCGCATTGGTCCAGAAGCCTTGCAGAAATACCTTCTTCAAGCTTTTTGTGCCGCTGGCGCTGGTGGAATCTGCGGGGGCAGCTATCGAATCCGTAGCATCCAGGGGTTTGGGCGCACGCAGCATCTGCACGCCCACCCACACCAGGTAGGCCGCACCCACCCACTTCAGCACCGTGAAGGCGGTGGCCGAGGCGGTGATCAGCGCGCTGATGCCGACGGCGGCCGCGAAGATGTGGACGAAGCAGCCGGCGGTGATGCCAAAGGCCGCCACCACGCCGGCCCGCCAGCCGCCGCGCAGGCCGTTGCTGAGGATGTAGAACACGTCCGGGCCGGGTGTCAGGTTCAGCAGCCAGCCGGCGGCGATGAACAGCGGCAGGTGGACGATGCCCAGCGCGTCCAGGCTCATCGCGCCCCCTGGTCCAGGAAGTTCTTCAGCATCGCGTGGCCATGCTCGGTGAGGATGGACTCGGGGTGGAACTGCACGCCCTCGATGGCCAGCGTTTTGTGGCGCACGCCCATGATTTCGCCGTCATCGGTCCAGGCGGTGATCTCCAGCTCCGTCGGGCAAGTGCCGCGCTCGATGGACAGCGAGTGGTAGCGGTTCACGGTGAACTGCTCCGGCAGGCCGGCGAACACACCTTGCTGGGTCGTGGTGATCACACTGGTCTTGCCGTGCATCAGCTGCTGCGCCCGGATGATGGTTCCGCCAAAGGCTGCGCCAATCGCCTGGTGGCCCAGGCAGACGCCGAGGATGGGTAGCTTGCCGGCGAAGTGCTGGATCGCGGCGACGGAGATACCGGCTTCCTTGGGCGAGCAGGGGCCGGGGGAGATCACCAGCCGGTCCGGCTTGCGCGCGCTGATTTCCTCGAGGGTGATTTCGTCGTTGCGCACCACCTCTACATCGGCGCCCAGTTCACCGAAGTACTGGACGATGTTGTAGGTGAAGCTGTCGTAGTTGTCGATCATCAGCAGTTTCATGCGGACTCTCCTGCGTGGATTTTGTCAAACGTGCGCTGCTCGTAGGCGATGGACGCGTCGATCATGGCGCGGTAGGTGGCTTCCAGAATCTCCGGCGGCGCACCCAGTTGCACGGCCTGGGCCTTCACCCGGGCCACGATGTATTCGACCCGCTCCAGGTCGACGATCTGGTCGGCACGCTGCTTGATGCGCGCGGCCTGGGTCATGTAGTCGCTGCGCTCGGCCACCAGAGCGACGATGCGCTCGTCCAGCGCGTCGATGTGCTGGCGCACTTCAGCCATGTTGTTGCAATGTTTTGCACGGGGAATGGATTCGCTCATGTTCAAAGCTCCACGGTGTGAATTGACTGGTTCACGGCATACCGCAGAACCGGCTTTGCCGGGCTGCTGGTATGGCCCCCTGCAAGGGGGTAGGAGGCCACGCGAAGCGGGCAAGCCTGGGGGTGAGCGTGGATCTTTTTCATTCCAGTCCTTCCTCTACCAATTCGCTGGCGCGCAGCAAGGCGCGGGCCTTGGCCTCGGTTTCCTTCCATTCCAGCTCGGGCACCGAGTCGGCCACGACGCCGGCTGCGGCCTGCACGAACAGGGTCTGGTTCTTGATGATGCCGGTGCGGATGGTGATGGCCACGTCCATGTCACCCGCGTAGCTGATGTAGCCGCAGGCGCCGCCGTACAGGCCGCGCTTGGTGGGCTCCAACTGGTCGATCAGCTCCATGGCATGCACCTTGGGCGCGCCGGTCAGGGTGCCTGCGGGGAAGGTGGCCTTGAGCACATCGATGGCGCTCATGCCGTCGAGCAGCGTGCCTTCGACATTGCTGACGATGTGCATCACATGGCTGTAGCGCTCCACTGCAAAGGCCTCGGTGACCTTCACGCTGCCGATCTTGGCGATGCGGCCGATGTCGTTGCGTGCCAGGTCGATCAGCATCACGTGTTCGGCGCGTTCCTTGGGGTCGGCGATGAGTTCGGCTTCTGCCGTTTTGTCGGCCTCGGGCGAGGATCCGCGCGGGCGGGTGCCGGCCAGCGGGCGGATGGTGACTTTTTGTTCGCCACCGGGCATGGATTCCTGGCGCACCAGGATTTCCGGCGAGGCCGCGACCACGTGGAAGTCACCCATGTGGTAGAAAAACATATAGGGCGAGGGGTTCAGCGCCCGCAGCGCGCGGTACAGCGACAGCGGGGATTCGGTATAGCGCTTCTTGATGCGTTGGCCAACTTGCACCTGCATGAAGTCGCCGCCAGCGATCAACTCCTTTGCACGTTCGACGGCCGCGATGTAGTCGGCCTTGGCGAATTCGCGCTCGGTGGGGTGGCCTTGCGTGGGCTTGACGATGGGCGCGCTGACCGAATATTTGAGCTGTTCCTTGAGTTCGCGCAGGCGCTTCTTGGCCGTGGCATAGGCCTCGGGCTGGCTGGGGTCGGCGTAGACGATCAGGTACAGCTTGCCCGACAGGTTGTCGATCACCGCCAGCTCTTCGCACTGCAGCAGCATGATGTCGGGGCAGCCCAGGGTGTCGGGTGGGCAAGTGGCTTCGAGTTTTTTCTCGATGTAGCGCACTGCGTCGTAGCCGAAGTAGCCGGCCAGGCCGCCGCAGAAGCGTGGCAGGCCCGGGCGCAGCGCGACCTTGAAGCGCTTCTGGTAGGCGGCGATGAAGTCCAGCGGATTGCCCTTGTGGGTCTCTACCACCACGCCGTCACGCACGACTTCGGTTTGGGCTTCAGCACCAAAGCCGCTGGCACGCAGGAAGCTGCGTGCCGGCAGGCCAATGAAGCTGTAGCGGCCAAAACGCTCGCCACCAACTACGGATTCCAGTAAAAAGCTGTAGGCGCCACCGTTACGCGTGTAGGCCAGTTTGAGGTAGAGAGAGAGTGGGGTTTCCAGGTCGGCGAAGGCTTCCAGCATCAAGGGGATGCGGTTGTACCCGTCCTGGGCTAGGCTTTTGAATTCAAGTTCGGTAATCACGAAATTCACCTTATGTGAAATGCCAAGCCGCTGGGGGCTGGGCGTCAGCACGGTGTGCTGGGTCTATCAGGCATTGCCTCTGGGCGAGGCGCGGGGCGCACGGCAGGGCCGTGCAGATCAGGTGCGCGCAGAAGTTGGCTTACGCCAAGACCAGGCTCCCTGGCCGAGGCAACCTGCAGTGATCGTGCATGGGATAGACATGGCTAAAGTGTAGCAAACCGTTGGCCACCGGTCGCCTAGGTGACCCGAGTTCAGGGTTTGTCAGGAGCCGCGCGGGCTGGGCTGGCCGTTGCAGGGGTGAGAATGCAGGTGTCGCGGCCCAGGCTGCTTACACAGGGTGATTGCATATGCATGCGAGGCGTTTCTTGGTCACGATTTTGCTGGGCTTGTGGGCGGCAGGGGCGGCCTATGGTGTGACAGTGGCCGGCGTGGCTTACCCGGATAGCGTGGAGCAGCGCGGTGTGGCGCTGCAACTGAATGGGGCGGGTGTGCGCTACAAGGCTGTTTTCAAGGTCTATAGCGCAGGCCTGTACCTGGGCAAGAAGGCCGGTACGCCCGAGGACGTGCTTGCCATGCCGGGCCCCAAACGCGTCAGTATCACCATGCTGCGCGAGATCGATGCCAACGAGCTGGGCAAGCTGTTCACCCGTGGCGTGGAGGACAACACCAGCCGCAGCGAATTGTCTAAGCTGGTGCCCAGCTTGTTCCGCATGGGTCAGGTGTTTGCAGAGCAAAAGAAGCTGCTGCCGGGCGACAATTTTGTGCTGGAGTGGACGCCGGGCGAGGGTACGCTGTTGTTCGTCAAAGGTAAGCAACAGGGTGAGGTCTTTCCTGAGCCCGAGTTTTTCAATGCTTTGCTGCGTATCTGGCTGGGGAACAGCCCGGCGGACTGGAAGCTCAAGGACGCCCTGCTCGGCAAGCCAGGCTGATGTTTTTCAGGCTCTAATGGCTATCGGCAAGCTTCCGAGCATGTTGTTACAGTCTTCTGCTTCGAAAAAATATTGAACAGGTATGTAGGGGTTCGCGCTGTATTTTGGGCGATCATGTTAAAACTTGTAAAAAATCCAAATCCAGTTCTAATGGCACGCATTAAAGGGGAAAACTATGGCGACCGTACAGCAAGAGATTGACGAACGTACCAACCTGACCAGCAGCAACAAATTTGAGCTTTTGCTGTTCCGCCTCGGTGAAGCACCGCATTCGACCAATCGCGAGCTGTTTGGCATCAACGTGTTCAAGGTGCGTGAAATCATGGTGATGCCGACGATTACCGCCGTGGCGGGCTCGTCCAAGCACCTGCTGGGCATGACCAATATCCGGGGCCAGGTGATCCCGGTGATCGACTTGGCCGGTGCTGTGGGCTGCCTGCCCAAGAATGGCCTGAACATCCTGATGGTGACCGAATACGCCCGCTCGACCCAGGCGTTTGCAGTGGAAGAGGTGGACCAGATTGTTCGTCTGGACTGGGGCCAGGTGCTGTCGGCCGAGTCCAATACCGCGGGGGGCATGATCACCAGCATTGCCCGTCTCGACGGTGATATTGACAACACCCGTCTGGCCCAGGTGCTGGACGTGGAGCAGATTCTGCGCAACGTGATGCCTCCCAAAGAGCCGGATGTGGACCCCGCCAGCGTGGGGCCCAAGATCAATCTGCGCCCTGGCTCGGTGGTTATCGCCGCCGACGATTCTCCGCTGGCGCGCACCTTGGTCGAGCAAGGTCTGACCGCTGTGGGCGTGCCCTACATCATGTGCAAGACCGGCAAGGAGGCCTGGGAGAAGGTCCAGGCTTTGTCCGAGGCGGCGCAGGCAGAAGGCAAGTCCATCCAGGACAAGATTGCCCTGGTGCTGACCGACCTGGAAATGCCCGAGATGGACGGTTTTACCTTGACCCGCAACATCAAAAAGGATTCGCGGCTCAAATCGATTCCGGTCATCATCCATTCGTCCCTGTCAGGCTCGGCCAACGAGGTGCATGTGAAGAGCGTGGGTGCAGACGCCTACGTCGGCAAGTTTGTGGCCGAGGAGCTGGCCGCGACCATCCGCAAAATTCTGGCCGCCGCGGGCTAAAGGCCCATGGGTTGGTGGCTGTCGCCAGCCATCACCCCAGGTAGCCCACCAGCTCCAAAATCAGCAAAACCGCATACGGAAAAGCCACTGTAGGCCGCAGCGCATGGCTGGCATATTCGGCCAGTAGCCCTGTGGTGCCGGGGCGGCTTGCCTGCCATTCGGTATGCAGCTGGCAGGCGTTGCTGGCCGGAGCCTCGCTCTGCACCAATTGCTCCACCCGCACCAGGCGGGCACCCAGGCGCGCCTGGGATGTGCGGTAGATGCTTTCCTGTATCCAGACCAGCAAGGCCAGCCCGGCCGTCAGTTCATACGGCAGCGCCAGCACATAGCCCGTGGCAAACGCCACCAGGGCCGCCAGCTTCAGCAGCATGGCGCCTCGCTCGTATTGCTCATGGTTGTTCTGCAGCGTGCGCCATTCTTCGACCAGGGCGGAGTGGGGGGCAATAGGCATGGGTGGAGGTACCGGAGAGTTGCTTAGTCTTGCGGGGGCAGGGGGCGTGGTTCGCCATTTTCGGTAATGGCGACGTAGGTGAGCGAGGCTTCGGTGACCTTGGTGTAGCGGCCCTGGCGGTGCAGGCGCTCCGAATACACCTCGACCCGCACGGTGACCGAGGTGCGCCCGATGTGGGTGGCGGCCGCATACAGCGACAGGATGTCGCCCAGATGCACCGGCTGCTTGAATACGAATTCCTTCACGGCCACGGTTGCGACCCGTCCCTGCGCGACGCGCGCGGGGATGACCGATCCCGCCAGGTCTACTTGCGACATGACCCAGCCGCCAAAAATGTCGCCGCTGGCATTGCAGTTGTTCGGCATGGGAACTACTTTCAGTACCAGTTCCATATCGGAGGGCAAAGCCACATGCGTGTCGGAATGTGCGGACATCAGGGACAATCGGTTGGTAATAACACGTGAGATTCTCCCCGATGCGCCGCTCTGGCGAAATTGCCCCTCTTCCCGTCATGTCTGGCCATTCCGCAGCTGCGCCCACGCAGTCCGATTGGCATACCCTGCGTCGCCTGTTTCCCTATCTGTGGCAATACAAATGGCGCGTGGTGGCCGCGCTGAGCTTCATGGTGGCCGCCAAGGCCGCCAGCGTCAGCGTGCCCTTGCTGCTGAAAAAGCTTGTCGATGCCATGAGCCCCGCCGGGGGGCATGTGGCGGGGATGCCGGCCCAGGCGCTGGTTCCCACCTTGGTACTGGCGGTGCCGGCTGCACTGCTGGTGGGCTATGGCTTGCTGCGCCTGTCTACCTCCTTGTTTACCGAGCTGCGCGAACTGGTGTTTGCCAAGGCCACGGCAGGCGCGGCGCGGCGCATTTCGCTGGAGGTGTTCCAGCACCTGCACGCTCTGAGCTTGCGCTTCCATCTGGAGCGCCAGACCGGCGGCATGACGCGGGACATCGAACGCGGCACGCGGGCGGTGAACTCGCTGATCTCGTACTCGCTCTACAGCATCATTCCCACGCTGATCGAAGTCGGCTTTGTGCTGACCCTGCTGGCCGTGAAGTTCGATGTGTGGTTCGCCTGGATCACCTTGATTGCCCTGGTGGTGTACATCGCGTTTACTGTGACGGTGACCGAGTGGCGCACCCAGTTTCGCAAGACCATGAACGAGCTGGATTCGCATGCGCAAAGCCGCGCTATTGATTCGCTGCTGAACTTCGAGACCGTCAAGTACTTCAACAACGAAGCCTTTGAGGCCAAGCGCTACGACGAAAACCTGGAGCGCTACCGCCGCGCCTCGGTGAAGAGCCAGACCACGCTGAGCCTGCTCAATACCGGGCAGCAGCTCATCATCGCGGCCAGCCTGGTGGCCATGCTCTGGCGCGCAACCCAGGGCGTGGTGGATGGCCGCATGACGCTGGGCGACCTGGTGATGGTCAACGCCTTCATGATCCAGCTCTACATCCCGCTGGGCTTTCTGGGCGTGATCTACCGTGAGATCAAGCAAAGCCTGACCGACCTCGAAAAGATGTTCGCCCTGCTGGAAAAAGAGCGTGAAATTGCCGATCGCCCGGACGCCCAGCCGCTACATCTGGACGCGAATGACGGCCATCCTGATGTGCGGTTTGAGCATGTGTTCTTTGCCTACGAGCCGGCGCGACCGATTCTGCAGGACATCAGCCTGCATATCCCAGCAGGCAAGACGGTGGCGGTGGTCGGTCCCTCGGGCTCGGGCAAGTCCACCCTGGCGCGCCTGCTGTTCCGCTTCTACGACGTGCAGCAGGGCGAGATCCTGATTGCCGGGCAGAACATCCAGAACGTGACCCAGGCCAGCGTGCGCCAGGCCATAGGCATCGTGCCGCAAGACACGGTGCTGTTCAACGACACGGTGGAATACAACATCGCCTACGGCCGCCCCGGCGCCAGCCGTGCCGAGGTGGAAGCGGCCGCCCAGGCCGCGCGCATCCATGGCTTCATCAGCGCGACGCCCAAGGGTTACGACACCATGGTGGGTGAACGTGGGCTGAAACTGTCGGGAGGCGAGAAGCAGCGCGTGGCCATTGCCCGCACCCTGCTGAAGAACCCGCCCATCCTGATCTTCGACGAAGCCACCTCGGCCTTGGATTCGGCCAACGAGCGTGCCATCCAGGCCGAGCTGCAAACCGCCGCACGCAACAAGACCACACTGGTGATCGCCCACCGCTTGTCCACCGTGGTGGACGCGCACGAGATCCTGGTGATGGACGCGGGCCGCATCATCGAGCGTGGAACGCACAGCCAGCTGTTGCTGGCCAATGGCCGCTATGCAGCCATGTGGGCGCTGCAGCAAAGTGCTGAGTAGAATTTAAAAGAAATGTGCCGCTGGCGCAGATATTACCTGCGCTGGTAGCTATGAATTTAATAGTAAATGGGGGAGCCCACCAATTGGATAGACCGTTCTGACCATGCCATCACTACGTCCCAAACTGCTTGTCTTGAACTACATGGCCGATGTTCACCAGGCCATGGTCACGCCATTCTTTGACCTGATTTACGCGCCCACGGCGGATTTGCGGGCCGCCCATATAGCGGCCGATGGCTCGGCCATCCAGGTGGTGCTGACCATTGGCAGCGTAGGGCTGACGGCAGCCGAAATGGACGCCATGCCCGCGCTGCAACTGGTCTGCGCCCTGGGTGTGGGGTTTGAAAATATCGACCTGGCCCACGCCAGGGCGCGCGGCTTGGTGCTCGCCAACGGTGCCGGCACCAATGACGACTGCGTGGCCGACCACGCCATGGCCCTGCTGCTGGCCGTGGTGCGCAATGTACCCAAGCTGGACAAGCAATGCCGTCAGGGCCTGTGGCGCGATGTCTTGCCGCTGCCGGCCAGCGTTTCATACCGCCGCCTGGGTATCGTCGGCCTGGGCGGCATTGGCCGCAAGGTGGCCCAACGGGCGCTGGGCTTCGGCATGCAGATTGGCTACCACGGCCGCAAGCTGCAAGAGCAGGTACCGCACCGCTACTTTGCTGATCTGCTGTCTTTGGCTGCATGGGCCGACTTTCTGGTGGTGGCCACGCCCGGTGGGCCGGCGACGCGCCATCTGGTGAATGCCGAGGTGCTGGCTGCACTGGGGGCTGAAGGCTATCTGGTGAACGTGGCACGCGGTAGCGTGGTGGATACCGCTGCGCTGGCCGAAGCCTTGCGCAGCGGCCAGATCGCCGGTGCCGGCCTGGATGTGTACGAGAGCGAGCCCCTGCCGCCCGCAGAGCTGCTGGGCTTCGACAATCTGGTGCTGACGCCGCACCTGGGGGGCTGGTCCCCCCAGGCCATTGAGGCATCGGTGCAGCGCTTCATTGAGAACGCGACCCGGCACTTCGCGGGGCAAGCCGTGGTTTCCCCGATTTAGGATCGGCGTGTGGGTTTCGGGGCTGCGGCCATAATCTGGCCATGGAAACCAAATGGCTAGAAGATTTCATCAGCTTGGCTGAAACCCGCAGCTTCAGCCGCTCCGCCCAGTTGCGGCACGTGACCCAGCCGGCGTTCTCGCGCCGCATCCAGGCGCTGGAGGGCTGGGCCGGTACCGACCTGGTGGACCGCAGCTCGTACCCGACGCGGCTCACGCCCGCCGGCGAAACCCTTTACGCGCAATCGCTGGAGATGTTGCAGGCGCTGCAAAGTACACGCGCCATGCTGCGGGGCCACCATTCGGCCGGGCAGGACGTTATTGAGTTTGCCGTGCCGCATACCCTGGCGTTCACCTTCTTCCCGGCCTGGGTGTCTTTGCTGCGCGAAAAGTTTGGCCCGATCAAAAGCCGTCTGATTGCCCTAAATGTGCACGACGCGGTGATGCGTCTGGTGGAAGGCAGCTGCGACCTGTTGATTGCCTACCACCACAGTTCCCAGCCCTTTCAGCTGGCCGCCGATCGCTATGAGATGGTGAGCCTGGGGCAGGAGGTGATTGCGCCCTACGTCAAGGCGGATTCCGAGGGCGCGCCGTTGTTCCAGCTGCCAGGTCGCCCAGGGCAACTGCTGCCCTACCTGGGCTACGCGCCGGGCGCCTATCTGGGCCAGACGGTGGATATGATTTTGAAGCAGTCGGCCACGCCCATCCACTTGGACCGGGTGTATGAGACCGACATGGCAGAGGGCCTGAAGGCCATGGCCCTGGAGGGCCACGGCATTGCGTTTTTGCCCTACAGTGCTGTCAAGAAAGAGTTGCGAACACGCAAACTGGTGAGTGCTGCGCCACCCGGCCTCACTGGGCTGGAGATGACCATGGATGTGCGGGCCTACCGCGAAAAGCCCAGTGGCCCCACGGCGGCCAAGGGTACCGCCCAGGCCTTGTGGACTTACTTGGCATCCCAAAAAACTGCAAAGTAAGCCGGCCGTTGGCGTTCATGCGTCGGTGGTCCAAATGCTGGAATCAGCGCATTCGGCAGGCTATGAAAAATTTGCATATGGCGGCGCGCAATCAGCATTGGTGTTTGGCGAAACAGACATTTACAGTTCGCCACCTTCATGAAGCCTGGAGGCTTGCACACTGCGGATAGCCGCATTGCATGGAGGTTTTTGGGCGGTATGGCGCTTGGACAGGCGGTGTGCTTGTGCCGAGGGGCGGCGGATGTTAGCCCTGGGCTTGCTGGCCATCCGCGCCATGGATCACCACGGCCCGTGCGGGGCATGAGCTTCCGCCGCGGGTCCGATGTACAGAAATAGGAAGACATATGAAACGCAAAATGCCTCCGGCAGTCACCATACTTTTAGCCATGCTGCTGGGCATCCTGATCGGCTACGTGGTGTTTCTCAACTTCCCCGACAAGAAGGCCGCCAGCGAGATTGCCGGCTACATCTCCATCATGTCGGACATCTTTCTGCGTCTGATCAAGATGCTGATTGCGCCGCTGGTGTTTTCTACGCTGGTGGTGGGCATCGCACACATGGGCGATGCGTCGGCGGTAGGCCGGGTGTTCGGCAAGGCCCTGGGCTGGTTTGTGACCGCGTCGCTGATTTCGCTGGTGCTGGGATTGGTGATGGCCAATCTGCTGGAGCCCGGCAAAAACCTGGGTCTGCCCTTGCCCGACATTGGTGCGTCTGCCGGCTTGGCTACCTCCAAATTTACCCTCAAGGACTTTGTCAGCCATCTGGTGCCCAAGTCTTTTGCCGAAGCCATGGCGAATAACGAAATTCTGCAGATCGTGGTGTTCTCGATGTTCTTCGGCGTGGCCATGGCCGCATTGGGCGACAAGGCCAAGGTGCTGGTGACGGCCATCGACGAGCTTTCGCACGTCATGCTGAAGATTACCGGTTATGTGATGAAACTGGCGCCACTGGCCGTGCTGGCTGCGATGGCTGCTACAGTTTCTGTGAACGGGCTGGAGATTTTGCTGAAGTTCGCGGTCTTCATGGGCGACTTCTATCTGGGCCTGTTCCTGCTGTGGGGCGTGTTGATACTGGCAGGCTTTGCCTTTCTGGGGCCGCGCGTGTTCAAGCTGCTGGTGCTGATCAAGGAGGCGTTTTTGCTGTCGTTTGCTACCGCCAGTTCGGAAGCCGCCTACCCCAAGATTCTGGATGCGCTGGACCGTTTCGGTGTGAAGCGCAAGATTTCCAGCTTTGTGATGCCCATGGGCTATTCGTTCAACCTGGACGGCTCCATGATGTACTGCACCTTTGCCACGCTGTTCATTGCCCAGGCCTATGACATCCATCTGCCGCTGTCCACGCAGATCACCATGCTGCTGATTTTGATGATGACCTCCAAGGGCATGGCTGGCGTGCCACGTGCCTCCCTGGTGGTGATTGCGGCTACGCTGAACCAGTTCCATATTCCTGAGGCAGGTCTATTGCTGATTCTGGGCGTGGACACCTTCCTGGACATGGGCCGTTCGGCTACCAATGCGGTGGGCAATTCCATCGCCACTGCCGTCGTTGCAAAGTGGGAAAAAGAGTTGCTGCCAGAGGAGGCGGCTGAAATGAATGCCCGCGCCATGGACGCAGCGGCCGTCCGGGTCGTCAGCCAATAAAGGTGCACAGCATGCCGTTTAAGTGGACTCAATGCCTGCTGACCGGCGCAGTGGCAGTCCTGATGGCCAGCGCCGGCCATGCCCAGGCGCTGACCGGGACCTTGAAAAAGGCCTGGGATACCGGGGCTGTGACCATAGGCTACCGGGCTTCGTCGGTGCCTTTTTCCTATCTGTCAGTCCGGGGGGAGCCCATAGGCTACGCCATCGATATCTGCCGTGCCCTGGTGGCCTCCATGGAGGATGAGCTGGGCCGCGAGCTGGTACTGCGCTGGCAGCCGGTGACGGCCGAGTCGCGCATGCAGGCGGTGAGCTCGGGGCAGGTGGATTTGGAGTGCGGCTCCACCACCCATAACGTGGAGCGCGAAAAGCAGGTGGCGTTCTCTCCCGTCACCTTTGTGTCCGGCACCAAGTTGATGGTCCGCAAAGGGTCTGCGTTGCGCTCGTTCCGCGATTTAACTGGCAAGCGTGTCGTGGTAACCGAGGGCACCACGAATGAGAAAACCATGCGCGCCTTGTCGGACAAGTTCAAGCTTGGGCTGCAACTGGTGGTGGCGCGTGACCACGCGGAGTCGTTTGCCGAGCTCAAGGCAGGCAAGGTGGATGCGTTCGCTACCGATGATGTCCTGCTTTACGGCCTGCTGGCGCAGAACAAGGCCCAGGCCGAGTTTGCGGTGGTGGGCGAGTTTTTATCCTATGACCCCTACGGCATCATGTTCCGCAAGGACGACGCTGCGTTGGCGCAACTGGTGGAGCAAAGTTTTCGCCGCCAGGCGGAAGAGGGAGACCTGGAGCGGCTGTATACCCGCTGGTTTCTGCGTCCTTTGCCATCTGGGCCCGGCATCAATCTACCCATGAGTCCCCAGTTGGCCACCATTTTCCAGTCCTTGGTGTCCAAACCGGAGTAAGTTATGCGGTAGTTGCATGATGGCAGGCACAGAGTCTGCATAGTGTGAAATGTGTATTTGTGCGCACATGATGTGCACCAAATGCGGGCGCAAGGGTTATCCCGCGGAGCGTAGTCCCTAAAATTTGCGTTGTGTAGTTCTTACTTTTATCCAGGAGTTTTTCATGAAGAAGCATTTGTTGGCTTTGGCTGTATCCGCTTTGGCAGTAGGAGGCGCTTTTGCGCAAGCCTCGGACACCATTGGCAAGGTCAAGGCATCGGGCGTGGTGACGATGGGTGTGCGTGATTCGTCTGGCGCGCTGTCCTACACCCTGGGTGATGGTAAGTTTGCCGGCTTCCACGTCGAAGTGTGCCAGCACATCATCGCCAATCTGGAAAAGGCAGCAGGCAAGAAGCTGGAAACCAAGTACCAGCTGGTGACCTCGCAAAACCGTATTCCACTGGTGCAAAACGGCACGGTGGATATTGAGTGCGGCTCCACCACCAACAACGCCACACGCCAAAAAGACGTGTCGTTTGCTAATACCGTGTATGTGGAAGAAGTGCGTATTGCCACCAAGGCCAATTCCGGCATTACCTCGATCGCCCAGTTGAATGGCAAGAGCGTAGCGACCACCACCGGAACAACTTCGGTTCAGCTGCTGCGCAAGCATGAGCGCGCCAATGGCGTGGACTTCAAGGAAGTTTTTGGCAAGGACCACGCCGACAGCTTCTTGCTGCTGGAGTCCGGCCGTGCCGACGCATTCGTGATGGACGGCCAGATTCTGGCCGGTAACATCGCCACATCCAAGTCGCCTGCGGATTACAAGATTGTTGGGGAAGTACTGAGCGTAGAGCCTATCGGCATCATGCTGCGCAAGGACGACCCTGCGTTCAAGAAGCTGGCAGACGACACGATTGCTGGCATGGTCAAGTCGGGCGAAATGGCAAAACTGTATGACAAGTGGTTCATGCAGCCCATTCCTCCGAAGAACACCAAGGTGGGGCTGCCTGCCAGCGATGCGACCAAGGCTGCCTGGGCAAATCTGAACGATAAGCCTGCCGAAGACTACGCAAAAAAATAAGTAAGTAGGTAAACCAAACCCCGCCCCCCTTTTTTACAGGGGCGGGGTTTTTGTTTGCCAAAGGGCTGCGCCATGGCCGCAACCCATCTGAGCGGCATATTTTTGGAGGAGAGCGTTATGGGTTTGGATTGGCAGATATTTCTCAACGATGACGGCAGTGGGCGTACCTATCTGCAGTGGATGATGGAGGCTTGGCGCTGGACCTTGGCCGTGGCCGGTTGTTCCTGGGTAGTGTCCATGGTGGTCGGGGCCTTGATGGGAACTTTGCGGACCTTGCCCAACAGTCCTTGGCTCGTGCGTTTCGCCAATCTGTGGGTGGAGCTGTTTCGCAATATTCCGCTGCTGGTGCAAATTTTTATTTGGTACTTTGTGGTACCCAAGATTTTTCCTGCGATGCAAAAGGTACCGGGCTTTGCGCTGGTCGTTGTGTCGCTGGGTTTCTTTACCTCGGCGCGTATTGCTGAGCAGGTCCGTGCGGGCATCCAGGCTCTGCCCAAGGGGCAGCGCTATGCGGGCATGGCCATGGGTTTTTCTACTTTCCAGACCTATCGCTATGTGATTTTGCCGATGGCGTTTCGCATCATCTTCCCGCCGCTGACCAGCGAGTCCATGAACCTGTTGAAAAACTCGTCCGTGGCGTTTGCGGTGTCGATTTCTGAGCTCACCATGTTTGCCATGCAAGCCCAGGAAGAAACCTCTCGCGGTATTGAGGTGTATCTGGGCGTGACCTTGTTGTATGCGGTTTCGGCCTTTGCCGTGAATCGCGTGATGGGTTTTGTTGAGAAAAAAATGGCGATCCCCGGCTTCATCGTAGCCGGTGGTACCGGAGGGGGACATTGATATGGGCGGACTAGACCTTTCGTTTTTCAGCTGGGAGATCATCAGCAAGTTCGTCCAGAAGGGGTTTCTCTTCAGTATTGAATTGACGGTGATTGCCACGATCGGCGGCATTTTGCTGGGCACGGTGCTGGCTTTGATGCGCCTGTCGGGCGCCAAGTTGCTGATGTGGCCAGCCACTGTCTACGTCAACGTGATGCGCTCCATCCCGCTGGTGATGGTGATTCTGTGGTTCTTCCTGCTGGTGCCTAGCAGCTTTTATTCGTATCTGCCCGACGGGGCCAACTACCGGTCGGAATATTCTGCCGCCATCACGTTCATCGCGTTTGAAGCGGCCTACTTCAGCGAGATCATGCGTGCCGGTATCCAGTCCATCCCGCGTGGTCAGGTGCATGCCGGTCAGGCCTTGGGCATGACCTACGGGCAGAACATGAAGCTGGTGATACTGCCCCAGGCGTTTCGCAACATGCTGCCGGTGCTGCTGACGCAGACCATCATCCTGTTCCAGGACACATCCTTGGTCTATGCCATTGGTGCCTACGATTTGCTCAAGGGCTTCACGACCGCCGGCAAGCTCTATGGACGCCCGGAAGAAGCCTACCTGCTGGCTGCGGTGGTGTATTTCCTGCTTTGCTTTGGCCTGTCCTATATCGTTAAAAAGCTGCAGCTCAAGATTGCGATCATTCGCTGATACAGATTCGTGGAGTAAAACATGATTGAAATTAAAAACGTTTCCAAATGGTATGGCCCGGTTCAGGTGCTGAACAACTGCAATGTCAGTATCAAAAAGGGCGATGTGGTGGTGGTGTGCGGTCCGTCAGGCTCGGGCAAATCGACGCTGATCAAAACCGTCAACGCGCTGGAGCCCTTCCAGAAGGGCGAGATTTTTGTGGACGGCATTGCGTTGCACGACCCCAAGACAGATTTGCCCAAGCTGCGCAGCCGCGTTGGCATGGTGTTCCAGCATTTCGAACTGTTCCCGCATCTGTCGGTAACCGAAAACCTGACCCTCGCGCAAATCAAGGTGCTGGGCCGCTCTGCCGACGACGCCAAGGTCCGTGGCCTGAAGATGCTGGACCGCGTGGGCCTGATGGCGCATAAGGACAAGTTCCCTGGTCAGCTCTCTGGCGGCCAGCAGCAGCGCGTGGCGATTGCCCGTGCGCTGAGCATGGACCCGATGGTCATGTTGTTTGATGAACCCACTTCTGCGCTTGACCCCGAAATGGTCGGCGAGGTGCTGGACGTGATGGTGACCTTGGCCAAGGAAGGCATGACCATGATGTGCGTGACCCATGAAATGGGCTTTGCACGCAAGGTGGCCAGCCGCGTGATCTTTATCGACGTGGGTGGCAAGATCCTGGAAGACTGCTCTAAAGATGAGTTCTTCAGCCATCCGGAAAACCGCCAGCCGCGCACCAAGGACTTTTTGAACAAGATCCTGGCGCACTAAGTCAGACCACCACACCTCCAGGGTACACAATGGCATTCCACCTCTCTCGCTCCATCTCGATTGCCCGTCGTCTTACCCTGGGGTTTGTGAACATACTGGCTTTGCTGGTGGCCGTGGCCGCCACCAGCATGTATGCCATGCACCTCTTGGGTGCCCATGTGGACCGTATCGTCCACACCAATAACCGCAAGAGCGAGTTGGCCAACCAGCTGATGGGTTCCATCAGCAGTATGGCTATACAGAGCCGCTCGGTGGCCTTGTTCACCGAGCTGGACCCCAAGCAATTGGATGTCGAGTTCAAGGCGGCCCAGACTGCCGAAGCCACCTATCAGAAGACCGAGCAAGAGCTGAATGCGTTGCTGTCACAGCCAGGTGCGTCCGAGCAGGAGCGGGCTTTGATCGCCGATATTTCCCAGATCAGCAAAAAAGCTTTTCCAGAAGTCAGGGATGCGTTGAAGCAGGCCATGGATGGCGACAACGTGGCCGCCGTGATGACCTTGATGAAGCGGGTGCGCCCGGCCGAAGCCGATCTGCGGGCTAAGGTGTCCGAGCTGATCGAGCTGCAGCGTAAGCAGACCGAGGTTGCCGCCGCCGAGGTGCAGGATTTGGAGAAGCAGGCCTTCCTCGTGGAGGGCGTGCTGGTGGCGATTGCGCTGGTGGCCGGAGGTGTCATTACCTGGCACATCACAACGACTTTGACCGCTCCCATGAACCGCGCAGTGGTGCTGGCTGAACGCATTGCCACTGGTGACTTGTCGTCCCAGGTCGAGGTACGTATTTTTGACGAGACTGGCCGGGTGTTGCAGGCCATTTCCGCCATGCAGGAAAAACTCAAATCCCTGGTCGGCGGCATCCGCCTGGCGGCGGACTCCATTCAGGTTGCCAGCAGTGAGGTGGCTGCCGGCAACCAGGACCTGAGCCAGCGTACCGAGCAAACCGCATCCAATCTGCAGCAGACCGCGCATGCCATGGACAACCTGACCGGTATCGTTTCGCACAGCGCAGACGCTGCCCAGCAGGCTAATCAGTTGGCTATGTCGGCCGCGCAGGTGGCTGCGCGCGGCGGCGCGGTAGTGTCGGAAGTGGTGACCACCATGGACGACATCAATGGCAGCTCCAAGAAGATTGCCGACATCATCACCGTCATCGACGGCATTGCTTTCCAGACCAATATCCTGGCCTTGAACGCTGCAGTGGAAGCTGCGCGTGCCGGCGAGCAGGGCCGTGGCTTTGCCGTGGTGGCCAGCGAGGTGCGTAGCCTGGCCGGCCGGTCGGCCCAGGCCGCCAAGGAGATCAAGATCTTGATCGGCGCCAGCGTCGAGCGGGTCGAAAAAGGCACGCGTCTGGTCGCCGATGCGGGCGCCACCATGGGTGAAATCGTTAGCTCGGTGCAGCGTGTGACTGATACCCTCAGCGAAATCACGGCTGCGGCCACCGAGCAAAGCCGGGGCATTGGCCAGATCAACTCCGCCATTGCCGCGCTGGACCAGATGACGCAGCAGAACTCGGCCTTGGTGGAGCAAAGCGCTGCTGCCGCAGACACCATGAATGGCCATGCGGTGCAGCTGGCCGCAGCCGTCAGCACCTTCAAGCTGGAGCGCAATGGCAAGGTACCGGTCGCTGGTGGCTATGGCGGCAGCACCGGCCTCAGCCTGTCGGGGCCCAGCCAGGGCTGATACCTGCGGGGCGGCTTCAGCGACAATCTGGGGCATGACCACCGCCTCCACCATTACCCTGACCCGGCCAGACGACTGGCATTTGCATGTGCGCGACGGCGCGGCCCTGCACACCGTTGTGCCACACACAGCCGCCCAGTTCGGCCGCGCCCTGATCATGCCCAACCTGCGCCCGCCGGTCACCAGCACCGCCCAGGCGCTGGCGTATAAAGAGCGCATCCTGGCCGCCGTACCGGCTGGTCTTACTTTCGAGCCGCTGATGTCGCTGTACCTGACGGACAGTCTGCCACCCGACGAGATTGCCTGCGCCAAAGACGCTGGTGTGGTCGCAGCCAAGCTGTATCCCGCTGGCGCCACCACCAACAGCGATGCCGGTGTGACCGACCTGCGCAAGATCTACAAGACGCTGGAAGCCATGCAGCGCGCCGGCATGCTACTACTGGTGCACGGTGAAGTCACCAATTCGGACATCGACCTGTTCGACCGCGAGGCCGTGTTCATCGACCGCCAAATGATCCCGCTGCGCCGCGACTTCCCCGAGCTGAAGATCGTCTTCGAGCACATCACGACCAAAGAGGCTGCGCAGTACGTGCAAGCTGCCGACAAGTTCACGGCTGCCACCATCACGGCCCACCACCTGCTGTACAACCGCAATGCCATCTTCACCGGTGGCATCCGCCCTCACTACTACTGCCTGCCGGTGCTGAAGCGCGAAACCCACCGTGTGGCATTGGTAGAAGCGGCTACCTGCGGCAGCCACAAGTTCTTCCTGGGAACGGACAGCGCACCACACGCCGCGCACCTCAAAGAGCACGCCAGCGGCTGCGCCGGCTGCTATACCTCCCATGCGGCGATGGAGCTGTATGCCGAAGCCTTCGACAACGCCGGTGCGCTGGACAAGTTGGAAGCTTTTGCCAGCTTCAACGGACCGGACTTCTACAGCCTGCCGCGCAACCAGAGCACCATTACCTTGGTCAAGGAAAGCTGGACTCCGCCCGAAAGCTTCCCTTTCGGCGAAGCCCAGCTTAAGCCGCTGCGTTCGGGTGAAGCGCTGCCTTGGCGCTTGCTCTAAGTCGGGCTTAAATTACCTTGCCTGGATTCAGAATGTTCTTCGGGTCCAGTGCGGCTTTGAGCATGCGCATCAGGGCAATCTGCTCGGGCGAGCGCGCATGGGCTAGCCAGCGGCGCTTCATGGTGCCAATGCCGTGCTCGGCCGACACCGTGCCGCCGTATTCGCGCACCAGGCCGTAGATGATTTCATCTGCTGCGTCCTTGGGCTGGGCGGCCACGCCGCTTTGGTAGG
Organism: Rhodoferax sp. GW821-FHT07F03; assembly: GCF_059418745.1. NCBI lineage: Bacteria > Pseudomonadati > Pseudomonadota > Betaproteobacteria > Burkholderiales > Comamonadaceae > Rhodoferax > Rhodoferax sp. GW821-FHT07F03. The sequence goes on from NZ_JBWKQM010000004.1 coordinate 202,695, forward strand.
CCACGATGTGCACATTGCCGTCGCCGATGTGGCCGTAGAACACGGCCTCGCAGCCCGGTAGCTGGGCGCTGAGGGCGGCCTTGCAACGCACGGCGTATTCGTCCATGTTCACCACCGGCAGGCCGATGTCGTAAGCCAAGTGGCCGGGCCAGAGCTGGTGGAATTCGGCACAGGCGTCGCGCACGCCCCAGAAGGCTTTTTCATCGGCCAGCGACTGCGACACCACGGCGTTGGGCACGGTACCGTCTTCCAGCAACTGGGCCAGCCAGGCTTCGAAGTTGGGGCCGTCGCGCGCCGGATCGGTGCCCAGGGCCTCCACCAGCACATAAGCGCCGTAGCGGCGGCCATCGGCGGCGAAGGGGTTGCGCACGCCGCGCACTTTTTGCGTGGCCATGTCCCAGTAGTCGGGCCACATCACCTCGAAGGCCGACAGCATAGGGCCCAGGCCATTGCGTGCCGCCGTCAGCAGCTTCAGCACCGAACCGTAGTCATCGGCCGCGCACAGCGCCACCATGGTGGAGGAGGGCTTGGGAAACAGGCGCAGTACCACGCGCGTGATGATGCCCAGCGTGCCTTCGCTGCCGATGAAGATGTGCTTCAGGTCAAAACCCGCGTTGTTCTTGATCATCTTGTTCAGGCTGCTGACCACTGTGCCGTCGGCCAGCACTGCCTCCAGCCCCAGCACCATGTCGCGCGCCATGCCGTAGCGGATGACACGGTTGCCGCCGGCGTTGGTGGACAGGTTGCCGCCAATCGCACACGAGCCGCGCGCGCCCAAGTCCAGCGGGCAGAAGAAGCCGGCTGCTGCAGCGGCCTGCTGCACTACTTCCAGAGGTGTGCCTGCCAGCACCGTCATGGTGGCCGAGGCGGGGTCAATTTCTTCAATCCCTACCAGGCGCTCCAGCGACAAGGCGACCTCGTCGTCCCGCGCGCGTGCACCGCCGCACAGACCAGTCAGGCCGCCCTGGGGCACCACGGCGATGCTGTGCGCGTGACAGATGCGCAGGGCAGTGGCTACGCCCTCGGTATCGGCCGGGCGTACCATGGCCAACGGCGTGGTGGGCGGCAGGCCGCTGTAGTCGTTGCGGTTACGGGCGGGCACCTCGTCGGCCAGAAAAACGGCGGAACCCAGCTGTTGGCGCAGGTCCTGAAGGGCAAGTCCGGCGGCGGTAGAGGAGGTCATAGGAGTGCAAAAAACTGATGTATGTAAGGTTCTGGATACTGTACATTAATATTCAGGCGCAGAAAATAGCCGGTTACCACGGCAGCTGCATATAGTCCTCAGCAGGACATTGACCGATCCAGGAGACAAAAAATGAGCATCCAGCGCAGAACCCTCATCACCGCCGTTGGCGCCACCGCCTTGTGCAGCAGCGCGCCGCTGTGGGCGCAAGGCGAGATCGTGAAAATCTTCAATGTGGTGGAGCTTTCCGGGGCTGGGGCCACGGCGGGCACCATGTTCAAGTCGGGCATAGAGCTGGCTGTGAAGGACATCAATACCGCAGGCGGCATCCTGGGCCGCAAGATCGAGGTCACGAATATGGACACCCAGACCAACCCTGGCGTGGCCAAGGGCCTGGTGGTGCGGGCGATTGATGACGGCGCGTTTGCCATCTTCGGCCCGGTGTTCACCGGCTCCATCCTGGTCAGCCAGACCGAGACGCGGCGCGCCGAGGTACCCAATTTCACTGCGGCCGCCGGAGCCCTGGTAACCCAGCAAGGCAGCCCCTACATCTTCCGAACCGGTCTCACACAGACCAACTCCATGCCCAAGGCGGCGCGCTACATTGCGCAGAACCTGAAGGTGAAGAAGGTGGCGGTGATTTTTGTGAACAGCGACTTCGGCAAACCCGGCCGCGACGCCATCACCAGCGCGCTCAAAACCTACGGCGTGGACGTGGTGGCCGATGTTTCCACTGAAGCCGGCCAGGTGGACTTCTCTGCCGCCGTGGTGCGCACCAAGCAGGCCAATGCCGACGCGGTGTTCGTCTACCTGAACGAAGAAGAGTCGGCCCGCGCGGTGCGCGAGTTGCGCAAGCAGGGCTGGGACAAGCCCATCGTCGGTGATGTCACTCTGCTGGGCCAGAAGGTGATCGACTTGGCCGGTGACGCCGCCAATGGGGTGGTGGGACACACCGAGATGTCGGCCGATGCGCCGATTGCCGGGATCAAGATGGTGCGCGATAAGTTCGTCAAGGCCTATAACTTCGTGCCCGACCACAACGGCATCAAAGGCTACCAGGGTGTCTACATGCTCAAGGCTGCGATCCAGAAGGTCGGCAAGTTCGACCGCGTGGCCGTGGCCAAGCAGCTGCACGGCATGACCATCAAGGTGGCGGACGAGCCCGGCGTGCTGATGGACGTGACCTTTGACGACAAGGGCGACATCGACCGCGAAAGCTTCATCATCGAAATCAAGGGTGGTAAGCCCGTGGTGAAGGACGTCTTGCCGCCGCTGGGCAAGGGTTAAATCGGCCGCTAACGCAGGTATTTACTGCAGTAGCAGCTGCAGTTTTTGTAGCGTTGCCTGGAAGTCGGCGTCGGGCAGCGCTACCGGTCTGTCTTGCGTCAACACAAAGGCCTGACCCCAGTTGGGCCCGTTGCGGGTCTTGGGCACCAGGTGCATGTGGATATGCTCGTTCAGGTCGCCGTAGATGGCGTAGTTCACCTTGTCGCAGTGGCCTAGCTGGGTGATGGCGGCGGCCACCTGCGCCACCTCCTGCATGAAGCCGCCCAGCACCTCAGGCGCCAGCTCAAACAATTCCCGCGCATGCTGTTTCAGCAGCACGATGCAGCGACCCCGGTGCGTCTGGTCGCGCAGCAGGAACACGCGTGAATGCTCCAGGTCGCGGATGTGGACCATCAGGCTGTCCAGTTCCGCCAGGGTGGCGGTGCAATAGCGGCAAGCGGGTGTGGTCATGTCAGGCTCCGAATCTGTCGTCCAGGTCTTTGTGGAAATCCAGGTCCACCAGGGCGCTGAATTCTGCGTAGCTGACCATGCCGCCTGCGCTGCCGCGTGGTGTGCCGGCACGCTGCAGCTCGGCCAGCGCATCGGACACGGCTTTCACTGCGGTGAATAGAGCCGTCACTGCGTAGAACACCACGGAGAAACCCATGTCCTGCAGGTCCCGCGCGGTTAGCGCAGTAGTCTCATTGCCATCGACGATGGACACCACCTTGGGCCCCGGCACGGCCTTGGCGATGGCCTCCACTTCGGTGATCTTTTTGATGCCATCGACGAACACCAGGTCCACGCCTGCGGCCTGGTACAGATGGGCGCGGCGTATGGCTTCCTCCAGGCCCATGGCGGGCAGGGCGTCGGTGCGGCCGATCACCAGCAGCGGGTCGCTGCCGCGGGCTTCGATGGCGCACTGCAAGCGCAGCGCGTTCTCCTGTGCGTCCATCAGGCGGATGCCGGCCATCTGGCCGCAGCGCTTGGGTGCCACCTGGTCTTCCAGGTGGATGGCGGCCACGCCGGCCTGGATGTATTCGCGCACCGTACGCTGGATGTTGGACGGACCGCCGTAGCCAGTGTCAGCGTCGGCAATGATGGGGATGTCCACCACGCGCGCCATATCGCGCGCGTGGCTGGTCATCTCGGTCTGGCTCAGCAGGCCGATGTCCGGCGTGCCGAGGCGGCTGGCGGTGGCGCCAAAGCCGGTCATGTAGACGGCGGGGAAGCCGGCCTTTTGCACCAGCCGGGCAGTGATGGCGTCGGGCGCGCCGGGCGCCATGACGATCTTGCCGCTCTGTAGCAACTGCTGAAGTCGGAGGGTGGGATGCATGGGGGGGCTCCTGGTGACGCGGCGGTTCAGGCGCTGGGGCGCAGCTTGGGCAATAGCGCACTGGCTTCCAACAGCGCGCTGGCACTGGCTAGGCGGAAGGCGTCCACTGTGCGGCCCACGTGCAGATTCAGCAACTGCTTCAACTGCTCGAAGTCGCCCGCGTCCACGCAGCGGATGATCTGCGCGTGCTCGTCCATGGACACGCTGCGGGCGTCTGAATACTGCTTGGACATATGCGTGCGCAGCGCCGCGATCTTGCCCGACACCAGGGCGTAGGAGTTCACCACATAGGGGTTGCCGCAGTGGGCAAACAGCGCTTCGTGGAAGGCCGAGTCGCAATGCCCATAAGTCACATCGTCGTCCGCGGCAATCGCGTCCTGCATCTGCTGATAAATGCCTTGCAGCGTGGTCAACGTGGCCTCGCGACGCAGCGCGCGCGACAGCATGGCGCCGTGCAGCTCCAGCATGGCGCGGAAGTCGCAGATCGCCTGCACATCGGCCTCGTCTGGCTGGAATACAAAGCTGCCGCGCTTGGAGCGGATCACCACCAGGCCGGTGCTTTGCAGCAGCGTCAGAGCATCGCGCACCGGTGTACGGCTCACGCCAAATGACTCGGCCAGTGTTTCCTCCGAGATCATCTGGCCCAGTGCAAATTCACCGTCAATAATCGCCTGCCGTACACGCTGGGCCACGATTTCCGTGAGCGACTTGGGCATCTCGATGTCAAATTTTTGGGCCATGGTTCGGGTTCCTTCTGGCGTGCGGATGGCACAAGAATGCATTGTAGTTTTTATGAGGGACTAAGGTTCTGTATGCAAGATACAAACAACGAAACGGAGGGGGTGGATTGGGCTCAGCCCTGGCTGCAGCCTCTGCGTGCGCTGGGCGAACCTGCTGGCCAAGCCTGGCAGCAGGGGGCGAGCGTGGCCGCTGCCTTGCACGCGGCCGGCCCGGTGCCGGTGGGCTTTGTGCCGCAAAGCAGCTTGCCGCCTGGTGAGGCCTATGAGGCCTTTATCTTCCGCACCCGCACCGTGCCCACGCGCGACAACCTGCATGACTTCTTCAACGGCCTATGCTGGCTGCATTTCCCGCAGATCAAGACCCGGCTGAACCAGCTGCAGGCGGCCGAGATTGCGGCGGCAGGCGTCAAGCCCTTGCGCGGCCCGGTGCGCGACGCGCTGACGGTGCTGGACGAGAACGGCGCCTTTCTCATCGCGCCGCCCGCGCTATGGGATGCGCTGCAGACCCGCGATTGGCAGCGCTTGTTCGTCACCCTGCGTCCGCTGTGGGGTCAGGCCCAACTGCTGATGTTCGGCCATGCCCTCATGGAGAAGCTGGTTAAGCCTAGAAAACCCATGGTGACGCACATATACTGCGCGCCGGTAGCTATACATTCAATAGCGGATGTGGACGCGCAGGTGGCGGCCCAACTGAGTGCCTCGGGGCTGGCCAGCAAGCCGTTCCTGCCCATGCCAGTGCTGGGCGTGCCCGGCTGGTGGCCCGAGAACACCCAGCCGGAGTTTTATGACGATGCCCAGGTGTTCCGTGCTCCACGCTGTGTGGCTTGAACTTCTTTCACGAAACCCCATCTAAACCCCAGTCATTCCACGGGAAAAACTATGAAACGCATTCTTCTGTTCATTCTTACCAATGTCTTGGTGGTCACGGTGCTGGGCATCGTGGCTAGCCTGCTGGGGGTGAACCGGTACCTGACGGCCAACGGCCTGAACCTGGGCTCCTTGCTCGGCTTCGCGCTGGTAATGGGCTTTGGCGGCGCCATCATTTCGCTGCTGATGAGCAAGCCCATGGCTAAGTGGAGCTCGGGCGTGCATGTGATCGAGCAGCCACAGAACGCTGACGAGGCCTGGATTGTGGACACCGTGCGCCGCCTGGCCGACAAGGCCCAGATCGGCATGCCCGAGGTTGGTATTTTTGAAGGCGCGCCGAATGCCTTCGCCACCGGCGCGTTCAAGAACTCGGCCCTGGTGGCCGTCTCCACCGGCCTGCTGCAAAGCATGACGCACGAAGAAATCGAAGCCGTGCTGGGCCACGAGATCGCCCACGTGGCGAATGGCGACATGGTCACCATGACGCTGATCCAGGGCGTGATGAACACCTTTGTGGTGTTCCTCAGCCGCGTCATCGGCTACGCCGTGGACAGCTTCCTGCGCAAGGGCGACGACCGCAACAGCGGCCCCGGCATTGGCTACTACATCAGCACCATCGTGCTGGACATCGTGCTCGGCTTTGCCGCCTCCATGGTGGTGGCCTGGTTCTCGCGCCACCGCGAATTCCGCGCCGACGCCGGTGCCGCCCAGCTGATGGGCCGCCGCCAGCCCATGATCAACGCCCTGGCGCGCCTGGGCGGCCTGCACACCGCCGAGCTGCCCAAGAGCGTGGCCGCCTTCGGTATTGCCGGCAGCATAGGCCAGCTGTTCTCCACCCACCCGCCGATTGAGGCGCGTATCGCCGCTCTGCAAAACGCACAAGCATGATGCCTCTGCGCTTCCAGTGGGCGCGCATGGACGAGTTGCGCGCCCGCGACTTCCACGCCGCTAAGCTGCTGCGTGATGCGGTGTTTGTGGTGGAGCAGAACTGCGTCTACCAGGACACCGATGCCTACGACCTGCAATGCTGGCACCTGCTGGCCTGGGCGGGCGACGATCTGGCGGCCTATCTGCGTGTGACCGACCCCGGCAGCAAATACCCCGAACCCTCGCTGGGCCGGGTGCTCACCGCGCCGGCCTACCGCGGCCAGGGCCTGGGCCAACAGTTGCTGGCGGAGGCCTTGCGGCGCTGCGACCAGACCTGGCCTGGCCAAGCCAATCGCATCAGCGCCCAGCAGTACCTGCTGAAGTTCTACCAAAGCTTTGGATTTGAGGCTGTGGGCGAGATGTACCTGGAAGACGACATTCCGCACGTGGAAATGCTGCGCCCCGGTGCGCTGCAAAAATAATAGCTGCCAGCGCAGGTTTTACCTGCGCCAGCGCCTTATTTTTTATAAATCGGTCCGCTCTGTCAGCAACCGCACCCGCACACTCTTGCCCTTGATCTTGCCGGCGTTCAGCTTGCGCTCGGCTTCATGGGCGATGCGGCGGTCTACCGCCACGTAGGTGGAGTATTCGTTCACATTGATCTTGCCGATCTGTTCACGGGTGTAGCCGGCGTCACCGGTCAGCGCGCCCAGCACGTCGCCAGCGCGGATCTTCTCCTTGCGGCCGCCGGTGATCTGCAGCGTCATCATCGGTGGGCGCAGCGGTTCCTTGCTGGTGGGCGTCAACTCGTCTAGCTTGTGCCACTCGGATTCGCGGCCCTGCAGCACTTCGATCTTGCCGACAAAGCCCATCTCGTTCATCGACGCCAGGTTTAGCGCCAGGCCCTCCGCACCCGCGCGGCCGGTGCGGCCGATGCGGTGGATGTGCACTTCGGAATCGGGCGTCACGTCGACATTGATCACGGCCGCCAGGTCGGCAATGTCCAGGCCGCGCGCCGCCACGTCGGTGGCCACCAGCACGCTGCAGCTGCGGTTCGCAAACTGCACCAGCACCTGGTCGCGCTCACGCTGCTCCAGCTCGCCGTACAGCGCCAGTGCACTGAAGCCTTCGGCCTGCAGCGCGTCCACCAGTTCGCGGCACCGGGCTTTGGTGTTGCAGAAGGCCAGCGCGCTTTCGGGGCGGAAGTGGTTTAGCAACTTGCCCACCGTAGTTAGGCGCTCGGACTTTTCCACCTGGTACCAGCGCTGCGAAATTTTGGTGGTGGCGTGCTGGGCTTGCACGGTGATGCTCTTGGGCGTGCGCATGAACTGCTGGCTCAGCTTTTCGATGCCTTCCGGGTAGGTGGCCGAGAACAGCAGGGTCTGGCGCTCTTTCGGGCACTGCTTGATGACGGTCACCATGTCCTCGAAGAAGCCCATGTCCAGCATGCGGTCGGCCTCGTCCAGCACCAGGGTGTTCAGGGCCGACAGGTCCAGGTTGCCGCGCTCCAGGTGGTCCATGATGCGGCCCGGTGTGCCGACCACGATGTGGGCGCCGTGCTCCAGGCTGGCGTTCTGGCCGCGCAGGGCTACGCCGCCACACAGGGTGACGACCTTGATGTTCTCCTCGGCGCGCGCCAAGCGGCGGATTTCGGTGGTCACCTGGTCGGCCAGTTCGCGTGTGGGGCACAGCACCATGCTTTGGATGGCGAAGCGGCGTGGGTTCAGATTCGCCAGCAGGGCCAGGGCAAAGGCGGCGGTCTTGCCGCTGCCAGTCATGGCCTGGGCGATCAAATCTTGCCCGAGCAAGGCCAGCGGCAGGCTGGCCGCCTGGATGGGCGTCATTTGCAAATAACCCAGTTGCTCCAGGTTGGCCAGCATGGCCGGTGCCAGGGGCAGGCTGCTGAAATCGGACGAGGAGGTGCCAGAAGTGGCGGGCGTGTGCTGTGTAGTCATGCCCCGATTATCGTTGGGGGGCGGCCGGGGCTATTGGCGGCGCTTGGGCTTCGGGTATGCTCGTAATACTTATTTGGGCGTCGCCAAAATTCGTCCACAATGAGGCCCTCCCTCCGCCGTAAACCCTATGGATTTGCAATACCAACTCAAAGGTGGCAGCTACTACCTGTACGACATGTCCACGCCTCCCAGCGCGGTCACGGGTGAGCGTCGCTTTCGGTTGAAGACGGACACGGTGGCCATTGCCTTTGACGCCAGCACCGGCGAGCTGCACCAGCATGGCGACCCTACGCGCATCCAGTCCTGGGCCATGGGCGCACGGCGCCGTCTGCGGGCGGCGGGTGCGCAAGACAGCGCCAACGACATCGTGGTGGTGTCCGGCCCGCTGCCGGTGGACGAGCTGAACAAATGCCTGGGCATACAGGGCTACTGCCGCTGGATGCTGAAACGCCTGGCTACCTTGCCGCACGGCAAGTTCAATACCAAACCCTTTAAACCCACCAGCAAGGCCAGCTCTACGGTTTAGCCACCCGGGTGTGGCTCTCGTTCGCCCTGAGGTGTCGAAGGGCCTGCTAATGGAGCCCTTCGACCTCAGCCCGAACGGGAGGTGGGTGAATCCTCGTCAGTTCTAAAAGTCCACCAGGCTCAGGCCCACGCTCAGCACGGTGCGGCGGCGGTTGTAGTCGATCAGGCTGTCGCCGTAGCCGCTGAACAGCTGGGTGTGGAAGCGCAGGTCGCTTTTGTGGCTGTCGCTGCCGCCCAGGGCTTGCAGCCATTCCAGCCGCACCGAGCCACGCGCGTCCTGCCGCATGGAGTGGCGCAGCGTTACGCCAAATGTGCTGTCTTTGCTGGCGTGCCACATGGCACTCAACTCGCCCCGGCCGATGTAGTCGCTGATGCCGGGGTTGTCGTCGTTGCCATTGCTTTCGTTGATGCGTTGCCAGATGCGGCCCTGCACATTCCACTGGCCGGCTTTTTCCAGTCCGGCCATCAGGTAGACGCGGTTCCAGCTGCGCGACAGCGGCAGGCTTTGGCCGTTGGACTGGTGCACTAGGCCCAGGCCGCTGTAGCGCAGTTTCCAGCCTTCCAGCAGGGAGCCGGGCAGCGCCAGCGTGGTGGGGTAGACGTAGACCAGCTCGGGCTCGTGGTCGGTGCTGCGGAAGGGGCGCGACAGGTCGGCGCTGAACAGCTGCCAGTACGACTGCTGGGTGTAGCCAAACCATAGCGAGTCGCGCAGGCTGGGCTCGCCCTGGGTCAGCAGGCCCTGGGCCACCTTGGTCCGCACCGACAGCTGGATGCGCGTCTCGGTGCGCTTGTAGTCGATGGCGGTGGTGGCGGTGTGGCCGGCGGCGGGTGAGCTGGGCTGGTCGTTTACGCTGTCGCTACCGATCACCGACAGGCTGATCGGCCGGTAACCGCGGATGCCGAAGGTGCCGCAGTCGCTGCCGGCCTCCAGCTCCCAGAAGCGCGAGGCTTCCGAATAGCGATTGTCTTCGCAGCCCTTGTCGGCGGCGATGGCCAGGGCCACGGCGACGGGTTGTGGTGGTACCTCCGGCAGTGCGGCGGTGGACGTGGCCAGGGCAGGAGCGGGAGGTGCCACGGCCGCAGTCTGTTGCTCTGCCAGCTCGTCATAGCAAGCCAGCCGTGCCTCTTTGTCATTTACCAGGCGCGCGCAAGACAACCAGGGTGCCGACGGCACCGGGCCAGACGCTGTTGCGCTGGCAGGAGCCACATTGGTGGTTGAGGCAATGGTGGGCACGGTGTTGGACGTCTGGGCCTGCGCGGCGGCGGTCCCCGCGGCCAGCGCCAGCCCGGCGCAGAGGCCTGCCAGCGGGTTCATTCCCAGCCGCTTGATTTGCGCAGCACGAAGGCGAGCGGGGTGGCGTTGTCCTGCAGTGTGTTGGTCCATAGTCCCTTGATTTCTTTACCGCACGAGCCCTCGCTCACCTGGCCTGCCCAGGTGGCGCTGATGCGCGTGCCGTCGTCTGACTCTTCGAGGTTGAAGTTGCCCTGCTCGATTTCGCCCGCCACCTGGGCCAGCTTGCCCGCGCGGTGGATGCTGCCGACCAGGCTGTCGGGTTGCTCGGGGTCTTTTTCCAGGCGCAGGCTGGCTGGGCCGGGCTGGCCGTCTATCTGCACCTGCCATCGGCCGTAGAGCTGCAGCGGGCCCAGGTCCTGGGCCGCCGGGCAGGCCGTGGCTGCTGGTTTTATAAGATTTTGGCCGCTAGCGCAGGTAATACCTGCGCAGGCAGCTATCAAAAGCAGAGCATTGCGAAACTTCATGGTTCTTGTGCTGCGCGGGCAGCGGCGCTGTCCAGCGACTTCTTGGCGAATTCGGCGCGCAGTGCACGCAGCTTTTCGCGCGGGTCTTCCTTGGCGGTATTGGCGTCCAGTGCCATTTCCTTGATGAATCGGCTGGGCTGGGCGGCCACCATCTCGCGGCCCTTTTTCTTCCTGCGCGTCCAGCTCACTGCCAGGCTGCGCTGGGCGCGGGTAATGCCCACGTACATCAGGCGGCGCTCTTCCTGCAGCTTCTGCGTGATGTCGTCGCTGACCACCTGCTGGCGGCCTTCGTCGTCGTCCAGCTTGAAGGGCAGCATGCCCTCGGTCACGCCGGCCATGATCACGTGCGGCCACTCCAGCCCCTTGGACGCGTGCAGGGTGGACAGGGTGACCACATCGGCTTCTTTCTCGCGCTGGCTGATGGTGGACAGCAGGGCGATGGTCTGCGCCACTTCCAGCAGGCTCTTGGTCTCACGCTGGGTGGTGGTGCCCGCGTCTTCGTCGGTCTGGCCGCCGGCGCGTGCGGCCATCCAGTCGCAAAACTCCAGCACATTGGTCCAGCGTGCGGCGGCGGCCTTTTCGCTGTCCTCGTTGTCGTACAGATGCTGCTCGTACTCGATGTCCTTCAGCCACTGCAGCATAAAGGCCAGCGAGTCTTCGGCGCCAATGGTGCGCCGCGCCTGGTATTCCAGGTCGTTCACGTAGCGGCCGAATTCGTGCAGGCCCTCCAGCCCACGTGCCGGCACCACGGCGCCCAGCGAGGCGGCGAACAGCGACTCGAACAAGCTCAGCTTGTACTGCGTGGCGAACTCGCCCAGCTTGGCCAGCGTGGTGTGGCCGATGCCGCGCTTGGGCGTGGTGATGCAGCGCAGAAAGGCCGGGTCGTCGTCGTTGTTGATCCACAGGCGGAACCAGGCGCACAGGTCCTTGATTTCAGCCCGGTCAAAAAATCCGGTGCCGCCCGACACCTTGTACGGAATACCCGCCTTGCGCAGCGCCTTTTCAAACGGCTTGGCCTGGTGGTTGGCGCGGTACAGGATGGCGAAGTGCTTGAAGTCCTGCAGTTGCGGCCCCTGCGTTACCACCGTGCCCGCGCGCAGGCTCTGGATGCGGGCCACGGCGCGCTCGGCTTCGTGCTCTTCGTTGTCGGCGTCGATCACCCGTACCGGCTCGCCCTCGCCCAGTTCGCTGAACAGGGTCTTGGGGAACAGCTTGGGGTTGGGGCCGATCACGTTATTGGCCGCACGCAGGATGGCGCTGGTAGAGCGGTAGTTCTGCTCCAGCTTGATCACCTTGAGCTGCGGAAAGTCCAGTGGCAGCTTGCGCAGATTGTCTAGCGTGGCGCCGCGCCAGCCGTAGATGGACTGGTCGTCGTCGCCCACGGCGGTGAAGCGCGCCGCCTCGCCCACCAGGTACTTCAGCACCTCGTACTGGGTGGCGTTGGTGTCCTGGTATTCATCCACCAGCACATGGCCCAGCACGGTCTGCCATTTGGCGCGCACTTCTTCAAAGTCGCGCAGCAGGCGCAGCGGCAGGCTGATCAGGTCGTCAAAGTCCACGCTCTGGTACGCCGTCAGCCGCTCTTCGTACAGCGCCATCACGCGGGCGGTGATGGCCTCGTTGTCGTCTACCGCCTGGGCCGCTGCCTGCTCGGCATTCAAGCCCATGTTCTTCCACTTGCTGATGGTCCACTGCCAGGTGCGTGCCGTGGCCACGTCGGTACTGCCACCGGCGTCCTTCAGGATGCTGGTCACGTCGTCGGCGTCCAGGATGCTGAATTGCGGCTTCAAGCCTACGCGGAAGCCGTCCTCGCGCACCATGCGCACGCCCAGGGCGTGGAAGGTGCAGATCACCACATCCTTGGCTTCGCGGCCAATCAGCGCCTTGGCCCGCTCGCGCATTTCCATCGCCGCCTTGTTGGTAAAGGTGATGGCGGCAATCTTCTTGGGCGCCATGCCGGACTGGATAAGCCGGCCAATCTTGTGCGTGATGACCCGCGTTTTGCCCGAGCCCGCACCCGCCAGCACCAGGCAGGGTCCGTGCATGTAGTTCACTGCCTCCTGCTGGGCAGGGTTCATTCCGGCGGACATGGTGTGGGGGGATGCTTTAGACAAAGCTTTGAATCATAGCTGCTGAGGGGGATGGCGCCCCCGGGCCTGTACAAAGCCCGTATTTAACGACCGTTCGTCGTCCGCACGGCGCCGATGGTCGGATTTTACAAAACATTAATAAATGGGAAATAATCCCACTTACAATGTGAAACATGTCAAACCTACCTCGTCCCACTCCAGTTTTGCATTCGGCGCTGCGGTTCCCGGGTATGCCGGGCCGTCCCACAGCCCGTGGCTTTACGCTGATCGAGCTGATGATCACGGTGGCGGTGGTGGCGATCCTGGCGGCGGTGGCCTTGCCTGCGTACCGGGACTACATCCTGCGCGGGCACCTGGTGGCCATGACCAACGACGTGCTGGCCACCCGCGCCAAGATGGAACAGTACTACCAGGACAACCGCACGTATGTGACGTCCACCGCCGCGCCCGCGCCGTGCACGACCACGGCGGTCTCCTACACCAAGCCGACGCCGTATTCGCTGGTGTGCAGCGGCATCAGCTCCACGGCCTATACCGTGACTGCGACGGGTACCTCGGGCACGGCGACGGACGGCTTCAGCTACACCATCACCCAGGCCGGTGTGCAGGGCAGCACCATGTCCACCGCCTGGGGTGGTGCCACCTATGCCTGCTGGATCCTGCGCAAGGGGGATACATGCTGACCCAGCGTCGATCCAGTGGCTTCACGCTGATCGAGCTGATGGTGACGCTGACCGTGGCCGCGTTGTTGCTGCTGGCGGTGGTGCCCTCGTTCAGCCAGTGGATCGCCAATGCCAAGGTGCGCAGCGTGGCGGAAGAAATCCAGAACGGCCTGCGCCAGGCCCAGGCCGAGGCCATCCGCCGCAACCGCCAGACCGTGTTCGCATTGACCAACGCCACGCCGGCATTGGCGGCCACCCCTGTGGCCAATGGCAAGAACTGGTACGTCCAGACCGTGGTGCTGACCGGCAGTGCAGAAACCAGCGCCGAGTTCGTACAAGGCAGCAATTACGGAACGCAGGCCGGTGTGGCCGTGACCGGCCCGGCAGCCGTCTGCTTCGGCTCCCTGGGCGGGCTGGTGACGCTGGCCTCCACCGCCACCGGGCTGAGCACCGCCTGCAGCTCCACGGCCACCAGCTACACCCTGGTCAGCTCCAGTGCGGTCGCCGGCAACAACGCCTACCGGACCCTGAAAGTACTGCTCACTGCGGGTGGGCAGGTGCGCATGTGCGACCCCACACGCACCTTGTCTTCCACCGTGCCTGATGGCTGCCCCGCATCATGAAGCCGCCCCGCAAATTGCTGTCGCATCCCGCGCGCCCCGTACATACAGCGGGCCCGGCGCAGGTTGGCTTCGCCCTCATCGAGGTGCTGGTGTCCTTGCTGGTGTTTTCCTTGGGCGTGCTGGGCTTGGTGGCCATGCAGACCAAGGCGACTGGCTACGCCGTGGCCGCCGAGGACCGCACCCGTGCGGCCATGCTGGCCAATGAAATCATTGCCTGCATGTGGGCCGAGCAAAGCACCTCGCCGTCCACCCTCACGGCCTGGGCCGCGCGGGTAGCCGACCCTACGGTCTCGGGCCTGCCAAATGCAACGTCCAGCGTCAGCACGGACAGCAGCACGGGCATCACCACCGTCGCCATCAGTTGGAAGTCGCCATCCAAGCTCAGTACCGAGACGAACAGCAAGTACTTCACCTACGTGGTCATACCGTGATGCGGGCCGGGCGACTTGCACGCCAGCGCGGCGTCACGCTGCTGGAGCTGATGGTGGCGCTGCTGATCGGCATGATCCTCTCGTTGGCCATGATGGTGGTGCTGACCACGGCCGAGGGGCGTAAGCGCACGCTCACCTCCACCAACGACATCAACCAGGCCGGCAACTACGCCGTCTATCTGCTTGACCAATGGGTGCGTAGCGCAGGCAGCGGCTTCACACAGGCAGCGGCCTACAACTACGGCTGCAAGCTGTATGCGAACCAGGCATCGCAAACCAACACCCAGATCCTGCCCAGCTACAGCGGTGTGGCCTTGCCGGCGCCCTTTGCTAGCGTCACCGAGGCCACCGACAGCACCTTGGGCGTCTTCCGTCTGGCGCCGGTGGTGATACTGCCTGGCGCCACGACCCCAAGTGTCAGCGGTAAGACCTCGGATGTGCTGGTCGTCATGGGCGGCGCAGCCGGGCAGGGCGAAATCCCTACCGAGTTCTCTGGCTTCGCCTCGGCCGCGCAGCTGAACCTGACCAACACCGCCGCATTCTCCAACAGCGACCTGGTGCTGGTGGCCTCGGTGGAGCCCGATGCCAGCACATCAGGCATTACCAACTGTCTGCTGGACCAGGTGAGCGCCAGCGCGTTTTCCTCCACCGATGGGCGCGGTGGCGCGGCCTCGGCCATGCCGCTGGCGGGGGACTACCACGTGGCCGGCACCCGCTTGGCGGCACTGTCCGACAACAGCACCGCTATGCCGATGGGCAATGTGACGCTGGGCCGGCCGCCGCAGTTCCAGGTCCTAGGCGTAGGCGACAACAACACCTTGTATTCCTACGATTTGCTCAACACGGCGGCCGCCAGTACGCGCACCGTGCAAGCCCGGGCAGATGGCGTGTTTGAAATGCATGCCCTGTACGGCATAGACGCGGATTGCGACGGCAAGATCAGCAGCAGCGAGTGGTTCAAGCCCGTGACGACGGCAACCACCAGCAACCCCTATACGGTTGCCGCGTTGATGGCAGGCACCGTACAGGAAGTGCAGAACCGTCCGGCCAGCGCAAGCGTACGCCTATCCAACTGCTCCAGCCTCACCACCGCCAACGACTATCTGCAGAAGATTCTGGCGATCCGCGTCGGCCTGATCCTGCGCACCAGCCTGCCAGAAAAAGACACTGTCACCACCGCCAGCAGCCTGACCCTGTTCTCCGACCTGGGCAGCGGCGTGACGTATACCCGCACGCTGACGGACGCAGAAAAGCTGTACCGCTACCGCACCGTTGAGGCGACGATCCCGGTGCGCAACCCCATGATGTTGCCATGAGGCCCAGCATGCACAAATGCCGGCATACGCGCCCGCCGCACCAAGCCCAGCGCGGCATGGTGATGGTCATGACGCTGATCTGCCTGGTGCTGATGCTGGTGGCCTCGGTGGCCCTGATGCGTTCGTCCACCAACAGCCTGCTGCTGGCCGGCAACTTTGCCTTCAAGCGTGATTTGCTGAACCAGGGCGAGCGCGGTATGGCGGCGGCCGTGGCCTTGTTGAACACCGGCGCCTTGGTGACCGAGACCGCGCGTACCACCGACCAATTGACGTTGAACTACTCGGCCTCCACCCTGGCGTCGAACGCGCAGGGCATACCGCTGGTGTTGGTGAATGACAGCACCTTCACCTCGGCCGGCATGACCGACACCACGGCGATCAGCGACAGCACCGCTGGCATCACCATCCGCACCGTGATCGACCGGCAATGCGTGGCCGCCGGCGCCTACAGCTCCACCAGCTGCGTATCCAGCGCGACCAAGACCAATGCAGCCCAGGCGGGCACGATATGGATCAAGCGTGCCAAGGCTCCCGGCAATGCCAGCTACCGCATCAGCGTGCGCGTCACCGGCCCGCGCAACACCCAAACCTACCACCAAATGATCGTGTCGCAGTGAGCGACATCGCCATACCCCGCCCTCGGCCGCAGGAGTTCGCCATGTTGATTTCTATCCTTCGCTCATATCTGGCCCGGGGGCTGACGGCCGCCTTGCTGGCCGTGGCCTGTGCCGCGCTGAGCTTGCCGGCATGCGCTATTGACCTGGCCGACTACCCCTTGTTCTCTACCGTCAAGGTGCCAGGTAATCTGGCCCTGGCCTTGTCGGTGGAGTGGCCCACGGCCACCACCTCGGCTTATATGAGCACCACGGCCTATGCCACAGGCAGTACCTTCATCGGCTACTTCGACTCCGAGAAGTGCTACCAATACGTCTATAACTCCACCACGCCGTCCAGCAGCTACTTCTTGCCCATCAGTGCTGCCAGCAGCCATTCCTGCGCCAGTGCCACCCAGCCCGCATGGAGCGGCAACTACCTGAACTGGGCGTCCATGCAAACCTTGGACGAATTCCGCTGGATCATGACCGGTGGCTACCGCAGTACCGACACCAATACCGGCTCGACTACCGACACCATCCTGACCAAAACCTATGCGGTCAATGACAGCACCACCTCGGCCCCTGACAAGGCCACCACCACCGCCACACTGACCGCATCCGGTACACCCTTCACCGGCTGGACCACGGCCTCGTCCCGCATCCGCGCCCTGGGCAATCGCATGTGGATCACCAGCGGTGGTGATCTGACCAATGCATCGACCTCGGGCACTGGTACCAAAGCCCTGGTGGACTATTCCAGCCAGGGCAGCAGTGCCAGCAGCACCAGCGTTTATCAGCTGTACATCAATGTGGCGGTCTGCATATCGGCCACGTTGAAAGAGGACAACTGTGTGCTGTACGGCAGCACCTACAAACCCGAAGGCCTGATGCAGACCTACGCCATGCAGCTGCGCTTCTCGGCCTTTAGCTACCTCAACCATAGCGGCGACAGTAGTGTGACCGGGCAGCAGCGAAACGGCGGGGTCCTGCGCGCACGTATGAACTACATTGGCCCTTACCAGCCGGTGCCCGGCTCTGCAGATATCACCAACGCCGGTACCGTCACGATCGATGGCACTGCGCTCAACGGTGGCTATCCCGAGTGGAGCGCCACGACCGGCATCATGGCAACCAACCCGGACTACAACGACGCCTCAGATACGGTCAGCACCTTTGGTCTATCGTCTACCGCCGTAGTCCAAAGCGGAGTGATGAATTACCTGAACAAGTTTGGCAATTACTCGCATACCTATAAATCCAAAGACCCGGTTTCCGAGTTGTACAACACGGTGCTGCGCTACTACAAAGGTCTGGCGAACTGGGCGCCATACACATCCGCCACCTCTCAATCTAGTACCACCGCGACTACCACAGCGACTGCTTCGACCTATGCCACCTACGCAGATGGCTTTCCCGTCATCACCAAGTGGCGGGTGAGCGATAGCAGCAGCATGGGGGCCGACCCTATCCTCTATTCCTGCCAGAAAAACTTTATTTTGGGGATGGGCGACGTGAACACCCATCGCGATGCCAATCTGTATGGCAGTACTCTGCGCTCGGGCAGCACCCTCGATGCCACCCCCACCTATCCCACAGACGACACTTCCGTGAACGTGGCTACAGCCACCAATATGGTCGGCACGCTGGAGGGTAACTCCTCCCTGGGCAGTCTCTACGGCGATACCGGCAGCAGCACCTGCAGCACCAGCACCTACCAGCAGTGCGAGACCTACTACATCGCCGGCCTGGCCTACGACGCCCACACCGTGGACTTGCGTTCGGACTGGACCGGCACCCAAACCATCAACACCTACTGGTTGGACGTGATGGAGAACCAGACCTACCGCCACAAGAACCAGTACTGGCTGGCCGCCAAGTACGGCGGCTTTACCGTGCCCAGCGGTTTCTCGCCCTATTCCAGCAGCAACAGCACTAGTACTTTGTCCGACAGCACCTGGTACACCAATTCAGACACCAATTCTGGTTTGACTACCATTACGCAGGCCACTCAATCGGGCAGTACCAGCGTCACGTTCTCCACTGACACCACCTACGACAAGCGTCCCGACAACTATTACTTCGGCAGCTCCCCGGCCACCATGAAGTCCAGCCTGACGGCAGCCTTCAACAAGATTTCCAGCGAGCTGAGCTCGGCCAATAGCACCACCTACGCCATGGCCTCGCCCAACGTGGTGACCGGTAGCGCCAGCTATTCCGCCAGTTACGATCCTTCCAACTGGACGGGCAGCGTGATCGGCGCCACCGTGGCCTACGATACCAGCGGCAACGCCACCATGACCGCGCAGTGGAATGCCCGCGACCTGCTGGAGGCCACGACCAGCCCCGCCAGCACACGCAAGATCATCACCTACTGCGACAGCGCCACCACGCCCGCAGGAATTGCTTTCACCGCCACGGCTATGGCCGCCTGCCCCACCACCGGGCGGCTGTACTACCCCTCGTTCGCCAGCATCACCGGCACCACGTCCACCTCCAGCACGGCGGCGGCGGACTACCTGGCCTATCTGCGCGGCGACCGTACCAACGAACTCAGCGCCACCGTCACCGCCACCAACCGCATCTACCGCAAGCGCAGCTATCTGCTGGGCGACTTTGTGGGCTCCAAAACCACCGCCGTGGGCGCGCCCAGCATGCCCTATTACGAGATGTACAACCTGGGCTACACCGCCTTCAAGCAAAGCTACGCCAGCCGTAAAACCGTGGTGTTCGCAGGCTCGAACGACGGCATGCTGCACGCGTTCGACGGCACCATGCCCGGCACTACTAGCACATCCACCACGGCCAGCTGCTCCACCTGCGGGCAAGAGCTGTTTGGCTTCATACCCAGCTTCGTCTACGGCACATCGTCCACCGCTGCCACCTCGGGCCTGGCGTCTTTCGGCAGCCCTACGCGTTCCCACTATTACCTGGTGGACGCCACGCCGCTGGACTTCGATGTGGACGTCAGCAAGGTCTGCAGCAGCGACACCAGCACCACTACGGCGGTGTGCAGCAAGGTCAGCACCACGCCGGACTGGCGCACCCTGCTGATCGGCGGCCTGGGCAAGGGCGGCAAGGGCTACTACGCGATGGATGTCACCAACCCCGGCACGCCCGAGACCACCAGCAGCGGTGTCACAACCAGCGCCACCTACGGCGACTGGACCAGCGAGACCAACCTGGCCGCCAAGCTGCTGTGGGAGTTCCCCAAGACCAGCGACACCACCACCATCGCCCGCATGGGCTACAGCTTCGGCGCGCCCTCGGTCATGAAAACGGCCAAGTACGGCTGGGTGGTTGTCTTCACCTCTGGCTATAACAACAGCGACGGCAAAGGCTACTTCTTCTTCGTCAACCCACGCACCGGCGCCTTGCTGGAAACCGTGGTCACGACGGAGGGCAGCACCACCACACCGCTGAACATGGCCCATGCGTCGGCCTACACCTATAACCAGACCGACTACACCGCCGACGCCATCTACGCCGGCGACCTGCAGGGCAATCTGTGGCGCGTGGACCTGACCGGCACCACCGCCGCCTATTCCATCGTCAAGATGGCCACCTTGTACAAGACCTCCGGCACGCCCCAGCCCGTGACCACCCGCCCCCTGATCGAGGTAGACCCCTCCACCAACAAGCGCTATGTGCTGGTAGGTACCGGCCGCCTGCTGGCCGATAGCGATATCAGCAGCACGGCCATCCAAAGCATCTATTCCATCTACGACGGTACCGTGGGCAACGGCGCCTTCCAGGCCGCCAGCGTCTACGCCACGCCGCTGACCCGCAGCAGCCTGGAGGCCAATACCAGCCTGCTCACCGGCATTGGCAGCGCGCCCACCTCTACCAGCGGCTGGTACTTCGACCTGTCGGCATCCACCACCAGCCCCTATGTGGCCGAGCGCGTCAACGTGACCCCCACGGCCTACAGCGGCTCGGCATTCTTTGGCGTGAACTTGCCCAATGGCAGCGTGTGCAGCCCTTCGGGCACGGGCTATGTATTGGGCTTCAGTATCTCCACCGGCAAGAGTGTGTTGACCGACAGCTCGAGTACCTTGATCGCCAAATCCAGCACCATGTCCGGCGTCATCACCGATCTGGTGGTGCAAAACGTGAACGGCAAGCTGCGTGTATTGGCCGGCGACAGCACCGGCACCACCGCCACCACGCCCGCCACCTTGACCACTGCCACTGGCGTGCGGCGCCTGAACTGGCGCGAAGTCTCCGCGCAGTAGGCCGATGGGCATGGCTGGCATGGCGTGGGTGAAGAAGCGGGGTGTGCTGGTCGGCGCCATCTTGCTGTCCTTGCTGGGGCATGTGGCGGTATGGTGGGGCTTGCAGTCGGCCATGCCCCATACACCGCCTGTGTCTGCGGTGCAGGCCGCCCCTGTGCTGCAGGTACAGCTGCTGTCGTCTCCATCCGCCGTGGCGTCGATTACGCAAGTTGCCCGCGTGCCGGTTCCGTCGGCTGTGGCTGCGTACCCACCTCTGTCCCCGCCTCCAGCGACCGCTGCGCAGGCCGAGCCAGACCCGTTCATTCCCGCCGAGCTGCTCGACC
This sequence comes from Rhodoferax sp. GW821-FHT07F03, assembly GCF_059418745.1. Lineage (NCBI taxonomy): Bacteria > Pseudomonadati > Pseudomonadota > Betaproteobacteria > Burkholderiales > Comamonadaceae > Rhodoferax > Rhodoferax sp. GW821-FHT07F03. The sequence goes on from NZ_JBWKQM010000004.1 coordinate 223,465, forward strand.
ATCCTCTGGTCCCCCGGTCCGCACCCGACATGGCGCTGCTGGACGGCCTGAGCTTCACCGGCCTGCCTGTGCGTCTGCGTCTGTACGTGGACGCCCTGGGCCACGTGGTCGATGTGGTGGTGCTGCAGGCCGACGCGGGCGACGAAGAGGCTGTGACCCACATGAAGGCCATGTTCCTGGCCACGGCCTACATCCCCGGCCAGCTGCAGGGGGCGGCCGTGCCGGTTCGGCAGGATATTGAGCTGAGCTTGGGCGATGCGTCTTAACGCCTCGTACTCCATCTCTCTGGTAGCCGGTGGGTTCAAGTAACCCGTGGGGCCAAACCACCCGCTCAAGGCCTGCAGCGCCACCGACTCCTTCCGCGTTATATGGGACTACGGCGGTGCGAGCACTTGACCTACAGCCCTTCTGGTGCGGTCTCCATACACTGAATTCCTGACCTCGGTGTCGGCGCAACGAAGAGCCCCGGCACACCAGTTGAAGGAGTATGCGATGTCTCACGAAACGTCTAGCGCGTGCATGCAAGCCTGCACTAGCTGCGCGACAGTTTGTAACCATTGCGCTGCGGCATGCCTGAAGGAATTCGACGTCCAGGCCATGACCAAGTGCATTGCGCTGGATACGGACTGCGCTCAGATCTGCACCGTAGCGGCCGCAATGATGGCGCGAGGCAGTGGCCATCTGCAGGAAATCTGCAAAGCGTGCGCCGTTATCTGCCAGTCGTGCGGTGACGAATGTGCGAAGCACGACATGGAGCACTGCCAGGCATGCGCGAAGGCCTGCCATCGCTGCGCTGAAGAGTGCCGCAAGATAGCCGCAACGGCCTGAACCAGAACCCATGGAACCGAAATAGCCGTGAAATTCCGGCTCGATGCGGCGGCAAGCGCCGTCCTGGCTTATTGACTGCAGCGGATTATAGAGAAAACATGCCCCTGGCGTAGGAAATTCCTGCGCCAGCAGCTATCAATTAAATAGCACTATCGTGGTTTGGCAAAGCTGCCATCGGCCCAGGCTACGGCGCTGCTGCGGTCCAGCTTGAAGCTGGGCGCCACGCGCACCTCGGCCAGGGTGTCGCCGTTATCGTCTTCGGCGCGCAGGGTGGCGCTGGGGTTGTCTTCGTCGGGCGTGATGTCCAGGTAGACGGTGACGCGGCCTGCGTTGGCCGTGACGGTGATGCTCTGGTGCAGGCTGGCGTGCAACTGCTGCTCGTGGCGGCGCACGAACTCATTGGCCGTCTTCACCAGGGTGCTGAAGGCGCTGCTGTCCAGCGGCTTGGGGTTCTTTTTGTCGCGGCCCATGGTCCAGGGGCCTACCAGCGCGGGCTCGGGCTCGCCGTCTTTCAGCATGGCCACGGCCCAGCCGTCGTCGTCTTCGTTCTTGATGACCTGGGCGGTCCAGCCGTCGCCGGTCCAGAGGCGGGGTTCTTGTATCTTCGGGGAAGCTTCGTTCAGTGGGTCGTTAGGCATGTGAAATTTTAAACGCCCGGTTTTTGCACCTTGGGCTGCCAGGCCAGCCCCAGCAGCGCCACGCCGCAAAAGCCCGCCCCCGCATAAAACGTGGCCGCCGCGCCCAGCCCGTCCCACAGCAGGCCGGCTAGCACACTGGCCACCAGCATGGCCAGGCCGCTGACCAGGTTGAACAGGCCGTAGGCCGTGCCGCGCAGCGTGGCCGGCGCGGTGTCGGCCACCATGGTGGCCAGCAGGCCCTGGGTCATGCCCATGTGCACACCCCACAGCGCCACGCCGGCCAGCACCACGCCCCAGTGGCTGCTGTGTGCCAGCACCAGGTCGGCGGCCACCAGTACCAGCAGGCCTATGGCCAGCAACTGCTTGTGGCCCATGCGGTCCGACAGCTTGCCAAACGGGTAGGCCGACGCGGCGTACACCAGATTCATCGCCACCATGACCAGCGGCACCAGGGCCACAGGCATGCCGCCCTGCTGCGCGCGCAGCACCAGAAATGCCTCGCTGAAGCGCGCCAGCGTGAACACCGCGCCTATGGTCACCACCCACCAGTAGGCCGGGCTGAGCTGGCGCAGGTTGTCGCGGCTGATGGGGTTGCTGCGTTTGGCGCCGGGCTGGGGCGCGGGCTCCTGCAGGCCAAAGAACAGCAGGGCCACGGCCAGCGCACCCGGCACTACCGCCACCCAGAACACCGCGCGGAAGTCGTTGGCCCACAGCAGCATTAGCCCCACGGCCAGCAGCGGCCCGGTGAATGCGCCCACCGTGTCCAGCGATTGGCGCAGGCCAAACGCTGCGCCGCGCAGATGGGGCGGCGTGATGTCTGCCACCAGCGCGTCGCGTGGCGCACCGCGTATGCCCTTGCCCACCCGGTCCAGCAGGCGCGCCGTCAGCACCAGGCCCATGCCGGGGGCGATGGCAAACAGTGGCTTGGTCAGCGCGCCCAGGCCGTAGCCTAGCAGGGCCAAGCCCTTGCGCTTGCCCAGGTAGTCGCTCAGCGTGCCCGAGAACACCTTCACGATCAACGCGGTGGACTCGGCCAGCCCCTCGATGATGCCCACCGTCAACGCGCTGGTGCCCAGCACCGTCACCATGAACAGCGGCAGCAGGCTGTGCACCATCTCCGAAGAAATATCCATCAGCATGCTGACGAAGCCCAGCACCCAGATGCCGCGCGGTATCTGGCCCAGCGTGCTGGGGGCGTGTGGTGCGGCCATGGGCTCAGCCCGTGCGCTGGGCTTGTGTGGCGGCGCGGCGCAGGTCGCGCGCCATGCCGGTGGCCAGGGCCAGGCGGCGCAGCAGCCAGGGCGTCAGGTCGTCCTGCGTCAGCGGGTCGGGCCGGGGCTGGAAGGGCTTGTCTATCAGCGCCTCGGGGCTTTCTTCGCCACTATCTATCTCGCCATCCAGGCCGGGTATGGCGGTGTCGGGCGTGTCCTTGGGCGGGGCGGTCAGCGCGTCGCTGATCTGCTGCGCGGCCTTCTTAAGAGCCGGTCCGGCCAGGGCCATGTCCAGCTGCGGGCGGCGCAGTAGCAGCAGGGATTTGATGGCCGTCAGCTGCGCCAGCAGCCGATAGCTGCGGCCTTGCACGGCCTCCAGCGGCTCCAGTGCCGGGCGCACCTGGCTGGGCTCGGCCAGGCTGCGCTGGGTGGCTTGTGTCAGGGCCGACAGGCTGTCATACGCCTCGCGCCGCGCCAGCCGCCAGGGCAGGTCCGACGCCTGCGCCGGCTCGCTCAGCGCCAGGGCCAGCTTGGCGTGCTGGCTCTGCGCCTGCAGGCTGCGCCGCACCAGGCCGGGCAGTTGGTTGCGCTCCCAGGCCGGCAGCACGTAGCTGAAGATCCAGGCCAGCGCCGCGCCCAGCAGCGTGTCGCCCACGCGCTCGGCCACCGCAAAGCTGGGCGCCACACCCACCAGCAGCATGTGCGCCTGCAGCAGGCCGGCCAGCGTGGCGAAGATGGTGGTGTACAGGTAGCGCCGCAGCGCAAACGCATGCGCCAGCCCCATGGACAGCGCGGTAATGGCCAGCAGCGTGCGCGCGCCCGGGTGCGTGGCCAGCACGCCCATCACCATCAGGCAGCCCAGCACCGTGCCTGCCACCCGTGCGTCGCGCCGCTGCAGCGTCTGCGCCAGGTTGCCGCGCATCACCACCACGATGGTGGTCAATATCCAGTACTTGTGCGCCGCCCAGGGCAGGTGCTGCGACACCAGGTAGCCCACGCCCACAGCCAGCGTGGCGCGCAGGGCATAGCGCAGCGTGGGCGCGCGCCAGGTCAGCTGACCCAGCAGCGGTGCCCAGGCCCAGCGCGTGGGGCTTACAAACAGCTGCCACTGCGTGCGCACCGCCGCCAGCTCGGGCGGCAGGTCGCCGCGCGCCAGGGCGGCTATGCGTACCGCCTCGTCGTTGATGTGGCTGATGCGGTCTGCCATGCTGTGCAGCAGGGCCACGGCCCGCCGCTCGGCGGGTAGCACCGCCTCGTCCATGAAGCTGTGGCGCGGCGGCAGCGACTTGACCAGGTCGCCGCGCAGCGGTGCTATGGGCGCCAGCGCCTGCAGTCGCTTGCCCAGCAGCAGCGACAGGCTCAGCTGCTCCAGCTGCAGTGCGGTGGTGTTCAGCACCTGCTGCAGCGCGGGCAGGCGCACGGCGCTGCTTTCCACCAGCAACAGCATGTCCAGGTCTAGGTCGCAGGCCAGTTGGTGGTCGCGCGCCTCCAGCAGGCCCAGTAGCACCGCCGCCATGCGCATGCGCGCCGGGTTGGTGGGCGACTCCAGCACCACGTCGCGCGTGTTCTGCAGGTGGTCGGCAAAGGTGGCCTGCTGCTCCAGCATTTTGGCCAGCAGCGCTTGCGGGTCGGCACTGGGTGTAAAGCGCTGCGCCTGGGTGCGCAGAATCTGCGCAAAGCTGTGCATGCACTCGGCCAGCAGCTGCACGCGGTAGCGCCGGTTCAGCCAGTGCGTGGTGCACACGCCCCACACCAGGTACAGCCCCGCGCCCAGCGCAAACCAGCCGCCGTGCACCGCAATCTGGTCCAGCTCGCCCACCGGCGGCGCAGCCATCGAAAACAGCATCGAGAACAGCAGCGAAAACGTCAGCGGCCCGCCGCGCTTGCCCCAGGCCATCACCATCACCGCCAGGAAGGTGCCCGCCACCAGCACCACGCCCAGCAGCAACACGTCCTCGCGCACCAGTTGCACCAGCATGAACAGCGGCGTACCCAGCAGCGGCGCCGGCAGCATCTGCATGATCTTGCGCCGCCGCGGCGCCGGCACGTCCGGCAGGCTGGTGATCAGCACCCCCACCGCCGCGCTGGACGCCCCCGCCAGCCCCGCCGCCTCAAAGATCAGCAACATGATGGCGATCAGCCCCAGCGTCACGCTCAGCCCGTTGGCCACGTAGTGGCTCAGCGCCACGCGCAAGAAGTTTTCGCCGCGGGAGAGGAGGCGTGTGGAGAAGCGGGTGCGTGGGGAGCTAGACGGTGCGGCCATGGGCGGGGAGGGCAGTCATGGCGGGCAATTTAGCAGAGATGCGGGCGGGCGAGGGGCGCGGCGCATGGACTCGCAAATGTCCTCAATTTTGGGGATGCTGCTTTCCTGCGGGGAAGGGCTTGTGGGGCAACATGTAACAACGTTGCAACAAGAGACATGGGGAGGGCGCAAATTGCGCGAATAGGTATGGCCGTTCTGATCCCCTCACTCAGCTCTTGCGTGTCGCGCATGACTTCTGGCGAAAAGCGTTTGGCCGAGCGGCTGGAGCAAAAGCTCGAAGACGAGCACCTGCTGTGGTACGACGTGCCCATGGGGCCGCGCAACACCCACCCCGAATTTTGCGTGATGCACCCGCGCCGCGGCATTCTGGTGCTGGAGGTGAAAGACTGGAAGCCCAGCACCATCTTGCAGGTCGACAAGCAAAACTGGGAAATCCTGGGCGACGGCGGCCCCAAGACAGTGATCAACCCGCTGGAGCAAGCCCGCCAGTACGCGCACCAAGTAGTCAAGTCGCGGGAGCGCGACGCGCAGCTGGTGCATGCCTGCCAATTCGCTTCTGTTTCTCACACCCCAAGCTTCTTACGTGTACTAAAAATCAGTCAAGGATAAAAGAAGCGCGGGTTCATGCAACTGCATGAGTCGGATATTCAGCAACTGGCAGCTGGTTATCGCCTCGTATGTGCATGTCTTTATGTCCGGTAACGGCTGGCGCGTACAGCACGAGCTGGAATTAAGACTGAAAACTATTCGAAATATTATCGAAAAGGCCTGATGGTTCATGTTAAATCAAAATTTCTCAGCAAAGAATTTTCTACGACTTCTTGATAAGCGCGACATTTTTAAGTATGGATTGGGAGATAGTGTCGAGGACTACATGTTGAAGCTCGAAGGCGCTTCAGCCTCAATTGGAAAAGAACATTTCCAGTTTTCTCCGTTCAAGAAATACTCCCTTTCACATGGGGACGTCATTTCACCATCTCGCCTAGAAGACGATTTTGGACTTCGCAAACTCAATGACAATATTAAAAGGGTTTTTAATATCGGTACGATTGATAGAAATCGGATTATTCCCCAAGTCAAAGTTCTACTCGCAGAGGATGGCGAGTACTGGATGCAAAAGTTAGATATCCGAAAGTTTTTTGAATCGATTGATAGGCAAGCTATTCAAAAAATAGTTTGCGATGATCCACGTCTTTCGTACGAGTCAAAGGCATTACTTGAGAAATTATTTTCTTCTCCAGATGTTATTTCGACCCCAGGACTCAAGCGAGGTATAGCGCTGAGCTCCACGCTTTCTGAGCTGTACATGCGAAAGTTCGATACTGCTTGTCGGATGCTAGATCAAGCTTACTTTTACACACGTTATGTAGATGACATTATTATTCTTTTTCACGAAAGACCAGTCGACATACTTGACAGGCTAGCTGAGCAGCTTCCGCCTGGTCTTTCATTCAATACCGAAAAATGCACATTTCTTCATCGACCAAAAGAAGGCTCCGTAGTCGTTTCTGATGGAAGGCAATGCATTACATATTTGGGATATGAATTTAATTACGTCACAATTGGTGCAAAAAAGGCGTCTAAATTGGAGGTTGGAATTGCATCTAAAAAAATCCAAAAAATCAAGACGCGCATAGCATTGTCATTATTTGATTTTTGCAAACATAAAAACTATGATTTACTAAAGAATAGATTGAGATTTATTTCTAGTAATTATCAAATAGGCGATGACTCAGGCAGTGGAAAATTGTATGCGGGCATTCACTACAACCACAGTCTGATTGATGCGTCTCGACTCTCTGATCTCCGATCAATTGACGAGTTTGTCCGTCGGGCCGTATTTTCCAAAAAAGGAGCTTTGGGTAAACGACTAAACCCATTATTAACAGTGGCTCAGCGCAGAGAACTCTGCCAGCTCTCACTTTTCAACGGGCATCAGAAGAAAATTGTTCGCCCATTTGAACGATCTGAGTTTCGTGAAATTAAAAGTATTTGGAATCATGTCTAAATCTATTCCTATTAAAGTGAGAGTGCGAAAGACGGACAATTTTCGAGCCATACTAACGGAAACTCTTCCATACGAAGTACCCATGCTTTTTTCCAATGAAGGGCTGTATTTCGCGGCCAAGGCGGGCATTGTTGAGCAGTTCGATACAAAGCATGGGTTGGAAGTCTTCAAGCAACGTCCAAACATTCCTTACAAGTACAAAATAAAGAAAAATGCCTATGAATCACGGGGATTAGCTGTGATGCACCCTGCGCAGCAGATTTATTTTGGTGATTTCTATTCTAAGTATGACCATCTAATTGTTGCTCTCTGCCAGAGGAGTCCATTTTCTTTGAGGGCACCTGGAGCAATTGCAAGCTACTTCGTAGAACGCCGACGAGTAGCGCAAGCGGTTGGAGGTGCAGCTAAAAGTGTTGAGCAAATTGAGAACGGCTTCAGTACAGTGTCAGGTGTTGCGACATCATATTTTTCTTATAAAAAATATTCATTGATGTTTCGCTTCTATGATTCAACTGAGTTTTTAACATTGGAAAAGAAATTCAAATTTTTGACTAAATTGGATATCTCCGACTGCTTCAACAGAATATATACCCACACAATTGCTTGGGCAACCAAGAGCAAGGCGTATGCAAAAAAGAACATAAAGCGCGATTCTTTCGAGAACGAGTTTGATAAACTCATGCAAAACACCAATCACGGAGAAACCGCAGGGATAATTGTTGGACCCGAATCATCGCGTATTTTTGCGGAAGTCATTCTTCAACGTATTGATTTAGATATTTTGAAAAGCGCTGCAAAAAATGACTTAATGGATGGCGTCCACTATACCATTCGTCGGTATGTGGATGATTATTTCATTTATTCAAATTCCGAGCAGGCGCGGGAGATTTTAAAGGTAATTGTTTCTGAGTGTTTGTTGGAATACCGACTGGCAGTAAATTCATCTAAAACGATAGACCACACTCGTCCTTTTGTGACTGGGCCCTCAATATCTCGACATAAGATTTCTGTAGATATCACCGTTTTTTTTGATAAATGTCGCGTATTGGAAGAGCATGCCGATCCGCATGGTGAGGTCTCCAGGCGGTTCAAAATTCGTGCAATAGGCAACGTGAGTGCGCTAACAAATCAGACAATTGCATCAATTAAGCGCTCCATCGGCGAACTTGGTTCATATGACGCATGTGCTAATTATTTCTTTGGGACAGTGAAGAAGCTTCTTGGACGCCTCAGAAACCGACCACTAGTTGCTGAAAAAGGAAATTTAGGCGATAGCCTTTACTTCTTTTTTTGTGCCTTAGTCGATATTGTTTTTTTCTATTACTCGATGACGCCGAGGATGCGACAGACCTACGTTACCTCTGAAATCATTCTGATGATTTTGGAAATAATGGATGTGGCGCCAATGGCCTTTCGTGATTCATTGATTCGAAAGATTGTTCACGAATCTAGATTAATTATCGTGCAAGACCTCGTGGGGCGAACAGCTTCCAAAATTGAAGTAATGAATTTACTAATAGTTTTGAAGGAGTTGGGGGGGAGGTATCTTCTTGATCAAGAGGCAATATTTCACGTATTTGGTATTGCTCTAAGTAATGGAGAGCTTCGGTTTGATAAAAAATTCGATTATTTCCAAACTGTTTTGCTGCTTTCTTATGTGGGCGACATGCCCCAATACAATCAACTAGTCAGGTCTGTTGTTTCGCATAGTTTGGGGAAATTTAATGATCCAGATTGGACTCACTATGCTGAGTTTGTATTTTTGTTTTTTGATCTTATTACGTGTCCAAATGTGTCACTTGATGAGCGTACTGCACTCGCGAAGAGTGTGCTACGACATAAATCAGATATCAATCTCAATGCTAGGGCCGCTGCCCTGATTGCCGATATAGGCACAAGACCATGGTTTTTCGCATGGAATGAGCAGGCCAATATTTCATTGGTTTTGAAAAAGAAAGAGTTGCGGACCCCTTACTAATTGACGTAGACTTTAGCCGGGGAATGCAGGTCAGTTTGACCCAGGCCAGAGTTGAGTATTTACTTGACGAATACAAGTTGCAGATAAGGACTTGCACCTAGACCGTACGGCTGTTTGAGTGGGGCCTGGCGCCACGAGAATGGTTGGTCAAAGGACACACGATGGGCCGTGCATTCCCCCCTTCGGGTTTGGCAATGATCGAATGATTGCCTTACTCATCTAGATTGGGCCGTATTTTTTAAATACGCATCATGGCCCATCCTGAACCCCACCAGCATCTCCACGATTCCAACAAAGAGAAAGCTATGTTCAGCTACGTGATGCTCGATGTCAACGACCTTGATGTCTCCAAGAAGTTCTACGACACGTTGCTCGATACGCTAGGCATGGCCCGGGCATATCCAACCACAACGGCATCTGCGCCCGCTATTTCTGACGCAGCCCCGCGGGTAATTTCGGCATCACCGAGTCGCTGAATGTTGAGCCGGCCACGCATGGCAATGGCAGCACCATTGGCTTCAAAATGGAATCGCCCCAAAATCGATGGTGCTGCACGTCAGTGTGCGAGCTGGTTGCTATGTATTTCATAGCTCCTATCGCATATTAAACGGGCGCTACGGGCCAATTTTTCTCGCAAAAAAGCGTGTGCACGCCTCTCGTACTAGCGGAAAATTTCAAGGGCTTTCGCCACGCCCCAACTTCGCCAATAACTCCGCCATGCGCCTCTCCCGGGTTTCCGGGCGCTTGGCGCTGTGCAGCCGGTGGTAGATGGTGAACAGGCTCTGGCGTTTGAGCGTGGCGTAGAAAGCGTGGGCCGCGGGGTCTTGTTGCAGCGCCGCCAAAAAGTCTTCGGGCATCACCATGGTGGCGCTGCCGGCGTAGGCGGTGGCCCAGCGCCCGTCGCTGCGCGCGGCCTCTACGTGCGCCAGGCCGGCGGCTTGCATGCGCCCTTGCTCTATCAGCCGCTCGGCATGCGGCACGTTTTTCTGCGACCAGTTGGAGCGTGCGCGGCGCGGCGTCAGGCGTTGCAGAAACGAGGTGTCGTCCAAGGCCTTGCGCAGGCCGTCGATCCAGCCCCAGTGAATAGCGGCCACCACACAGTCGTCCCAGGTGACGGTGGGCTTGCCGATAGAGCCCTTCGACAGGCTCAGGGCGAACGGTTGTGGTGATACGTCTGAGGTATGTAACTAATCAGGCACGTTTGACATCAAGACTGCGGCAAATATTTGTCCAACAAGGTTTGCACGGTATCCGCCTGAAGCACATCCCTGCGTCGTTTGAGTGCTTCTCGATCGGCCTGGTTGGCCAACCAGCGTTTGAACGCGACAAACGTGGCGGGGTGCACGGTGTTCATGCGCGCCATGGTGCCGTTGGTGGCCACGATGACGGCAGAAAAGGCGGGGGAGTCCAGCAGTACATTGGCACGGCGCGCCTGCACTACCCAGAAGTCTTCGTCTTCATCGCTCAGTTTGATGGGGTGCGGGTCGTCGCCTGCACGCTCGCGGCGGATGATGTCGACTTCAAAGCCGTCTTTGTTGACGGCGGTGTATTTTTGGCCCTTGCGGATGCGAAAGCTGCTGTCCACCTTTTTCAGCACGCCCAGCATGGAGCTATCTACCTTGGCAAGTTGTGTTGAAAAGAGGATGCGCTTGCGGGTGTCCCACAGCAGGTCCATGTCGCGGGTGGTCAGCGTGTCCGAGTCCAGCCGCACCCCGGCAGTGGCCTCATAAGCGTAGAGCGCGTGGGTGCCCACCACGCGGAAGTGCGGGCTCAGTTGGGTGCTGGCTAAACGACCCAGCAGCGCCACCACCAAAGGGTCCACCCGGCCCACGCGCAGAGCGCGGTTTAGGCGCTGGTGTTGTTCCAGGGCGGCTTTGAGGCCAGACACGCGCTCTGCGCTTTCGCGCTTGCGCTTGGTAAAGCGCTCATAAATGGCTTCAGTCTCGGTTGTGCGGGCTCCGAGGCTGGTCTCGGCTCCGGCAGGTGTGGTGCGCACCAGATATTTGGCTTCGGGGGTGGCAGGTGGCCCGGCATGCCAGTACATGCCGCCGCGCACGTGGGCTGCTTCCTCTTGGGCTTCTTCCAAAGCCTCGAAGGTGGAGACGGCATCAATGTATTGGCGTGCAATGGTGGCGCTGGTTTCTAGCATTTCGGTATGTTAGCGTGTTTCTATATTTCATACCGTAAACTATTTAAATTCATGCACTTATGAGTTTTTATTTGGTTTTAATAGGCTCTACTGGAGTATTTGCTAGCGACATGTTTCAAGGACTTTCGCCGCGCGCCAACGAGGACGCTCTGCAAAACTCCCAGCGGTCTGCGGCGTTGCTTTTCTTGCCAATAGCTGCGGCTATGGGCTGCTCAATGCGCCTTGCATCCCATCCCGATCCGCACCACCACATCCTCGCTTAAGTTTTGCAGAGCATCCTTAACTATCAAGAAGCTGACGCGGGGCAACCCGACGATGGAGCCCAAGTTCGCGGAACTCAAGAATTCTGGCCCTTCCGATGCTGAATGCTTCGAGCCTGAGGTGCATTAGCTTTCCTCGGTTGCCAATAGGTCAGACAGCGCCTGGCCTATTGGTAGCTGTGCCTGAATCCCTGATTGTCCAGACCATGTCTGGACAATCAGAAATGGCTGCGCGCCTATGCCAACTTAGCTAAACCCCGTTTTCTCGCTTAAACCCATCCTCCCGCTGCGCCCGCACGGCCAGCACAAACACGGTATCTATCGCCGCCACATAGCGGTACAGCGCCACATAGCCTCGCGTGGCGCGGCCAATGATGAGTTCGCGTTTGCCGTCTTTCACGGGCCGCCCAATCTGCGGGCTGTGGGTCAGGATTTGGATGGCTTCCAAGATGTCGCCAATGCGCTGGGGCGCTGCGGCTGGGTCGAACTGGGCGATGTGTTCAAAGAAACGGTCGAAATCGTCAAAGACTTCCGGGGCCAGCTCGATGTAGGTCATGCGCTGGGTTACTTGGCCATTTTGCGTGCAGCGGGTTTGCGCGCGGGCTCGCCGTTCGCCCGCGCGGCGAGGTAGGCTTTTGCTGCGTCCCATGGCACGGTTTTGCCGCTGGCTTGAATGTTGGCCCAACGCTGATCAGCCAGCGTGTTGAAGGCATTGTCCAGTTCCACCTGCTCCACGGTTTGGGAAATCGCATCCAGAATGAAAGCATGGGCGGTTTTGCCAGCGTGCTGCGCGGCAGCGGCGATGCGGGCTTTGAGGTCGTCTTCAATACGGATGGTGGTGGTGGACATGCTGCAGTCTCCTTGTAGACGTGAAATGGTAGCACATTCGTGCTACATGAAACACGGCGTAAATTGCTTCTCTTTTTATAGCTGTCAGCGCTGAAATTACCAGCGCTAGCAGCCTATTGGGTATCTAGGCAACGGCGCGCGGCAACAGGCTAGCTGCCCTGCTGCTGTGCCGCCGCTTTTTGCACTTCTTCCCATTGGTGTTTGGGAATATGGCCCGTCAGGCGCTCGAGCACCAGGTCCATGACTTCGTCGGTCACTGCATGTGCCAGGAAGGGGATGACGTCTGCCGTCAGGTCGCCGCCCAGCGCCACCAGGCGCTCTGCGGCGGATACGCAGTGGCCGTAGTGGATGACGGGGTCCACCTTGCCGTGGATGAAATGCAGCGTGGTCTTCTCGGGCGCGCTGCTGGGCAGCTGCGCATAGCGGCTTGATAGCACGATGATGCGGGCAGCTAACGCGGGTTCGACCTGCGCGGCTTCCAGCGCCATGGTGGCACCCTGTGCAAAGCCAAAGATGGCCGTGGCACCGTGGCCCACGCCACTCTGGGTTTGCCAGTAGCGCAGGTTGTGCACAAAGGCGGGCACGGCCTGTGTCACGCGCGCGGCGCGCTGCTCGTCATCGATGTCTTGCGTCGGGAACCACTGGCCGCCCACTTCTGCGTCGGCAGGTTGGGACTCTGCCCCGTCGTAGGGGTACGGCGCCTGCACGCTGACGATGAAGGCATGGGGGAAATGCGCGGCCAGGCGCCGCCCCAGGGGCTCCATGTGCCGCGCACTGCCGCCCTCGCCGTGGTGTAGCACCATGAGTTGCTGGGCCGGCAGGGTGGGTTGCTGGATGACGATGGAATCTGACACGAAGAGTCCTTATGGGATATGCCGTGTATTTTCTGCGGGAATGGCTTTGCAGAAGGTAACGGGGGCCTTTTCCAACTCTATGCAAACGCGTGGTAGGCCAGGTAGCGGTGGAACTCGACGCTGACGTCTGCGGCTTTCAGTTTTTCATCCAGCGCGGTAAGCAGACCCGCGCCCGTCAATTTGTTCCATAACATCGTTAACTTATTGAAGTTAACGAATAAATGGAACATACTTGCACGCGATGAACACCGCCTCCCACACCCAGCAGGTACTAGATCTTGCCAGCCAGCAGGGCCTGCTGCGGGCGAGCCAGTTGCAGGCCCTGGGCATAGGGCGTGTGGTGCTGACGCGGCTTATCGCCAGCGGGCAGTTGGAGCGTGTGGGGCGTGGGGTGTACCGCGTGCCGGGCACGCAGGCGTCAGAGCACGAGAGTTTGGCTACCCTGGCCGTCAAGGTGCCGCAGGCGGTGTTTTGCCTGCTGACGGCGCTGCAGTTGCACGGCTTGACCACGCAGTTGCCGCGGCAGGTATGGATCGCCATGCCGCAAGGCAGCCACGCGCCCAGGCTGGACTACCCGCCGGTGAAGATGGTGCAGTTTTCGGGCGAGGCTTACGCTGCGGGGGTAGAAACAATGCAGGTGGAGCAGGTGACTTTGCGGGTGTACAGCGCGGCCAAGACGGTGGCCGATTGCTTCAAGCACCGCAACAAGATTGGGCTGGACGTGGCGATAGAGGCACTCAAAGACGCCTTGGCCCAGAACAAAACCACAGCAGATGAACTGTGGCGCTTCGCCAAGATTTGCCGGGTTGGCAATGTGATGCGACCCTATCTTGAAGCCCTGGGGCAAGGGGGCTGAATGGTACAAGACCTGGCTGCCTCGGTGCGCGCGCGTTTGCTGCAGATTGCCAAGGCAGAGCAAACCGATTTCAACGTCGTGTTGGTGCGTTACGCACTTGAGCGCTTTTTGTATCGGCTGGGCCAGTCTGTACACGCCGAGCGCTTTGTGCTCAAAGGCGCCATGCTGTTCAACCTGTGGTACGCCATGCCCCACCGGCCCACGCGCGATGTGGATTTGTTGGGCTTTGGTGCGAGCGACCTGGGGGCCATAGCGCAGGACTTTCGGACGATTGTGTCGGTCCCGGCTGAAGACGGCCTGGTGTTTGGCGCGGCCAGTGTGGTGGTGGACGAGATCCGCAAAAATGCAGGCTATGCCGGTGCCCGCGTGCTGGTGTCGGCAGAGTTGGCGCGTGCCCGGTGCAAGGTGTAGGTGGACGTGGGGTTTGGCGACGCGGTAACCCCTGGCCCGGTAGACGCCAGCTACCCCGTGTTGCTGCCCGACTTTCCAGCACCGCAGCTACGCACCTACCCGGTCTACACGGTGGTGGCGGAGAAGCTCCACGCCATGGTGCTGCTGGGCATGGCCAACACCAGGGTGAAGGACTATCTGGATTTGTCGGTGTTGCTGGAGCGGGAGACATTGGACCCGGCAACGCTGGCGGCGGCAATTGTTGCCACTTTTGCCCGCCGGGGTACTGCGCTGCCAACAGATACGCCCATGGGGCTGAGTGACGAGTTTGCGCACGATGCCTCGCGCCAGGCATTGTGGGCTGCGTTCCTCAAAAAGAATGCGCTGCAAGCGGCACCGCTGCCCGTCGTGGTCACCGTGCTGCGCACGGCGCTGGTGCCTGCGCTGAATCCGCCATTGCGGTAAATTGCTTCTTTTTTTGTAGCTGCTGGCGCAGATGCCACCTGTGCTAGCAGCCTATTTGGCTTGTAGACGGCCTACATGCCAATCGCATCACCCCAAATGCTTGCCAAAGAACCGCAGCGCCCGGTCCCAGGCCTGCTGGGCCCACACGGGGTCGTACTGCGTGGCCGGGATGCGGCCGGGGCCGACGGCTTCTTCATTGGCAAACGCGTGGTGGGCCAGGTAGCGGTGGAACTCGAAGTCCACGCCGGCTGCACCTAGCTTGTCTTCCAGCGCGGCCACGGTGTCGATCTTGAAGAACTCGTCTTGCGTGGCCCAGTGGCCTTGCAGGGGGATCTTGATCTTGCTGGCGTCTATGTATTCCAGCGGCGGGCAGCCGTACCAGACAACGGCGGCGTCCAGCTCGGGTGCCTGGGCGGCCAGCAGGGTGAGGGCGCCGCCCATGCAGAAGCCGGTCAGGCCCAGCTTGGGTGCGCGGGCCTTCATGAACTGCAGCGCCCCGCGGATGTTCTGGCTGGCGGCGTCGCCGAAGTCCAGGCCGGTCATGAGGTGGTGGGCTTCTTCCTGCTCCACGGTGGCTTTGCCACGGTACAGGTCGGGCACCAGAGCCTGGAAGCCGGCGGTGGCCAGGCGGTCGGCCACGCCCTTGATCTGGTCGTTCAGGCCCCACCATTCCTGGATGACCACAATGGCCGGGGCATCGCTGGCGGCCGGCTCGGCCAGGTAGCCCTGCACGGTTTTGCCATCAGGTCGTGCGTAGTTGACGAGGGTTCCCATTTTTGCTCCTTGTTGTTGAGAGGGTCAGCGCGGTATTGTGGTCAGAACCTGTTGCCGAGGGTGGTGTGGGGGGATTGGGTGTGGGCTGGATGGCGGTCGTGCCGGCGCACCGCACGGGCTTGCAAAGTGGCGCGCTAGTTTTTTGATAGCTGCTTGCGCAAGTGCTATCTGCGCTGGAGGTCGATCTTCTTCGAATATTTTGAGCGGGCTGCTGTGCCGTATGGTTGGGGGGCGTGCCCGTGCGATTGGCCCCATCGAGCCAGCTTTGCACCCGGCCGGTACACGGCGCCGCAGCCCCGACAATGCAAGCCCCACCGCGCTCCCACCATGCCCATGCCACTCTCCTTGCCCCGCTCCTTCGCCACCCTGTGCTCCTGGGCAGCACTGTCCACCGCCCTGGCGGCCAAGCCTGTCGATTCGTACCCCCGGCTGTCCGACAACACCGCTGCCTCGCAGAGCCTGGAGGTGCGCAAGGTCTTGCATGGCGATGTGGATGGGGTGTTTGCCGTGCCGCGCACGCGGCAGGTGGTGGCTGCGGCGGGCGGGTATTTGTGGAAGTTCAGCGCGCAGGGCGAGCTGCTGGATTCGCTGCGCGAGCCTTCCAACCTGTACACCTCGGGCGTGGCGTTCACGCCGCTGTACTACATCGACTGGGTGTTCACCGGCGAGCGGCAGCGCAAGGCCTATGGCCCGCCGTTGAATGGCAATGCGCTGAGCCCCGCCGAGCTGTGGGCCACGCTGGACAAGGCCGACCTGGTGGAGTTTGGCGAAACCGACACCACGGCCTGGGCCTATATCTGGAAGGCGGGCAAGGCGCAGATCATGGACATCACCGCCCACCACAACCAGGTGGATGACTACTGCCACCCGCGTACCCACTCGGCCGAGGCGCTGCGCTGGAACGCCACCTGCCTGGACGGCTACCGCACCCGCCCCCAGGCCTGGAAAGAGGTGGAGCCCGAGCAGTTTGACGGCTACAGCGACAGCCCGCCCCCGCGCGCGACGGTGGTGGACTTTGACCGCCGCAAATACCACATGGAAGAGGGCCTGGGTGGCCAACTGTTTGGCGCCACCATTGGCCGGGCGCTGAAGGCCTGGGGCGTGCCCGGCGGGCTGCCCGAGCGCTATTGGTTTGGCGATGCGCACACGCAGCTGCACGTGGGCAGCGAGGTGATCCAGTTCAAAACCTTTGTGGCCCATGCGCGGGGCGATTACCGCTTCTCCGACATGCGCTGGTGGGACCCGGCGCCGGTGGTGCCCGGTGCCAGCCCCTGGTTCACCCAGCATATGCGGACCTATATGGAACGCTCGGGCGAAGAGGCGCTGCTGCCCTATTACGAAAAAGACATTGGCCTGTATGTGGTGCGCCCCAAGGGCACGGGCCAGCCCGCCGCAGCGCAAGGCCCGCTGCCCGAATGGCGGCCTGTGTTTGAAGGCCCAGATACGCGCAACGCGGCGGTGACCGGCATGGTGGAGTTTGCAGCCCAGCCGTCCGCACACTATTGGCTGCGCAGCCCGCCCCCGGCCAAGCGCTTGGGGGGCATGGGCCCCAAGGTGGACGTACGTGCGCTGTGGCCCACGTTGCGCCAGCTGCCCGCCGCGCTGCAAGTGCAGTGGAACACCGCGTACGACCAGGACGCCACCGTGCTGCGCGTGACGCTGGATGCCGAGGAAACTGCCTCCGCCTTCAAGCAACTGCGCAGCAACAAGGCCCAAGCCGCACCGCTGGAGCTGGTGGTGCGGGTGCCCGACTTGCGCGGCAGCATGGACGGCATGCAGGTGCAACTGCGCAGTGGCAGCACGCTGCTGCCCTTGACGCAGGCGCGCTTCAGCTATGTGCTGAAGCCGCCGGTGGAAAAGGTGTCTGACCACGCCTTGCGCGGCGTGCTACAGACTGCCACGGCCGCCGCCAAGCTGCCGGGCGCCGCGGGCCTGCCCGCCTTCCTGAAGCAGGCGCAGACCTTGGCGCAAGACAAGGAGCGTGCCGAAGCCCTGGCGCCCAACGTCACAGCCGCCTACGCCGAGCTGATCAATGCCTACAACGGGCAGAAGGATTTCAAGGCCGCGGCCACGCTGGTGCGGCACTACCTGCAAGAGGTGCACCCCTTGATCGGCCACTACTGCAAGGATCCTGGCCAGCCCTACAACATCACGGTGATCGCCAGCCAGACGCTGGCCATCTACAGCCAGCTGGCTCCGCAGGACAAGGACCTGGTGCCTGCGGTGATGGCCACGCTGATCGGCCCCAACTTCAACCCGCAAAAGCAAACCAACGGCACGCTGATGTACAACCTGGCCTGCCACTACGCCGTGACCGGCGATAAAGCCCGCATGCTGGAAGCCCTGGCCGTAGCCCGCCGCCTGGGCAAGCGGCCAGAACAGTTCATGGCCGACTCAGACTTTGCGCCGTACCAGAAGGACGCGGAGTTTTTGCAGGCACTGGCGGCCGCACAGCCGTGATGCCAGAGTGGGGCAGGGAGGACATCCGGTCGCCTTTGAACCCCGCGTATTTGCTGCAGTTTTTGTAGCTGCTGGCGCAGGTATTGTCTGCGCTAAGAGCATTTTTTTGGTTTGACCCGTTGATTGTGCCGCTGGCGGGCACTTGCACTGAAATTCTGTTGGAAGGAACCAGCGATGTTTAGCCATGTGATGGTGGGTGTGCGGGACCTGGAGGTCGCCAAGAAGTTTTACGACGCGGTGTTGGGCGCGCTGGGCATAGGCCCTGCCTATCTGCACAAGGGCCGCTACTTTTACCGTAGCCTCACCGGCCTGTTTGGCATTACCTTGCCCATCAACGGCGAGCCCGCCACGCATGGCAATGGCAGCACCATTGGCTTCAGCATGGCCTCGCCCGAGCAGGCCGATGTCTTTCATGCGGCAGGCGTGGCCCATGGCGGCAGCAGCTGCGAAGACCCGCCCGGCTGGCGCCAGGGCGCCGCGGGCCCGCTGTACCTAGCCTACCTGCGCGACCCGGACGGCAACAAGATCTGCGCGATGCACCGGCCGGCTGTTTAGTTTGCTATTGATTTGGCAGCTGCCTTCACTAGAGGCCGATTCCGTTTAAGCGCGTTCTAGACGCTGCCGTTCACATGCACTGCATTGGCGGCGGCGATGGCCCTGAAGTCTGCGGACACCCGTGTGTCGCTGGCGGCGGTGTGCCAGAACGTGGTGGCCA
Organism: Rhodoferax sp. GW821-FHT07F03; assembly: GCF_059418745.1. Lineage (NCBI taxonomy): Bacteria > Pseudomonadati > Pseudomonadota > Betaproteobacteria > Burkholderiales > Comamonadaceae > Rhodoferax > Rhodoferax sp. GW821-FHT07F03. Next base: position 242,163 of record NZ_JBWKQM010000004.1, read on the forward strand.
GGGCGCGGGCCTGTTCCCATTCGGGCAGGGTGGCGGCGGTGGGCTGCAGCGGGCGGGCTGCAAAGTCGCGGGGCACCAGCTCGCCGCCCACGGGGGCGTACAGCATGGGCAGCATGTCGTAGGTGGGGGACAGCACCCAGTCGTCGTCTTGCAGCAGTAGCGAGATGTTGCCGTAGTGGCGGTCGGTGTTGGCGATGAGGGTGCCAAACGCCTCCAGCAGGCGTAGCGTGTGGGCGTCGGTGGCGGTAAGCAGATGGCGGGCGGCCATGCGGTTGGCGGTGGCGGCCCAGTTGTCCATGTCGCCGACGTACTGCGCGTCGTATACCTGCAGCGACACCATGCCGATGCGGCCTACTTGCCCCTGTGGCGTGCCAGGTGCCACGCGGTCAAACCGCTCTGACTCCAGAAACACGCGCCCCGCCTCCAGGAACACCTGGGAGCGCGCCGCAGGCAGGCCGGCAGCTTGCAGGGTTTGCAGCGCCAGGTGTTCGCACACCAGCAGGTCGCGTAGGCGTTGGTCCACCGGTGCGTCGCCAGCGGGCGAGAACTTCACCAGCACCGGGCGTCCGGCGGTGATGGTGCAAAACTTGGGCTGCTCGCCCCCGGCGGACGAGCCGCCGTGCGTGCCTTGCATGGCCTGGTCGGCCAGGCGGGGGTAGTCGGCGGCGGAGTCCACCCGCGAGGCGCGCTGGGGCAGGGTGTGAAAGCGCTGGAATGCCGTTTCGCCCAGCACCAGGTTGCCGGGCAGGTCGTCGCCGAACAGGGTGAGGGCGCGCAGCACGTCGTCATCGCTCCACTGGCGCGGGTCGCTGCTGAGTTGCAGCTCGGGGTGGGCGTGGGCCACAAAGCTCGCCAGATTGCGGCCCATGAAGCCCTGGGGCCGCATATCGTCCAGAAACCAGGGCAGGCCGCCGTGCAGGGCGCTGACGCCATCGGCTTCGTCCACCCAAAAGGCTCCGCCCACCAGCGGCACCAGGCGCGCAAATGGCGAGGCCTGGCCCTGGGTGTCGATGCGCATGATGGGCACTTCGTGGCCCACACCAGGCACGGTGCGTGGCAGCACGTAACGCTGCGAGCGCGCGGCCCCCACTTTTTGCACCTGCCCCGACTGGATGAGCGGCGCCAGCGCGCGCGACACCGTGGGCTGGCTCACGCCCAGCAGGGCTTGCAGCTCGGCGCTGGTCAGCACACCGCCTTGGCGGCGCAGGGCTTGCAGGGCGGTTTGGGTCAGGTTGGGGGATGCCGGCATGGATGGATTTATGAATAGATAATTTTTACATAAAACCCATTTAAATCAAATAATTAGAGTCTGCTGTGAATAGATAAATTAAATTCAATGCGGGTTGCGCAGGCAGTGTGGCCGCACGCTGCGAATTTGCTGCGGTTTTGATAGCTGGTAGCGTAGGTATTTACTGCGCTACCAGCTATTTTTGTGTGGGTTTTCTTTACGCAAACAAACGCTGTACGGCCGGGTCCAGGCTCAGGTCTTGGGGCGCCAGCTCGCCGGTGCTGCACTGCTGCAACCAGGCCAGCGCAATGCGGCACAGCAGGGTTTGCTTGTCTGCTTGCAGCGGGGTGCTGGTGGTGACGGAGACCACGGCGTCTATCAGCGATACGGCGTTGGGGTCGGTGGTGGTGCGCAGGGCTTGCAGGGTGCGGGTGTCGATATCGATCATGCCGCCCAGGGCGTCGACGCGCAGCGCGAATTCACGCTGTCTGCCGTCTTCCATCGGTATCTGCAGCACCAGCATCTGGCGCGTGGGGTCGGGCTCGCGCGAGGGGGGCGTGCCGTGGGCGCCGATGACGCCGTGCAGGTCCAGCACCTGGTAGACCTTGCCTTCAATTTGCGCGAAGCCCAGCATCGGTGGGCGGGCACTGCCGGCGCTCATGACGGAGGTGTCAGCCGCCGCGTTCAGGATGTAGCGCACGTCCAGGCCCAGCCAGTGGCCGGCGATGCCAAAGGTGCCCAGCTGCAGGTGGTGCTCGGCGGGAATGCGTGGCGTCTGGCGCACCACGGGCAGGTCGGCGTTGTCCTTGCCGCTGCGCGGGCACAGGTGCCGCAGCGCCTGGCAGCGCAGGCCGTGCGTGTAGTGGTCGACGGTGCCGAACTCGCGGTAGCCGCGCCCGGGGGCGTCGCCCACGCCGTACAGCTGGCCTTGCATGTCTATCACCGGCTGGCCAGACATGGCCTCTTGCAGCGGTGCGTTGCTGGGTCGCTGCATGCTGTTCGGGCTGGTGTGCAGCAGTTGGCCGCTGGGGTCTACAAAGGCCAGCAGGTCTTGCGTGCCCATGCCTTCGGAGCAGTCTTGCAGTATGGATTGCATTTGCGCATGCGCATCCCAGACGATGGCGATGCCACCCAGCGCTGCCGCCTGGCGGGCCTGCGGGTTGTGAATGGCCGCGGCATAGACATAGGTGGGGCCATCGGCATAGAAGCGGCTGGGTGCAAAGGGGCTGACGGTGTAGTCCTGCTCGCCGCCCAGGCGCAACGTGGCGGCTACCCAGGTCTCATCCAGCACCGTGCCTACGTGGTGGGACTGGCTGGGTTGGGACACGGCCAGCACCTGGCCTTGGCGGTCAAACAGCACCAGGCAGGCATAGACGGTGTACAGCCCGTTGATCTGCTGCAGCACGGCTGTGGATTGGTCGCAGCCGATGGTGCTGGCCTGCAGCGTGGCCGCGAACTGCGGCGTCAGCGCCCACCAGCGGCAGTCGTTGGCGCGCTCGTACAGGTTGCGGTCCAAGATCTGCATGGCCAGGTCGGCGCGGTGCTGTACATCGCGCAGCATGGCGCGCATGACCACCTCGTGCAGATCGCGCAGGGCGCTGGCAAAAGCCTGGGCGGTCTTGTGGGCCGTGGCGCCGATTTCAGACAGCAGGGTTTTGGCAAACAAGGTGTCGCGGGCCTGCGACTCGGAGCCGTTGGCTGCGAGGTGGTTCAGCTCCAGCAGCCCGTTCCAGACCGAGCGCTCCAGGGCCGACTGGATGGCGGCCGAGCGCTTGGGGATGTGGCTGAGCTCGCCGGCCAGAAAGTCCGGGTTGGCACAGACTTCGTCCATCAACGCGAAGGTGGTGTCGTTGTCGTCCGCGTCAAAGGCGCCGTCCAGCGGGCGTATGGCCAGGCCGCGCCAGCCCGGGCCGGTATAGCCCTGGAAGCCCACGCTGTCGCGCACCACGGCCAGGTATTTGCGGCCCAGATGGCGCAGCATGAACGTGCCTGGGCTGGCGGCCTGGGGCAGTTGCCAGCCCGGTGGGAGTTGCAGGGCGTCGCTGGAATGCAGCACCTGGCCCTGGGGGCTGACCAGGGCCAGCACGGCGTCGTGGCCCTGCGGGTTGTCGCCCTGTACCTGGGCAAAGATGGCGGCAGCCTCGTCGGCCAGCTTGAACTGCAGGCACAGCACGCCCGACGGCCGGCCGGCCACGGCGACTGGTTGGGCGTAGAGCAGCGTCGGGGCCGCGTCTGTGGCGTCCGCGCAAAAGCCGTGCACGGCATAGTGCTCGGTATAGGCGGCCTGGCTGGTGCGCACCTCTTGCAGAAATGCCGCGTCTTGCGCGCTGACCGGGTGGCTGTGCGTGGCGGCGGAGGAAAGGGAGGCCTGCAACTCCGACTGCGCGTCGAACAGAAAAATATTGCCGTACACCGTGTACTTGCTGGCATAGCTGCGCAGGCGGGCTTCCATGGCCGGGCGCTGGCTGGCATCGGCCTGCGCCAGGTAGTCGGCAATGGCCACGTCGGTGGCAAAGAAGCCGATGTCGGCCGTGCGCTCGAACAGGTTGCGCACCAGGATGTCGATGCTGACCTGGGCCTGCGCGCCCAGGTCGTCCAGTGCGGTCTTCAGCGCTTCGCTGGACAGGCCAAGCATCATCTCTTCGGACAGCGCGGCAAAGTCCTGCCGGGCACGGGCCAGATCGCCGCCGGAAGAGGCTTTGGCCGATAGTGGCGAGAGCGAGGACAGCAGCGACAGGCTGTCCCACGCAGCCTCTATGAGTCGTAATTCTTGGCGTTGTTGCTGAACGCTGGGCATGTGGCTCAGCAGTTGTCCGGGGTGTAGGAGTGGATGGGGCTGCTGCATGGTCACTGTTGGAGATAACGGAGCAAGCACAATTTTGTGTGTTTGTGTACTTGCGTATCGAATGTAAGCAACCGTTATACCCGGGGTCAATGGTGGATCACCCGGAGGGCACCCGACCACACCCGACAATAGGGCCTCTGCCCACGCCATTCCCAAGACTTCCCATGCCCCACGCCACGCCCTTCGCGCACCATGCACCCCACGCGGTGTCCCGCCTGCGCTCTGCCCGTTTGGCGCGCAGCGCCAAGCCTTTTCTGGCGCGGGGCGGCTCCAAGGTGGAGCGCTGCACAGGTTGCCGGCTGGCGCCCAGCCACTGCATGTGCGCGCTGCGCCCGGCGGTACCCACGCGGGCCGGGGTGTGCCTGTTGATGGCCGATATCGAGCCGCTCAAGCCCAGCAACACCGGCTGGCTGATCGCCGATGTGGTGGCCGACACCTGGGCCTTTGGCTGGGCCCGCACCGAGGTGGACCCGGCCCTGCTGACCCTGCTGGCCGACCCGCAGTGGCAGCCCTATTTGGTGTTCCCCGGCGAGTTCGTGGCGCCCGAGCGGGTGGTGACGGACCTGCTGCCTGTGGCTGACACTGCCCCTGCCAAACGCCCGCTGTTCGTGCTGCTGGACGCCACCTGGCCCGAGGCGCGCAAGATGTTCCGCAAAAGCCCGTATCTGGACCGGTTGCCGGTGCTGAGCCTGCAGGCCGAACGCATCTCGCGCTACAAGCTGCGCCGGTCCCGCCGCGACGACCACTTCTGCACCTCCGAGGTAGCCGGCCTGTGCCTGGAACTGGCCGGCGAGCTGCACGCCGCACAGACCCTGGAGGCCTATCTGGACGTCTTCACCCACCGCTACCTGCAAGCCAAACAGCAGCAGCCCGTTGACGCGGACAACGCGGCGCACCAGCAGCTGCGGGGGCTGCGGTTGGTGTGAGCTTGCTATTTTTGTGATATCTGATGGCGTAGTATTTGTATGCGCTGGAGGCTTGCAGGGTATGGATTTTGGATGCCCCTAAAGTTCCGTCTGCGCTCTGAATAGCCCTGCACGCCGCAGGTTCACATAGCGTCTATAAACTTTGCGGCTTTCCTCTTTTGGAGCCGTTCCATGCTGTTGATGACACGCCGCACTGCGGCCTTTGCTCTGTGTATGGCTGCCAACCTGGCATTTGCCCAAGCCGCCTCTGCCCCTACCGTGCGTGTGCGCGGCACGGTGCAGAGCGTGGCGCCAGGCTTGCTGACGGTGAAGGACCGCAGCGGCGAGGTGGTGGACCTGGTGCTGCCCGAGAAGACGCCGGTGTCCGAGGTGTTCCCCATGGCCATGTCGGATATCAAGCCCGGCAGCTTCATCGGCACGGCGGCCATGCCGCAGGCCGACGGCACCGAGCGCGCCATTGCGGTGATGGTGTTCCCCGAATCGGCGCGCGGCGTGGGTGAAGGCCACCGGCCTTTCGACATGCTGCCGCAAAGCACCATGACCAATGCCACCGTGGCCGACGTGGTGGCCGCGCCCAAGGGCCGCACCATGCAGCTGAAATACAAGGACGGCGCCCGCGACATCGTGGTGCCCGAAGACGCACCGGTGGTCAGCTTCAAGCCCGGCGACAGCAGCCTGCTGGTGCCCGGTGCCAGCGTGTCCCTGTCGGCCCAGGTGCTGAACGACAAACCCACCGTCACGCGCATCAGCGCCGGGCGCAACGGCTTCCAACTGCCGTATTGATTTGCTCTTGATTCCGTAGCTGCTGGCGCAGGTACTGCCTGCGTCAGAGGCATTTTTTATCTATACCCCGGATTTGCCCATGACCGATCTTTCCGCCTTTCCCATCACCCGCAAATGGCCCGCCCAGCACCCGGAGCGGCTGCAGTTGTATTCGCTGCCCACGCCCAACGGCGTGAAGGTGTCCATTGCGCTGGAGGAAATCGGCCTGCCGTACGAGGTGCACCTGGTGAGCTTCGAGAAGAACGACCAGATGTCGCCCGAATTTTTGTCGCTGAACCCGAACAACAAGATCCCCGCCATCCTGGACCCGAACGGGCCCGGCGGGCAGCCGCTGGCGCTGTTTGAGTCGGGCGCCATCCTGATCTACCTGGCCGACAAGACCGGCCAGCTGGTCCCGCAAGACGCGGCACGGCGCTACGAATGCATACAGTGGCTGATGTTCCAGATGGGCGGCATCGGCCCCATGTTTGGCCAGGTTGGCTTCTTCCACAAGTTCGCCGGCAAGGACTATGAAGACAAGCGCCCGCGCGACCGCTACCTGGCCGAGAGCAAGCGCCTGCTGGCCGTGCTGGACCAGCGGCTGCAGGGCCGCAGCTGGATCATGGGCGACGACTACAGCATTGCCGACATCGCCATCCTGCCCTGGGTGCGTAACCTGGTGGGCTTTTATGGCGCGGGCGACCTGGTGGGTTTCTCCGACTTTGCCAATGTGCAGCGCGTGCTGGCCGCCTTTGTGGACCGCCCCGCCGTGGCCAAGGGCTTGAACATTCCCCCGCGCGGTTAAGGCCGCCGTTTCTTTTGCTCCTGTTTGTATAGCTGCTGGCACAGGTAACGCCTGGTCTGGGGGCTGATGGGGTGTGGAGGTGTAGGACATGTCCCACGTGGCTGCGGGCGTCTGGCTGCTGGGGGCCGGCGGCATGTGGGCGCACACTGGTCGCTGGCGAGTTCGAACGGGTCGAGGTCGTGCACACGCTCTTTATGACCAGGCAGTCCCATGCATATCCAGATCGGGTTCGACATCGAACTCTCCATCACCTCGCCCATGGCGTTCATTTACCTGCTGCACGTGCACCCCTCGCGCAGCGGTGATTTGTGGGCTCCGGAGCAGATCCAGGTGGGGCCTGGCCTGGTGCCGGAGGAGTATTTCGACGCCTTTGGCAATTTGTGCGGCCGGGTGAATGCGCCGGCTGGCATGGGCCAGGTGCGCTTCAGCAGCCGGGCCGTGGTGCGCGACCATGGCCTGCGCGACGAGATCAACCTGGGCGCCTGGCAGCACGACCCTACCGAGCTGCCCACCGCCACCCTGCAGTTCCTGCTGCCCAGCCGCTACTGCGAGGTGGACAGCGAGCTGCTGCAGTTCGCCTGGAACCAGTTTGGCCAGACGCCGCTGGGCTGGGCCCGGGTGCAGGCGATTTGCGACTTTGTGCACAACCACATCCGCTTTGATTACATGGCTGCCCGCGCCACCCGTACCGCGGTGGAGGGCTTCCGCGAAGGTACCGGCGTGTGCCGCGACTACACGCATCTGGCCATCACCCTGTGCCGCTGCATGAACATTCCGGCGCGCTACTGCACTGGCTACCTGGGCGATATCGGCATACCACCGGTGCCGTACCCGATGGACTTCAGCGCCTGGTTCGAGGTCTACCTGGGCGACCGCTGGTACACCTTCGACGCACGCCACAACACGCCGCGCATCGGCCGCGTGGTCATGGCGCGTGGCCGCGACGCAGGCGACGTGCCCATCACCATGGCTTTCGGCGAGAACACCCTGAGCCGTTTCGACGTGACCACCTATGAGGTGGATGAGTGGGGCAACCCGGTGGAGAACATGCTGTAACCTGGCCTTTGGAACTTTGGTCTGCCGTGCGGACCAGAGTGAGACTAGGAGGCATATGCAACGTAGACATTGCTTGATAGCCAGCGCTAGATGGGCGCTTCTGGGGATGGGCGTGTTGGCCATGGACACAGCACGGGCGCAGCCTAGCTACACCGTGTCTGCCCAGGTGCTGCAGCAAACGCTGGCCCAGCGCTTTCCGCTGCGCTACCCGGTGCAGGGTCTGCTGAACCTGGACGTGCAAACCCCGCGTCTGCGTCTGCTGCCCGCGCAGAACCGGCTGAGCGCCGCCATGCAGCTGGAGGCCGCCGGCCCGGTGTTGGGCCGCAGCTACAGCGGCAGCTTCGATGTGGACTTTGCGCTGCGCTACGAGGCCAGCGACCAGACCATACGCGCCTACCAGCTGCACTTTCAGAACCTGCAGTTTCCCGAGCTGCCGCCGGAGTTGCAGGTGATGCTCAGCAGCATGGGCCCTGCGCTGGCCAAGCAGTCCCTGCAGGAGGTGGTGCTGCACACCCTGCGCCCGCAAGACCTGGCCTTGGCCGACACCATGGGCCTGCAGCCGGGCAGCATTACCGTGACGGACAAGGGGCTGGTGATCGGCTTTGTGAACAAGCCGGCCTGATCTTTAAACCAGAGCCGGCGCGGCCAGGCGCTGCGCCAGCGCGGAGGGGCGCTGGCTTAAAAACCGGCGCAGCAGCTCGGGGTAGTCACCGCCCACGGCACCTTTGACAGATGGCCGGGCGGCCAGGGCCTGGCGCCAGGCGCGCAGCTTGGGTGTAGCGGCAAAAAAGCCGAAGTCGCCCAGGCCGTCGAACACATCGAAGTAGCGGAATACCGGGCCGAAGACCGCATCCACCATCGAAAAGCGCGGGCCCGCAAAGTAGGGGCCGTCCTGTAAGGCAGCTTCCAGCTGTGCCGACTGGGTGCGCAGCTCGGCGGCCTTGCTCCCCAGTGCGGCGTCGTCGGGCGCGTTGTAGAAGCCGGCGATGGTGTTCAGCATGGCCGAGCCAAACTCCATCCAGGCGCGGTGGCGTGCGCGCTGCAGCGCGTCTTCGGGGTGCAGCCGGGGCGTGAGCGTGTCCTCCAGGTATTCGCAGATCACGGCCGACTCGAAGATGGCTTGGCCGTCCACCTGCAGCACCGGCGTCTTGCCCAGCGGCGAGATCTGCAAAAACCAGTCGGGCTTGTGGGCCAGGTCGATGTGGATGCGTTCAAAGGGCAGATTCTTCTCTGCCAGCACGATGGCGGCGCGTTGCACATAGGGGCAGAGTGGGTGGCTGATAAGTGTGGGCATGGTGTGGGTCTGTTGCGTGGAGATGCCCAGACTGTAGGATTGTGCAGACGCAATAAAAATAGGTGGATCTGCAAACCATGCATGCAAAAACGCAATACAAGCTGAGTGCTGCCGATGTGGAAACCGTGCTGGCCCTGGTGCGTGCCGGCACCCTGGCGGGGGCCGGTGAACGGCTGGCGCTGGATGCGTCCACCGTGTTCCGCAGCATCCAGCGCCTGGAGAAGGGCCTGGGCCAGCGCCTGTTTGCGCGCTCGCGCACCGGCTATTTGCCGTTGGAACTGGCGCAGGAGCTGGCCAGCCGTGGCGAGCAGATGGAGTCCCTGTTGGAGGCCGCGCGGTCCGCCGCACAGTCACTGCCCGAGCAGGTCTCGGGCACGGTGCGCATCACCAGCACCGACACCATCTTGCATGCGCTGGTGGCGCCGGCCTTGCAGGCTTTGCACACCCAGCACCCGTTGCTGGCCTATGAGCTGCATGCGGGCAATGAACTGGCCAGCCTGACGCGGCGTGACGCCGACATCGCGGTGCGCGCCACCCAGCGGCCGCCGCCGCACCTGGTGGGCAAGCACATAGGCCCCATCCGCGTGGCGCTGTTCGCAGGTTTGCACAGCGGTATTGAACGGTTCGATGCCGAGATGGCCGTCCAGGCCCGTTGGGTGGCGCCCGATGAAGGGCTGCCTGATCACCCGTCTGTGGTCTGGCGCAAAAAGCATTTTTCCAAGGTGGCGCCCGCGTACCGAGTCAACAGCATCCTGACCGTGGCCGAGCTGGTCGCCCAAGGTCTGGGCATAGGTGTGCTGCCGCTGTTTCTGGCGCAGCGCCGCAAGGACCTGCACCAGCTAAGCGATCCGCTGGACGAAGCCCAGACCGAACTCTGGCTGCTGACGCACACCGAGTCCCGCCACCTGCGGCGGGTGCATGCGGTGTACAGCCATTTGGCGCAGCACCTGGCGCTGGTGTAGTGCTGCGCCGGTAACGGCTCGGATTTACTTCTTCATGGCATCGGTTGCCATGCCGTCCTTCATCATGGTGTTGTCTTTCTTCATCATGTCGTCCTTCTTCATGTCGTCTTTTTTCGCCATGGCGTGCTTCTTGGCCATGGGCTTTTTCATCTCATCTTTCTTCATCATGCTGTCCTGGGCCATGCCGTCCTTTTTCATCATGTCGTCTTTTTTCATGGTGTCTTCGGCCATGGCGCCGGCGGTGGCCATCAGCAGGCAGGCGGAGATCAGGGTGGCGGAGACTTTGTTCATGGTGGTTCCTGTGGGGTACGTGCAGGCGCTGCGGCGGGGTGCCGCAGCTGTCTGTAAGCTTTGGTCGGGCGGGCGGCGCAAACCTTACACACCGGCAAGATTTATGTGTGCGCCAGGGCTGGGTGTAAGGATCTGGCACCCGGGCCGACCAAGAGGCAATGAACCTTGTGAACCATGCACTCCGCAGCGACACAGACCTATACAAAGGACTTGCCATGCCACGTACCGCCCCCGCTCCATCCCGCCCCGCCATCCCCAAGATGCTGCTGCTGTTGATCGCCGGCGCGCTGCTGCTGGCCATCGTCTACCTGAGCCCGAACGCTGCGGCCGAAAAGGCGGTCAGCATTCCGCCGCCATCGGCCCAGGCGCTGGCGGGTGTGGCACCGGCCAGCCAGGCGAGTGAGACCGTGGTGTTCGCCGGTGGCTGTTTCTGGGGAATCCAGGCGGTGTTCCAGCACACCAACGGCGTGCTGGAGGCGGTGTCCGGCTATGCCGGCGGCAAGCAGTCGGATGCGCACTACGAGACTGTCAGCGGTGGTGGCACCGGCCATGCGGAAGCGGTGCAAGTGCGCTTCGACCCCCAGCAGGTCAGCTACGCGCAGCTGCTGCAAATCTATTTCTCGGTAGCCCATGACCCCACGCAAATGAACCGGCAGTACCCCGACGTCGGCACGCAGTACCGGTCTGCGCTGTTCTACACCAGCCTCGGGCAGAAGACCGTGGCTGAGCGCTACATCGCCGAGCTGGATGCCGCCAAGGTCTTCCCCAGCAAGATCGTGACCCAGCTCAGCCCGCTGCAGGGTTTTTACCCGGCAGAGAAGTACCACCAGAATTACGCCACCCTGCACCCCACGGCGTCCTATATCGCGCAGTTCGATCTGCCCAAGATTGCCAACCTGAAGAGCCTGTTGCCAGCGGTGTACCGCGAGCAGCCCGTGCTGGTGGCGAATTGACGCCTGCGCAGGCGCTCAGCCGGCCCGCCGCCGTGGCTTTTTGGCCGGGGTCAGCTCGTGTGGCTGCAGCACGAACTGCGGGTTGCCCACCAGCCGCTCCACCGCCAGGTCGATGAAGGCGCGCACCCGTGCCGGTTGGGCCGTGCGGCTGCCGTAGTACACGTACAGGCCCAGATGGTCGGTCACGTGTTCGGTGAGTAAGGGCGCTAGTTGCCCGGCGCGTACCAGTGGCGCGGCCGTTGTGCCCACCAGCTGGCCAATTGCCTGGCCGGCCAGCACGGCGCGGGCTTCCAGCTCCACATCGTTGCAGATCAGGGTCGAGGCGATGTTGCGGGCCACGATTTCCTCGCCTATCTTGAATTCCCAGGGCATCGGCTTGCCTGTGCTGGCATGGCGAAAGCCGCTGCAACGGTGCTGTGCCAGCGCGTCGATGCTGGTGGGCGCGCCATGCTTGGCGATGTAGGCGGGGGCTGCGCAGACCACCAACTGCAAGGACAGCAGCCGCCGAGAGATGCTGCCCTCCGGCGGCTGGCCGGCCCTGAAGCCGACATCGACCCGGTCTTCCACCCAGTTGCTGAGGCGGTCGTCCATCTGCACATCGGGTTCGATCTGCGGATGGCGGCGGCAATATTCTTCCAGCACCGGCCACAGCACCTCCAGCATGATGGAGCGCGGCGCCACGATGCGCAGCGGCCCGGCGATCTCTTCGCGGCCCCGGCGCGCCCCGTGCAGCGCGCGCTGCAGGGTCGACAGGCCTGGCTGCGCGGCGTGGAGGAATTGTTCGCCCTCTTCCGTCAGGCTCAGGCTGCGGGTGGTGCGGTGGAACAGGCGCACGCCCAGGTGCTGCTCCAGCTGCACCAGCGCCTGGCTGGCGGCCTGCGGGCTGATGCCTTGCGCTGCGGCCGCCTGGCGCAGGCTGCCGAGTTCGGCGGCTTTGACGAAGGTGGCAACTGCGCGCAGTTCGTTGATGGCCATGGGGTTCTACATTGTCATGAATTTCTTGATTATGAAGCCAGCGATTGCCAGCTATTCAGATGCGGGTGCAAAAACTACATTGCCCTACCGCAACATTGATTCAAGGACTTCACCATGACAAGCAACACTTCTTTTTCCCGCACCTGGATGGTCACCGGCGCATCGCGCGGCATAGGCGCGCGCATCACCGAGGCCGCGCTGGCCCAGGGTGACGCCGTGGTCGCCACCGCCCGCGACGCGGCGGCGCTGCAGCAGCGCTTCGGCCACAGCGAGGCCTTGCTGGCCCTGCCGCTGGACGTGGCCGACGAAGCCCAGGCCGCGCGCGCCGTGGCAGCCGCGCTGGACCGCTTTGGCCGCATCGACGTGCTGGTCAACAACGCCGGCTACGGCCTGCTGGGCGCGGTGGAAGAAGCCAGCGCCGACGAAGTGCGCCGCTTGTACGAGACCAATGTGTTCGGCCTGCTGAACGTCACCCGCGCCGTGCTGCCCGCCATGCGGGCGCGCCGCCAGGGTCACGTCATCAACATCTCGTCGCTGGGCGGCTACCAGTCGGCGGCGGGCTTTGGCCTGTACTGCTCGACCAAGTTCGCGGTCGAAGGCCTGACCGAAGCCCTGCATGCCGAGCTGGCGCCGCTGGGCATCCACGTGACGGCGGTGCAGCCGGGCTACTTCCGCACCGACTTTCTGGATGCCGCATCGCTGGCCGTGTCGCCGCGCATCCTGGGCGACTACGCCGCCAGCGCCGGCCAGGTGCGCGTGGCCGCGACGCAGATCAACCACCAGCAGCCCGGCGACCCGCTGCGGCTGGCCCAGGCGCTGCTGGCCCTGGTGGCATCGCCGACCCCACCGCTGCGCCTGCCCTTGGGCACCGACACGCTGCAAACCATTGCCGACAAGCATGCGTTCGTAGAGCGCGAAACCGCGCAGTGGCGTGGATTGGCTGCGTCGACGGATTTCCCTAAACAGGTTGCAGCGGTGGTTGTCTGATTTGCTATAAAAATAGCAGCTGCTTGCGCTTGTTCTTCCTACGCTAGCGCTTGGTTTTGCGTGAAGTTTTGGCGGCCTGCGCATCTGATACCAACCCCCGCTGCGCATGCCATTCGGCCAGCGAAAAATCGGGGTAGCCGCCAAAGCGTGGGTCGCCCTTGTGGCCTTCTACCCGTACCCACGGGGCCTTGGAGTCCAACAGGCAGTGCACGTTCTCAGGCGGCGTCGGCAGCGGCGTGTCGATGGCGCCGGCATGCGGGTGCATCAGGTCCGGCCATTGCGGGTCCCACAACCACAGGGCGGTGCCGCAGCGGCTGCAAAAGTGGCGTTGCCCGCTGCTGTGGTGCACGTCGTCGCCTTCGCGGATGTCGGCCTGGTACACCCGCAAATGCCGTTTGCCAGTGACTTTCAAGGTGCGGTGGTCGGCGCCCAGGTTGATGGCATAGCCGCCGCTGCCGGCCGTCTTGCGGCAGATGCTGCAGTAGCAGCGCATGAAGGGCACGGGCTCGTGGGATTCGACCGAAAACTTGACCTTGCCGCAGTGGCAGGAGCCTTCCAGATGCATGCTGTGTCCTAGGGTTTCAATTCACCCAGCAAGGCGGGGATCAGCTTCGCCACCGTGGGGTGGTTGTGCATGGTGTGCATGGCCTGCCGCAGTACCGGTAGTGCGCTTCGGTGACCATCATGTTCATCGCTAGCCGCCGCCCAGGCTAGGGTCTGAAAGTCAGTGTATCGTTGGATATGTCTCCCTGCCGTCGGCCGGGTCTTGGCCTGCATGCCGGAGCTGGCGGTTGAAGTGGCGGCCTGCGCCTCCATGTATAGCTTTTGAAGAAGGAACGTCTGCCATGTCCGCCCCCTCCGCTGTCTTGAACGTTCAGCCCCTCGGTTTTCCGTGGCCGACGATGGACCCGTTTCTGTTCTGCGTCTACCACGATGACGCTTATCCGCAGGCGAATGGCGAACTAGGCCCGGCTGCATCGCTGGCGGGTCGCGCTATCGGGCAGGACTTTAGCCGCAAGGACGGCTGGAGCATGTACCACGGCGAGTCCGTACCTGGCTTTCCGCCACACCCGCACCGCGGTTTCGAGACGGTGACCATTGTGCGCAAAGGTCTGGTGGACCACGCGGATTCGTTGGGTGCCAGTGCCCGTTATGGCGCGGGTGATGTCCAATGGCTGACCACCGGTCGCGGCATCGTGCATGCCGAGATGTTTCCGCTGCTCGACCAGAGCCAGCCGAATCCGCTGGAGCTGTTTCAGATCTGGCTGAACCTGCCCGCGCGCAACAAAATGGTGGAGCCGCACTTCACCATGTTCTGGCAGCATGAAGTGCCGCGGCAGACCTTTACCGATGCGCAAGGGTTGGCCACCGATGTGCGTGTCACCGCCGGCCAGTTGGGTGATGTGACGCCCCTGGCGCCGCCCCCAGGGTCCTTTGCTGCGCAGGCGGATGCGGATGTAGCCATCTGGACCATCACCATGGCGCCCGGCGCGCGCTGGACGCTGCCCGCCGCCAGCGGCGTGCAGACCCAGCGCAGACTGTATTTCTTCAAGGGTGCATCGGTGCAACTGGCTGGCCAGGCCGTATCCGGCCAAACCGCCGTCACGCTGGATGCCTCGCAGCCAGTGGAGCTGGTCAACGGCCCCGAGCTGGCTGAATTTCTGCTGCTGCAAGGCCGTCCGCTGGGCGAGCCGGTGGCGCAGTACGGCCCCTTCGTGATGAACACCCATGCCGAGATCGAGCAGGCCATGGCCGACTACCGCCGCACCCAGTTTGGCGGCTGGCCCTGGGGCGATGCGGAGCCGGTACACGGGCAGGACCCGGCGCGTTTCACCCAGATGCTGGGTGGCGAGAAGCAGTTGCCACCCACTGCCTAGCGACCGCCCCCGGGGGATGTGGCATGGAAATCGCTCTGCGTCCAGGCCACTAACCCAAGGAGCCCTATGCAGGCTAACGTCCCCCAGAAGACCATCTACAAAGTTATTGCTGCCGCATCTATCGGCAATTTTGTAGAGTGGTTTGATTTCGCGGTCTATGGTTTTTTGGCCACCGCCATTTCCCAGCAGTTTTTCCCGGGGGACGATCCGCAGGCCGGCTTGCTCAAGACCTTCGTGGTGTTCGCCGTGGCGTTTGCCTTCCGCCCCCTGGGCGGCGTGGTGTTCGGCATGCTGGGCGACCGCATAGGCCGCAAGCGCACGCTGGCCTTGACAATTCTGCTCATGGCCGCCGCCACCACGGCGATTGGCTTTCTGCCCAACTATGCGGCCATTGGCGTGGCCGCGCCTCTGGCCCTGACGCTGGCGCGTTGCGTGCAGGGCTTCTCGGCTGGCGGCGAATACGCCGGTGCCTGTGCCTATGTGATGGAGCACGCACCGCGCGGCCAGCGCGCCCGTTATGCCAGCTTCTTGCCTGTGTCCACCTTCTCGGCCTTCGCCAGCGCGGCGGTGGTGGCCTATGCCCTGGGTGTGTGGCTGGGGCCACAGGCCATGGCCGACTGGGGCTGGCGGCTGCCGTTCATCCTGTCCGCGCCGCTGGGGCTGATTGGCCTGTACCTGCGCACCAAGCTGGCGGAGACGCCGGCCTTTCAGGCGGTGGCGGAAGAGGACCATGGCGCGCAGCATGCCTCGCTGCGCGAAACCTTTGGCAGCCACGGCCTGCGCATTCTGTGGTTGAGCTTGTTTATCGCCGTGACGGCGCTGTCCTTCTACACCTTCACGACCTATTTCTCGACCTATGTGCAGGTGGTGGGCCAACTGAGCCGCAACCAGGCGCTGCTGGTGGGCGTGTGTGGCTTGCTGGTGGCGATTGCGCTGTGCCCGCTGGCGGGGCGTTACAGCGACCATGTGGGGCGCAAGCGCACGATGTACACCGTGTGTGTGTTGGCGATTGTGTGTGCCTACCCTTCGTTCCAACTGGCCAAGTCGGGCAGTGTGCCGCTGGCTCTGTTGGGCGCGGCTTTGCAGGCCTTGGCGGCCGTGCTGTCGGGCGTGGTGACGGCGGTGCTGCTGTCCGAGCTGTTCCCCACGCGCATCCGCTACACCGCCTCGGCCATCAGCTACAACCTGGCCTACACCGTGTTTGGCGGGACTGCGCCGCTGATGGCCACCTACCTGATCGAGCGCACCGGCAACCACCTGGCACCAGCCTTCTATCTGATGCTGATCGCCGTACTGGCGCTGCTGGGCGCCTCGCGCCTGCCCGAGACGGCGCAGGTAGACCTGGCTGACGTGCGCTCCTGAATCGATAGCTGCCGGCGCAGGTATTGATTGCGCTGGCGGCTGTTTTTATAGAGGCGGAAATGGCCGACCCCAGCCTGCGCGAAAATAGGCTGCACCTGTCCTATTTCCGCCCCTGGCGGCTTCCAGCATGAAAATCGAAAAAAACACCGCCGTCACTCTGCGCTACAAGGTAGCCGACGCCAAGGGCAAGCTCATCGAAGCACCCAAGGACCCCATGGTCTACCTGCACGGCGGCTACAACAACACCCTGCCCAAGATCGAAGAAGCCCTGGAAGGCCGCGTGGCCGGCTACCAGGTTACCTTGAACCTGCAGCCTGAAGACGCCTTTGGTCTGCGCGACGAGTCGCTGGTGCGCAGCATCCCCAAGAGTGAATTCCCACCCGGCGTAAAGGTCGGCGGCCAGCTCAAGGGCCGTACCGACGACGGCCGCGAGCACATCTACAACGTGGTCAAGATCAAGGGCCCCGAGGTGCTGCTGGACGGCAACCACGCCCTGGCCGGCCAAGCCCTGCAGTTCACCGTGACGGTGGTCAGCGTGCGTGCCGCGTCGGACGAAGAGGTGGCGCACCAGCACGTACACGGCGAGCACGGCCACCACCACTGATTTCGCTCCCAGTTCAACCCGATATGTCGTTACTTCGCCCTCGTCCAGCCCCAGAGGGGATGGGCGACATGCCGTGGCAAGCCACTGTCTGCGGCTTCGCGCCTAATCTCGGATTGAACTGGAAACGAAATAGCACCTATCCCTGCCGCGGGGATAGGTGGATGCCTGCAATCATGCAGCGCACCGATCCCCCTGCCATCTCAATCGTCGGCACGGCCAGCGGCAGCAGGCGGGCTGATTTTTCGATAACCGCTTTCTGCGCGGTTGTCAGGCTGTTGCAGGCACGCTGCGATAGCGCCAACACCCGGCCGCCACGACCAGATAGTTCGATGGCATTGCCGGCAAATTCGGCAATCTGCGCTGCGCTCAGGGCAATCACCTCGCGCCCCGACTCTTCCAGCCGCGCCCGCACCTGGGCTGCCCGCTGCATGTCAGGGATCATGTCCATGCCCACCAACGCGAAATCCGTGGCCACGCACATCAGCACGTTGGTGTGGTAAATCGGTTTGCCCGCCGCATCGGCTGTGTCGAACAGCATGGGCTCGAAGTTGAAATGGGTGCTGAAGCGCTCCAGCAGCACCGGGTCGGCCCGGTGCGAACGGGCGGTATAGGCCACGCGTGCCAGGTGGTCGAACACCATGGCGCCCGTGCCTTCCAGGAATAGGTTGTCCTGCTCCAGGCCGGAGTAGTCGATCACGTCCTGCACCCGGTACTGCGTTTTCAGCATCTCGATCACGTCGTTGCGTCGTTCGCGGCGGCGGCTGGGCGAGTACATGGCATAGATGGCGATGTGCCCGCCGGGGTGGGTGGAGAACCAGTTGTTGGGGAACACCGCGTCCGGCGTGTCGCGTTCGCCCGTGTCTTCGAACAGGTGCACGCGCACACCCGCTGCCTCCAGCTGGGCCACCGCTTCACTGGCTTCGCGGTAGGCGGCCGCGGCAATGCTGTGCGCGGCCTCCTGGGCGGCCGGGCTCTGGAAGACGTTGTCGGCGGCGGTTTCGGGGTTGGGGGTGAAGCGGTGCGGCCGGACCATGACGACGGCGCTGGGCGCCTGGATGGAGGCCGCGCGGGAAGGGGTGGTAGGTGTGTGCATGGCGGTATTTTTCCGCCCGGGGGCGCCAAAATGAAGCGTACAACTTGGCAGGTCTTACAGTAAACCTTACATTTAGCCCATCAATATGGGCACTGTGGCTAATTTCTAATGGACGATACCGACCGTCAATTGATCGCGCTGCTGCGCGACGACGCCCGCATGCCGGTGGTGGCCATCGCCAAAAAGCTGCGCCTGGCGCGTGCCACGGTGCAAAACCGCATCGCCAAGCTGGAGGCCGATGGCACCATCGTCGGCTATTCGGTGCGGCTGCGGCCCGAGGTGGAGGCGCACCGCATTCGCGCCAGCATGGGCATTGCGGTGGACGGCCCGCATGGCGAGGAGGTGCGCCGCACGCTGCGCGGCCACCCCAACGTGGTGACCCTGCACACCACCAACGGCCGCTGGGACCTGATCGCCGAGCTGCGCGCCGACACGCTGGAGGCGTTTGACAAGGTGCTCAACACCATACGCACCATTCCCGGCATTTCCAATACCGAGACCAGCATCCTGCTGTCGACCCACAAGCTGTAAAACTGCCACGGCAGCCTTATATGATTCAGCCTTAGCCTTTATTTGGGAACCCTGCTCCATGTCTACCCCGATTGCCCCCCGCGACAAAGCCGAAATCCTGGCCCAGGCCCTGCCGTACATACGCAAGTACCACGGCAAGACCATGGTCATCAAATATGGCGGCAACGCCATGACCGAGCCAGCGTTGCAAAAAGCCTTTGCCGAAGACGTGGTGCTGCTCAAGCTGGTCGGCATCAATCCGGTGGTGGTGCACGGCGGTGGCCCGCAGATCGAGTCGGCGCTGGGCCGCTTGGGCAAGAAGGGCCAGTTCATCCAGGGCATGCGCGTCACCGACGAAGAAACCATGGAAGTGGTCGAATGGGTGCTGGCCGGCCAGGTGCAGCAGGACATCGTGGGCCTGATCAACCAGGCCGGCGGCAAGGCCGTGGGCCTGACCGGGCGCGACGGCGCCATGATCCGTGCCAAGAAGCTGCGCATGGCCGACAACGCCGACCCCAGCATCGAGCATGACATCGGCCAGGTGGGCGATATCGAGAGCATCGACGCCAGCGTGGTCAAGTCGCTGCAAGACGACGCCTTCATCCCCGTGGTCAGCCCCATCGGTTTTGGTGTGGACAACGAAAGCTACAACATTAACGCCGACGTGGTGGCCGGCAAGCTGGCCATCCAGCTGCAGGCTGAAAAGCTGCTGATGCTGAGCAACATCCCTGGCGTGCTGAACAAGGCCGGCGCGCTGCTGACCGATCTGACCGCTACCGACATCGACGGCCTGTTCGCTGACGGCACCCTGTCGGGCGGCATGTTGCCCAAGATTGCCGGCGCGCTGGACGCGGCCAAGAGCGGCGTGAAGGCCGTGCACATCATCGACGGCCGTGTGCCGCATGCGCTATTGCTGGAGATCCTGGGCGACCAGGCCTTTGGCACCATGATTCGTTCCAACTAAAGCGCCCGCATGGCCGAAGACACCGAGCTGGTAGAGACCAGCGCACCGCGCAAGCGTCCCAAGCCGGGCGAGCGCCGGGTGCAGATTCTGCAGACCCTGGCTGCGATGCTGCAGCAGCCGGGTGCCGAACGCATCACCACCGCCGCGCTGGCAGCCCGGCTGGAGGTGAGCGAAGCGGCGCTGTACCGGCACTTCGCCAGCAAGGCGCAGATGTTCGAGGGCCTGATCGAGTTCATCGAGCAGTCGGTGTTCTCGCTGGTGAACCAGATCATGGCCCATGACGACGGCAACGGCCTGCGCCAGGCCAGCCGCATTGTCTCGGTGCTGCTGCAGTTTGGCGAGAAGAATCCCGGCATGACCCGGGTGATGGTGGGCGACGCCCTGGTGTTCGAGAACGAACGCCTGCAGCAGCGCATGAACCTGTTCTTCGACAAGATAGAAGCCACCTTGCGCCAGTGCCTGCGTACGGCCAGCGCCGGCAGCGACACTCCCACGGTGGACGCCCAGGTGCGGGCATCGGTGCTGACCTCTTTCGCCGCCGGGCGGCTGCAGCGCTTTGCGCGGTCTGGGTTTACCAGGCTGCCGACCGAGCACCTGGAAGGCAGTTTGCGGAGTTTGCTGGCGGCTGCGGGCTAGACCGCGATGGGCGCCTAGTTCAAGTATTTGGCGTAAATGGCATCGAAGGACTTGTCCTTCTTCATGGATGCCAGTGCCTTATCAAATTCGGCGCTGATTTTCGCGTAGTCGCGCTTCTTGTTGAAAGCCAGGTAACTGGGAATGGACTCAACGGCGGGGCTTAACTCCTTGATCTTGCCGATGGAGCCCGCCTGTTTTGCGGCATCCAGAAATACCGCCCGGTAACTGGGTGCAAAATCAATTCTCTTGGCGGCAAGCATGGCAACGAGGCTGTCAACGCTGCTGGTATAGGTGATGTTCTGCCAAGTCCCATTCTTGACCAGCTTATCGATATCCGGACCGTAGCTTGTGTCGCGAATGATGCCCGCTCTGAGGTGCGATAACTCGGCTAAATTGTCAGTAAATTGAATATCCGAATCTGTATGGATAAAAAGGACTTCGATTTGCGTGATGACCGGGTTCTCGGTGTAGGCAAGAAACGCCTCTCGCTCAGGCAGTCTGAAAACCGAGAATATGCCATCCACATTGCCCTCGCGTACTTCGGCCAAGCAACGTGCCCATGGCATTAACTGGATTTTTACGGAGTGGCCAGAGCGTCGGAAGGCTTCGGTCACCACATCCACCAGAATACCCGTCGGCTTGCCGTCCACGATGTAGGCTGTAGGACGGCTGTCGGCTGCAACCAATACCAAGTCTTCAGCATAAACACTATTTGAAGCCTTGGTTATGACGAGTATGACCAATAGCCAAATTCTCAATGAGTGAAAGAGCGAAACTCGCTTGTTGTTTATCACTCTTGAGTTTCTCTGGAATATGGGTTGGGGTTATTGCCGCAACGGCGAATACTAAAGCGCCGATGGTTTTCGATGTCGCCATCTAAAACTCTTGGAAATCCTCCATGAGGGGACCTGGCGGTCTCGTCACTTTCAGCGTAGCACATTTGGATTTACTTCGTCATCCTTAGACGGGTTTCAACTTCCTGCTTGAAGTTGTTCGAGCGTCTGCGGAAGCATCTGACCCGATAGTGACAATTTTTCAGGGGCCGTGGACTCCGTCCTGTCGATGTCCAAACCCAGACTTCTTACCAGAAGACGGCTCAAATTTCAGTAACTACGTGTGTCTGCAGTAATGCTGCTGGACGTACACTCTGGCTGAACAACTGCCGGTACTTGCGAAGGGAGTCATGAGTTTGGCAAGACGAACGCGGCCCTGGTTTTAAGGTCGCTCAGGCGCTCGGATCGTGGGCACGTTCTGAGGGGCCTTCCCGCGGACGTGAGCGACGAGAGCATCTTTGATGCAATGCCCAACAGCTGGAGTGCTGATGACACTTGCCGACGTTTTTAAATTGAATTTTTTCAATAAGGCGCTGATTCGTAACAACGGCATCGCGCGCAGGATCATGTTGGCCGTGGTCTTGTTCAGCTCCGCCGTCACCGCAGTCATCACCGCGGTGGAGCTCTACCTGGACTATCGAGGGGACATACGCGGCATCAATGAGCGGGTGGAGTCGATTCGCAAGGTGTATCTGCCCACTTTGGTGGAAAGCGTCTGGGTGCTGGAGCCCACCCAGATTCAGAACCACCTCAACGGCCTGCTGAACCTAGGCGACATTGAGTATCTGAGTATCGTCTCCAACGGCAAGACCCAGTGGTACGCTGGCGCCCGTACCTCCAAGCGCCAGATGGAAACGGTCTTTCCCTTGAATCGCCTCAACTTTGGGGAGAGCGTGCTCATTGGCGAGCTGCATGTGGTTGCCAGTGTGGACAACGTGGTGGCGCGGTTGTGGTCCAAATTTATCGTCATGCTGGTGAGCAACGCCATCAAGACCTTTTTGGTCACCGCCTTTGTTTTGTTGATCTTTCAGGCTTTGGTGGGGCAGCATCTGGAACATATTGCCGGCTATCTTCTGCAGTTTTCCAGGAATGTATCCAGTGAGCAGCCATTGCTGCTCAACCGCCGGGATGGTGGCCGTTGGCGCCCCGACGCTCTCGACCACGTGGCGAACGCCGTCAATCGGATGCGTAATGAGATCAAGCGCTCTGGCGCCGCGCTCAAAGCCAGTAATGAACGGCTGGAGTCGATGGTGAAAAACTCGCCGCTGGCCATCTACACCTGTGACTGCAACAACCTTGTGATCAGCTGGAACCCGGCCGCACAGAGAATGTTTGGCTGGACTGCCGAAGAGGCCATTGGCCATAAGGTACTCTTCATCCCAAAGGACAAGCTGCAGGAGTACGACAGCATTGTTTCCAGGTTACGCAATGGGGAGTCGCTTAACCAGGTCGAATTGGTTCGGCAGCGCCGCGACGGCTCTGTCATTCACATCAGCTTGTCCACCGCGCCCTTGTTCACTGAGAGCGGGCAACCCGATGCCAATATATTCCTTGTGGCCGACATCACCCAGCGCAAATTGGCAGAGCAGCAGATTCAGTTCCAGGCTTTCCACGATGTACTGACCGGTCTGCCCAATCGTCTGCTGCTACAAGATCGTTTCGAGCAGGCAAAGGCCCGAGCGAGCCGGACAAACTGGCGCGTGATGCTGCTGTTTCTGGATCTGGACAACTTCAAGAGCATCAACGACACGCTGGGCCACGATAGCGGCGACGCGTTTCTTAAACAGATTGCCACTCGCCTGAGCGCCGGCATGCGCGAAACCGACACCATCAGCCGGCTGGGCGGTGATGAGTTCCTCATTCTTTTGCCGGACCTGACCCAGGCGGAAGATGCAGCGCCAATTCTCGCGAAGCTCATGGAGCAGATGCAACTACCCTTCTTTGCTGAAGGCCAGGAAATATCGACTTCGGTGTCCATGGGGGTGGCCATTTTTCCCGAAGATGGCACGAGCTTTGAAAGCCTGCTCAAGAAGGCCGACATGGCCATGTACAAAGCCAAGAGTGATGGGCGCAATACCTACCGTTACTTTGACGACGCGATGGACGTGGAGGCGATCGAGCACCAGTTCATCCGCAACGGTCTACGGCGCGCGCTGGAGCGCAACGAATTCGTTTTGCATTACCAGCCCCAGATCGATCTGGCCAGCGGCGCCATCATCGGGGTCGAGGCCCTGATCCGGTGGAACCACCCCCAGCTCGGCATGGTGTCGCCTGCGCGTTTCATACCAGTGTCCGAAGAAAGCGGTCTGATCGTTCCGATTGGTGACTGGGTCTTGCGAGAAGCCTGCCGCCAGGCCATGGCTTGGCAGCGGGACGGACTGCCTGAACTGTGCATGGCGGTGAACCTCTCGGCAGTGCAGTTCAAACGCGGTAGCGTGGAGCAGTCGGTGATCCATGCGCTGGAAGACAGCCGGCTGAACCCCGCTCTGCTGGAGCTGGAGCTGACCGAGTCGATCCTGATACAGAATGTGGAGAGCGTGCTGGACTGCGTCAAGCGCCTGAAGCTGCTGGGTGTGAAGCTGTCGATCGACGATTTCGGTACCGGCTATTCCAGCCTGTCGTACTTGAAGCGTTTTGACATCGACAAGCTCAAGATCGACCAGTCCTTCGTGCGCGATTTAGGTACTGACCCCGATGACGCCGCTATCGTGCGTGCCATCATCCAGATGGCCCGCAGCCTGAATTTGCGCACCATCGCCGAAGGCGTTGAAACCGCCGACATGCTGCACCAGCTACGCGTCTTCGGTTGCGACGAGGCACAGGGTTATTACTTTGCGCGACCAATGTCGGCGGATGAAGTCACCAGCTATCTGCACAAGGCGAAGACGGCTGAAGTTTGACCTGAGATCAGAATGGATGAGCTGTCGTTGATGTTCGTGCAAGGCGATGCCTTTCATGGCACAGCCAATTCATTTGGTATGCGGAATCTGTTGAGGTGAGAAAAAATCGCACCAACACCAAGGAAGATCCGAATTGATAAATTTTATTTGGATCACTAGAATTTTCTGGCCTAAAGAAGGAGCATTTATGCCGCATATCACACGTGTTTTGTGGATTCTGCTGAGCATTTTTAGTGCTGTAGCCTACGCCCAGCCTTACGACCGGGTCGCATCATTGGCAGGGAATGGTTCGAGCCAAAAGGATGGAGTAGATGTGCAAGGCGAGCTACCGGATCTCATTCGCGCACTCGACCGCGTGACGCATACAAAAACAAAAATCATTCTTCGTCCATTTGCCAGGTCATTGTTGGAAACGGCCGAGGGCAATGCTGACTTTCATATGCCATTCATCCAAGTTGACGATTTGCCTGCGCCCAAAGGATTGGCCTATGTCACTGAGGTCGCTATTGGGAAAAGGCCGTTTGTTATTTACTCACGAAAGGCAGATCCGTTAGATGTCCATACAGTTGGAAAGAACAAGGTTGTGTTGATAGAAGCGGGACATTCTTCATTCTTTCCTTTTCCAGTGACTGAGTCCAGTTGCATGAGCTGTAGCTTGGACATGGTTTTGTTGAAGCGAGCAGATGCACTAGTTGTTGCGAATGATATTGTTGACCCACTTCTGGTAGATCCGAAGTACAAGAGCATTCACCGCGCGCTTTATAAATCCTATCCAGTTCGCGCGTTGGTCAATGCAAATGCCGATTCGACAGCAACCCGCCGCTATTTGATAGAGGGCGTAACGCGGTTGATGCAATCGGGTGAAATGGCTAAAAGCCTAAACGAATACTCTGATTGGCAACCTTGAGAGTTTGTTCATCGAGCCGTCGGTTTTCTCGCCGGTCAACCTGATGATGGCAAATGATAGAAACAAGGTTTTAATATTTTTTGCCTTCCTCTTTGGCATGTGGTTTTTATCGCAGCGCGGCCTCGAGGCTGAACGTGCACTTAAATGCTTGCTTGGAATTTGAAGGTGACCGATTCCCTTACTTAGGACAGGAGAACCCACCATGACTACCTTCCAAACGTTCAGAATCTTCACGGCATCCCCGGAGGCTGTATTCGCGGCATTTGCTGCGCCCGAGCGTTTGGCCAGGTGGTGGGGGCCGGACGGTTTTCACAACAGCTTCGACGTCTTCGAGTTCAAGCCCGGCGGTCAGTGGCGCTTCACCATGCACGGGCCGGACGGCTCTAGCTACCCAAACGAATCCACCTTCGGGCAGATTGAGCCGGCGCGCAAGATTGTCGTGCAGCATCTGTCGCAGCCGCACTTCGTGCTCACCATCGGCCTGGAGCCCACGGCGGCGGGTACGCGGGTGACATGGGAACAGGCTTTCGAGAGCGCGGAAGTCGCGGCCGCGGTGCGTCACATCGTGGAGCCGGCTAACGAGCAGAACCTGGACCGCTGGCAGGCCGAGCTGGCGACGGGCGGTTGATTTTTATTTGCTATTAAAAAGGTAGCTTCTTGCGCAGGTTTTATCTGCGTCAGAGCCCGTTTTTATGCATACTGTGGCTGGGGCCTACATCACCGCGCCAACCTGCCAGGGCACGAACTCGTTCTGCCCGTAGCCGTGGCGCTCGCTCTTGCTTTGCTCGCCCGAGGCGGTGGCCAGAACCAGCTCGAAGATGCGCTGGCCCATCTCCTGTACCGAGCTGCTGCCGTCGATGATCTCGCCGCAGTTGATGTCCATGTCCTCCTCTTGCCGCTGCCATAGCGCTGAGTTGGTGGCCAGTTTCAGCGATGGCGAGGGTGCGCAGCCGTAGGCGCTGCCGCGGCCGGTGGTGAAGCAGATCACGTTGGCGCCGCCCGCGACCTGGCCAGTAGCGCTGACCGGGTCGTAGCCCGGCGTGTCCATGAAGACGAAGCCGTGGGCCGTCACCGGCTCGGCGTATTCATACACGCCCTCCAGGTTTGTTGTGCCCCCTTTGGCAACTGCGCCAAGTGACTTCTCCAGGATGGTCGTCAGGCCGCCGGCCTTGTTGCCGGGCGAGGGGTTGTTGTTCATCTCGCCGCCGTTGATCTCGGTGTAGTTCTCCCACCATTTGATGCGGCCGATCAGCTTCTCGGCGATCTCCGGTTTGACCGCACGGCGCGTCAGCAAATGCTCGGCGCCATAGACTTCCGGGGTTTCACTGAGGATGGCGGTGCCGCCGTGGGCCACCAGCAGATCCACCGCTGCGCCTAGCGCCGGGTTGGCGCTGACACCCGAGTAGCCGTCCGATCCACCGCATTGCAGGCCGATGGTGATGTGGGAGGCGCTGCAGGGCTCGCGCTGCACATTGTTGGCGCTGGCGAGCATATTGCTCACCAAGGCAATGCCTTTTTCGACGGCATGGCGGGTGCCACCTGCGTCCTGGATGTTGTAGGTCTGCAGGGTGTCGCCTTCGCGCAGGCTGCTGTGGGCCAGCCAGGCGCTGGTCTGGTTGACTTCGCAGCCCAGGCCGATGACCACCACGGCGCCGAAGTTGGGGTGGGTGGCGTAGCCGGCCAGCGTGCGTTCCAGCAGTTGCAGGCCCAGGCCCTCGCCATCCATGCCACAGCCGGTGCCGTGGGTCAGCGCGACCACACCGTCGATGTTCGGGTAGCCGGCCAGCGCGGCGGGATTGGTCTGGCGCGAAAAATGGGCTGCGATGGCGCGGGCCACGGTGGCCGAGCAGTTCACGCTGCTGAGGATGCCGATGTAGTTGCGCGTGGCGACCCGGCCGTCGGCGCGTTTGATGCCCATGAAGGTGGCCTCACGGCGTGGCGCGGCGGGTTTCACATCGGCGCCAAACGCGTAGTCGCGGGCAAAGTCGCCCTTGTCCGGCCCCATATTCAGGTTGTGGGTGTGCACATGTTCGCCCGGACCAATGGAGCGGGATGCAAAGCCGATGATCTGGTTGTAGCGCCGTACGGGCTCGCCAGCAGCAATCGCGTGGGTGGCGATCTTGTGGCCGGGGGGAATCATGCCTTTGATGGCAATGCCCTCGACGCTGGCGCCGCTGAGCAGCTGGGCGCGGGCGATGAGTACGTCATCGGCAGGGTGGAGGCGGATGAAAGGGGCGGAAGTGGTGGTCATGGTGGCGGTGCGGTTCAGGCGGGGTTGGCTTTTTGCCAGCTGGCGTTCAGCCGGTGGTGGGATTTGTCCATGTGGGCATGCATGGCGGCACGGGCGGCATCAGCGTCCTGGACCTGGATGGCGGCCAGGATGGCCTGGTGCTCCTTCAGCGCCATGCGCCAGGAACGTGGGCTTTCAAAGTAGCCGCCCAGCCGGGTGAACAGGTGGCCGCGCCGCGCGTCCCAGAAGCCGTGGATGGTTTCCACCAGCACGGCGTTGCCACTGGCCTGCACGATGGCGGAATGGAAGTCTCGATCGCCGTCCAGCGGCGCCTTGCCTTGTGCGGCTTCGTCCTGCATGGTCTGCAGGGCCTGCTGCATGGCGGCGATGTGTTCGGGTAGGGCCAGGGTGGCGGCCAGAGCCGCGGTTTCACCCTCGATGACGCGGCGGGCGCGGATCAGCTCCAGCGGGCCCCATTCGGCGGCGGCCACGGCGGCGTCCGGGCTGCGTGGGCCGCGCTCCAGCACGTACACGCCTGAGCCAGTGCGCACCTCTACCCAGCCCTCTACCTCCAGCGCAATCAGCGCCTCGCGCACCGAGGGCCGGCTCACACCGAGCTGCAGGGCCAGCTCGCGCTCCGCTGGCAGCCGAGTGCCCACCGGGAACTCGCCGGACAGCATGCCCTTGCGCATCTGCTCGGCGATCTGGCGGTACAGGCGTTGGGGTTCCAGGGGGTGCAGCGGCATGGATCAGAAAGGTTCGGGCAGGGTAGAGAATGGGGTTAAGGGTTAGCCTTAATTGGCCAAGTGGTAAGGCCAATTAATAATCGCATACATCATGCTAGGTAGCATCCGGCAAAACCCAGGGGCCTGTGCCGCTGCAGATCCCTGCGGCCCATAGGCCTGGTTGGGGCTTTGAATCGCTTTTTTACACACAAAGGAAATCCATGAAACTCGTTCGCTATGGCAACCCCGGCAAGGAAAAGCCCGGCTTGGTCGATGCCGAAGGCAAGCTGCGCGACCTCAGTGCGGTAGTCAAGGACATCGGCCCGGCACAGCTCGGCGATGCGGCGCTGGCCAAGATCGCCAAGCTGAATCCGGCCAAGCTGCCGTTGGTCAAAGGCAAGCCGCGCATGGGCAGCCCGGTGGCGAACGTGGGCAAGTTCATTGCCATCGGCCTGAACTACGCCGACCACGCGGCCGAGTCCGGTCTGCCGATTCCGGCCGAACCCGTGGTGTTCATGAAGGCCACTTCCTGCATCCAGGGCCCGAACGACCCGGTGATGCTGCCCAAGGGCTCGAAGAAGACCGACTGGGAAGTCGAGCTGGGCGTGGTGATCGGCACGCAAGCCCGCTACGTGTCGCAGAAAGACGCACTGAACTTTGTGGCCGGCTACTGCACCATCAACGATGTGAGCGAGCGCGAATTCCAGATCGAGCGCGGCGGTACCTGGGACAAGGGCAAAGGTTGCGACACCTTCGGCCCGCTCGGCCCCTGGCTGGTGACGCGCGACGAAGTGCCGAACCCGCAAAAGCTCAGCATGTGGCTGGATGTGAACGGCAAGCGCGTGCAGACCGGCAACACCAAGACCATGATCTTCAGCGTGGCCAAGATCGTCAGCTACGTCAGCCAGTTCATGACCCTGATGCCGGGTGACGTGATCACCACCGGCACCCCGCCCGGCGTGGGCCTGGGCATGAAGCCGCCGGTGTTCCTGAAGAAGGGAGACACCATGGCCCTGGGCATTGAAGGCCTGGGCGAGCAGCACCAAGTAGTGGTGCCGTTCAAGCTCTAAGCTGAGTGCATCTCCAGGCCGTCAGGCTTGGGGATGCTTTTGTTGGTCTATAAGTTTTGGGGCTGTGGCGCTTATGGAATAAGCGCAAGTAGCTACTAAATTTGTAGCGCCTGCTTATTGACGCCGACCGCGCAGCCACTCCAGTGCCAGCAGCAGGCTGGTGGTGAAGATGATCAGCAGGGTGGCCACGGCGGCAATGGTGGGGCTGATGTTTTCACGGATGCCGTTGAACATCTGGCGCGGCAGAGTGGACTGCGAAGGGCCGGCCAGGAACAGGGTCACCACCACTTCGTCGAACGAAGTCGCAAAGGCAAACAGCGCGCCCGAGAAGACGCCGGGGGCGATGATCGGTAAGGTCACGCGCCAGAAGGTCAGCCAGGGCGAGGCGCCCAGCGACTGGCTGGCGCGCACCAGGTTCTGGTTGAAGCCCTGTAGCGTGGCCAGCACGGTGGTCAGCACAAACGGTGCGCCGAGCGCGGCGTGCACCATGATCAAACCGGCATACGAATCGGTCAGGCCGACCTTGGCAAAGCTCAGGTACGAGGCTACACCCACCACCACGATGGGCACCACCATGGGTGAAATCAACACGCCCATCAGCAGACCTTTGCCGGGAAAGTTCTCGCGTGCCAGGCCGACCGCCGCCAGCGTACCGAGGATGGTTGCCAGCACGGTGGCAGCGGGGGCAACGATGAAGCTGTTCTGCGCGGCCCGCTTCCATTCGTCCGAGCCAAACAGGTTCTGGTACCACTGCATGGACCAGCCGGGAATCGGGTACGACAGGAAGGAACTGGACGAGAACGACAGCGGAATGATCACCACGATGGGTAGCAGCAGGAACACCAGGATGCCGATGGCGAAGGCGCGCAGCGCCCACCAGCCGAGCTTGTCGAGCCAAGTGGCATAGGCGGGGAATACGGGGAGGAACTTGCTCATATCAGGTCATGCTCAGTTCGGTTTTCAACAGGCGGCGGTAGAGCGCATACAGCACCAAGGTCGTCGCCAGCAGCACGGTGGAGAGTGCTGCGGCCACGCCCCAGTTCACATCCACGTTGATGTACTGGGCCACGTAGTAGGACAGCATCTGGTCGTCGGCGCCGCCCAGCAGCGCTGGCGTGACGTAATAGCCGATGGACAGAATGAAGACCATCAGCGCACCGGCGCCGATGCCGGCATAAGTCTGTGGCACATACACGCGCCAGAAGGCGGCAATGGGTGTGCTACCCAGCGACACAGCGGCGCGCTGGAAGGTGGAGGGCACAGACTTCATCACGCTGTACAGCGGCAGGATCATGAAGGGCAGCAGCACATGCACCATGGCGATCACCACGCCGGTGCGGTTGAACAGCAGGGCCAGCGGGTCGTTGATGAGGCCCAGGTCCTGCAGGCCGTGGTTGATCAGGCCTTCGCGCTGCAGCAGCACGATCCAGGCGGCGATGCGCACCAGGATCGAGGTCCAGAAAGGCACCAGCACCAGAATCATCAGCAGATTGGCTTTGCGGGCCGGCAGGCTGCTCAGCCAGTAGGCTAGTGGGTAGGCCAGCAGCAGGCACCAGAGGGTGACGATGAAGCTGGTGGAGCAAGTGCGCCAAAGTATCTTGGTGAACACCGCACGCGATGGGTCTACAGCAACTATGTGGCCGGCTTCGCGTTGCAGGTCTAGCGCCGTCAGCAGGTAGTCGGGTGTCCAGCGCGAGCCGTTCTTGGCGATGGCGATCCAGTATTTGCCTTCGTTCCAGCGCGGGTCGATTTCTAGAATACGGCTGCGGTATTCCTCGTCGGACAGGCCGGGCGGCAGCGGCATGGCGCGGAAGGTGTTCATCACCAGCGAGCGCGCGCCAGGGGTTTCGGTATTCAGCCGTCGGGCCAGGCCGCCGGCCTGGCCGCCACCGCCGGGCAGCTGGGACAGGTCCAGCGCTAGGGCGGTGAAGGCGCGGGGCGGGGCCGTCATGGCCTCGTCCCAGCCATCCAGCGCACGCGCGGTGCGCGGCAGGGCAGACACGACCTCGGGGTTTTCTACCCCGCGCACCAGCAGCACCGCAATCGGCGCCAGCAGGATGACCAGCAGGTAGGCCAGCAAAGGCGTGGCCAAAGCAAAGGCCCAGAGCCGGGCGCGGCGCTTGGCCTTTGCCAGTTGGCGCATCAGCAGGTCGCGGTCCTCTATGCCGAGTGCATCTGCAGAGGTCAAGGTAGCGTCTCC
Organism: Rhodoferax sp. GW821-FHT07F03; assembly: GCF_059418745.1. Classification (NCBI taxonomy): domain Bacteria; kingdom Pseudomonadati; phylum Pseudomonadota; class Betaproteobacteria; order Burkholderiales; family Comamonadaceae; genus Rhodoferax; species Rhodoferax sp. GW821-FHT07F03. Next base: position 273,158 of record NZ_JBWKQM010000004.1, read on the forward strand.
CATGGTCATGACAGCCTGGCGGTGTTTACTGGGTGGCCCAGGCGGCGAAGCGCTTTTCCAGCTCTTCGCCCTGGTCGGCCCAGAACTTCACGTTGAACTGCAGCGAGTCCTTGGCATTGGCGGGAGAGGTGGGCAGATTCGCCAGCACTTCCTTGCTCAGCTGGGGCAGGGCCTTGTTGTTCACCGGTCCGTAGGCGATGTTGCGGGCGTACTCGGCCTGGGCGGCGGGGGCCGTGGCGTAGGCGATGAACTTCATGGCCGCGTCCTTGTTCGGCGTGCCCTTGGGGATGACCCAGTAGTCCAGGTCGTAGATGCCGCCGGTCCAGCCTATGCCCAGGTTCTTGCCTTCGCGGTTGGCGGCGTCGATGCGGCCGTTGTAGACCGTGCTCATGACCACATCGCCGGCGACCAGGAATTGGGGTGGTTGCGCACCGGCTTCCCACCATTGGATGTTGGGCTTGAGCTGGGTCAGCTTGGCAAATGCACGGTCGGCGCCGGCCTTGGTGGCCAGTACCTTGTAGACGTCGGCCGTGGGCACGCCGTCGGCCATCAGCGCGAATTCCAGGTTGTAGCGCGCGCCCTTGCGCATGCCGCGCTTGCCGGCGACCTTCTTGACGTCCCAGAAATCGGCCCAGGTCTTGGGCGGGGTCTTGAGCTTGTCAGCGTTATAGGCCATGACGGTGGACCAGACGAACACGCCCACACCACATTCATGCACTGCTGCGGACACATAGTCGGCCTTGTTGCCCACCTTGGCCCAGTCCATTTTCTCGAACAGGCCTTCGTCGCAGCCGCGGCTTACGTCGGGTGACTCGACCTCGACCACGTCCCAGGTGACCTTGCCGGCTTCGACCATGGCCTTGATCTTGGCTTGTTCGCCGTTGTATTCAACGGCCACGATCTTGGCGGCACCAGTCTTCTCGTAGGGCTCGTAGAACGCCTTCTTTTGTGCGTTGGCGTTGGCACCGCCAAAGTTGATCACATTGAGTTGCGTCTGGGCCAGGGCGGGCAGGGTGGCGACAGCCGCCAGCAGGGACAGGTATTTCAGCTTCATCACGGAAAACTCCATTTAAAAAAGAGGCAAACAAGGAAAGTGAACAGACTTACAGGTACACACGCAGGTGTTCGGGGGGGACATGCAGCCACAGGGTGTCGCCGCGCTCAGGTGGGCGGGCGACGGACAGGGGCAGCTTCACGGTGGCCAGGCCCTGGCCTTCGATGGCGCAGCGCAGGCGCAGGTGGTCACCGAAATACATGGTGTCGGCCAGTTGGGCCTTGAACACATTCAACTCGGGCAGCGCACTTTCCGTATGCACGGCGATGCGCTCTGGGCGCACGCTGGCGACGATGTTGGCGCCGACGTGGGCGGTGTTGACGTTCACCCCCAGGCAGCGGGTGACGGCGCCGGGAATGTTCAGTTCGCACAGGCCGCCTTCGCTGCTGCCGCAGGTGCCTTTGAGTGGAGTGTTGTCTCCCACAAAGCCGGCTACAAAGCGGTTGGCCGGGGTCTCGTAGAGCGACAACACTGGGGCCAGTTGCTGCACCACGCCGTCGTTGAACACGGCGACTCGGTCGCTCATGGTCAGGGCTTCGCTTTGGTCATGGGTTACGTAGACAAAGGTCACGCCGAGCTTCTTGTGCAGGTCTTTCAGCTCGATCTGCATGTGTTCGCGCAGCTGTTTGTCCAGCGCGCCCAGCGGCTCGTCCATCAGCACCAGCTGGGGTTCGAAGACCATGGCCCGGGCCAGTGCCACGCGTTGCTGCTGGCCACCGGACAGCTGGGTGGGGTAGCGGTCCTGCTTGCCGCGCAATTGCACCATGTCCAGCGCACGTGCCACGCGCTCGGCGCGCTGGTCCTTGGGTACGTTACGCACGCTCAAGGGGTAGGCCACGTTGTCGCCCACGGTCATGTGGGGGAACAGTGCGTAGTTCTGGAACACCATGCCGAAGTTGCGCTTGTGTGGTGGGGTGCGGGTGATGGATTTTTCGTTCAGGAAGATTTCGCCCGAGGTGGGCGATTCGAATCCGGCCAGCATCATCAGCGTGGTGGTCTTGCCAGAGCCGGACGGTCCGAGCAGCGTGAGAAACTCACCGCTCTGGATTTGCAGGTCCAGGTTCTGCACAACCAACTGGCTGCCGTCATAGGTTTTCTGAACGGCCGAAAAGCGAACCAAGGGCTGGCTGCTGGTGGTTTGCGCGTGGGTTGCCATGGGTGTTGTTCGCCGCTTGTCGTTGCAATGCCGGTATTTTTGGGCGAAGCTTGATCTAGCACCATGTACACGCATGCTGTGTGTGGCACGGTACGTGTAGGTCCACAGACCGGTACACACAAACCCTACGCAAAATACACGTCGCTAGCGCTTCCAATACCGCCATGTTTAAGTTTGAATTTCGCCAAGGCACACCGTTGGTGGCGCAGATCGTTGCGCGTATAGGGGAGATGGTCGATACGGGGCGGCTGCGGGCAGGGGCCAAGCTGCCATCCATACGCCAGTTCGCCCATCAAAACGGGGTCAGCATCTTTACCGTGGTCGAGTCGTATGACCGTTTGGTGGCTTCGGGCTATGTAGTGTCCCGGCTGAACGCGGGGTTTTTCGTTTGTGCTCGCACTGCTTCGGTGCACTCACAGGTCTCAGAGGCTCCGTCGGCCCTGTCCGCCGGCAGTTTTGACAACATCTGGTATCTGCAGCGCATTTTTGAAAACCACCACCTGCCGTACAAGCCCGGTTGTGGCTGGTTGCCACCCAGCTGGTTGTTCGAGGATGGCGTGCGCCGCGCCATGCGTTCGCTCACGGCTGCAGATCCCATGCCGCTGGGCGACTACGGCGACCCACTGGGCTATCCACCTTTACGGGCCTGGATTTGCGAGAGCATGCGCCAACAGGCTATCCACATCCAGCCGCACCAGGTCCTGCTGACCCAGGGCGCGAGCCAGGCGCTGGACCTGGCGGTACGCTGGCTGGTAGGGCCTGGTGACGTGGTGCTGGTGGATGAGCCGGGCTATCCCAACCTCATCAACGCGCTGCGCTTTGTGGGCGTGCGCCCACACGGTGCACCCAGAACGTCCGATGGCTGGGACCTGGCCGCGCTGGAGGACCTGATTGTGCGGCTGCGGCCCAAGGTCTTCTTTACCCAGCCGCGCTTCCATAGCCCTACCGGTTCGGTGGCCACGCTGCAGCAGTTGCACAAGGTGTTGCGACTGGCCGAGAAGTACGACGTGCTGCTGGTGGAGAACGATATTTACTGCGACCTGGATACCGAGGCCCGCCCTTCGCTGGCCAGTCTGGATAACCTTTCACGTGTGGTGTATGTGGGGAGTTTTTCGAAGTCGATTGCCCCCAGTCTGCGTTGCGGCTACCTGCTGGCCCATGCAGACATCATGGGGGATTTTTCTCGTCTCAAGATGTTCTCCGGGCTGACCAGCTCGGAGCTGATCGAGCGCATCGTGCATGTGGCTTTGAGCGACTCGCACCGCCCACGCTATCTGCGCAGTCTGCGCACCCGTATGACCCAGGCCCACGAGCGCTGCGCCCAAAGGCTGCGGCAAATGGGTTTTGAGTTGTTCTGCGAACCCCGGGGCGGCCTGTTTTTATGGGCCTGGCATCCGCGCATCCAGAACGTGGTGGACTTGGCCGCGCGGGCCAGTGTGCACGGCATCATGCTGGCACCAGGACATTTGTTCAGCACGGTGGCTGCGACGCAGAACTGGATGCGCTTCAACGTGGCCCAGTGCGAGAGCGATGCCGATGCCTTTGTGTACCAGTGGCTGGAGAAAGAGTTGGCTGCCTGATTTCCGGCCATTGCCGGTACGGCAAGGCTTGCGCTGGGCTGTAGTGCTGCAGCTGAACTGAGGCAATGCATTGCCTTGCAGTTAAAGATGGGCGTGTTTTATAGCCAACCTAGGGTTAGTACTTGGGCTTATTGCATGGGCCTTCCCAAAAAATGCATTGCTAAAAGCATTGGCTTCGAATATCCTTAAATAGCACGATCGTTCGTTTTATTTTTGCGTAAAGGATGCCATGTCTGCCAAAGGAGACCCTGTGGATGCCACCCGCGCCCCTGCGGTAGAGGGCGTGCGGGATGGTCGCGCCTTGATCAAGGGCCGGCAGACCAAGGCATCCATCATCGAGGCGGCGCTGCGTCTGGCCAGCCATATCGGGCTGGAGGGCTTGAGCATCGGTGCTCTGGCCGAAGTCACACACATGAGCAAGTCCGGCGTGTTCGCGCATTTCGGTTCACGCGAAGAGTTGCAGATATCGGTGATCCGCGAGTACCACCGCCAGTTCGAGGCCGAGGTGTTCTACCCCGCCATGCAGGCTCCGCGTGGCATGCCACGGGTGAAGGCGCTGTTTGCCAACTGGATGCAGCGCGTGTCCATCGAGCTGCAGTCGGGTTGCATCTTCATTAGCGGCGCGGTTGAGTTTGACGACCGGCCCGGCCCGGTGCGTGACGCTCTGGCCAGCTCGGTCCAGGCCTGGTTGTCGGCATTTTGTCGGGCGCTGGAGCAGGCCAAGGAAGAGGGCGATCTGCGCCCCGATGCGGACGAGCGCCAGGCCGCGTTCGAGATCCATGGCCTGATTCTGTCGCTGCACTACGAAGCCCGATTTTTGAAAACCCCCGGTGCCGTGGCCCGCGCCAACACCGGGTTTGACAACATCCTGGCGCGCTACGGTGTTACCGCGCCAGTCTCTACTTCCAACCCTTCCCGTATTTCCAAGGACTAACCATGCCCACTTACACGCCCCCCCTGCGCGACATGCAATTTGTGATGCACGAAGTGCTCAAGGTCACCGACGACCTGAAGCTGTGCCCACAGCATGTGGACACCGATGCCGACACCATCAACGCCGTGCTGGAAGAAGGCGGCAAGTTCGCCGCCGAGGTCGCCTTCCCGCTGAACATTAGCGGCGATGCCGAAGGCTGCACACTGGACAAAACCACGCACGAAGTCACTGCCCCCAAGGGCTTCAAGCAAGCTTATGCGCAGTACGTCGAAGGCGGCTGGGCCGCGCTCAGTTGCGACCCGGCCTACGGCGGCCAGGGCCTGCCGTTTGTGGTGAACCAGTGCTTCTATGAAATGCTGAACTCGGCCAACCAGGCCTGGACCATGTACCCCGGCCTGTCACATGGCGCTTACGAAGCCCTGCTGGCCCACGGTACCGATGCGCAAAAGGCGCTGTATCTGCCCAAGCTGGTCAGCGGCCAATGGACCGGCTCCATGTGCCTGACCGAGCCGCATTGCGGTACCGACCTGGGCTTGCTGCGTACCAAGGCTGAACCGTTGGCCGACGGCAGCTACGCCATCACCGGCAACAAGATTTTCATCAGCGCGGGTGAGCACGACCTGGCCGAGAACATCGTCCACCTGGTGCTGGCCCGCCTGCCGGATGCGCCCCAAGGCAGCAAGGGCATCAGCCTGTTTGCCGTGCCCAAGTTCCATGCCAACGCCGACGGCAATGGCAATGTGACTATGGGTGAGCGCAACGGCATCTACTGCGGCGGCCTGGAACACAAGATGGGCATCCACGGCAACTCCACTTGCCAGATGGTGCTGGACGGCGCCATCGGCACTATCGTGGGCCAGCCCAACAAGGGCTTGGCGGCGATGTTCGTGATGATGAACGCAGCCCGCCTGGGTGTGGGTAACCAGTCCCTGGGCTTGACCGAGGTGGCCTACCAGAACGCCCTGGCCTACGCCAAGGACCGTATCCAGATGCGCTCGCTGACCGGTAACAAGGCCAAGGACAAACCGGCCGACCCCATCATCGTGCACCCCGATGTGCGCAAGATGCTGCTCACCGCCAAGGCCTATGCCGAAGGTGGCCGCGCGCTGGGCATATTCTGTGGCGTGCTGCTGGACAAGGAACACAGCCACCCCGACGAGAAGGTACGTGCCGACTCCGGCGACATGCTGGCTCTGCTGACGCCTATCGTCAAAGCCTTCCTGACCGACAACGGCCACATCTCCACCAATGCCTGCATGCAGGTGTTTGGCGGCCACGGCTTCATCAAGGAATGGGGCATGGAGCAGTATGTGCGCGACAACCGCATCAACATGATCTACGAAGGCACCAACACCATCCAGTCTCTGGACCTGCTGGGCCGCAAGATCCTGGGCAACAACGGCGCCACCCTGAAGAAGTTCGGCAAGCTGGTCGCCGCGCTGGTAGAAGAAGAGGGCGTGAACGAGAAGATGGGCGAGTTCATCACCCCCATCGCCATCCTGGGTGACCAGGTCACCAAGTTGACCACCGAGCTGGGCTTCAAGGGCTTCCAGAACGCCGATGAGGTGGGCGCGGCCGCCGTGGACTATCTGCGCGTGGTGGGCCATCTGGTATTTGGCTATTTCTGGGCCCGCATGGCGCAGGTGGCGCTGCGCGAGATCGCAGCTGGCAACACAGACCCGTTCTACCAGGCCAAGCTGCAAACCGCACGCTTCTATTTCGCCAAGCTGTTCCCTGAAACCGCGACGCTGATGCGCACCATCCGTAGCGGCAGCAAGGCTTTGATGGACACCGACGCAGCTCTTGCTTAAAACTGCACCGGAGACATGCCATGAAGAAATTGATAGCACTCTGCGCAGGTTTTATCTGCGCTAGCGGCGTATTTGCCCAAATGACGCCCGAAGGGCTGTGGCGCAATATCGACGACAAGACCGGTGAGCCCAAGGCAGAGATCCGCATCACCGCCAACAACGGCGTGCTCTCCGGTGTGGTGGAAAAAGCCTTGGTCACCAGCGGTGAGCCCAACTGCACACAGTGCACGGACGACCGCAAAGACAAGCCCAAGGTCGGCATGGAAATCATCCGCGGTGCGAAGAAGGCCGAGGGCAAGGACTTGTGGGAAGACGGCAAGATCCTCGACCCCGACAACGGCAAGAACTACACCCTGCGCATGGTGCCGCTGGAAGACGGCAAGAAGCTGCAGGTGCGTGGCTACATCGGCCCCTTCTATCGCACCCAGATCTGGCTGCGCGTGCAATAAATCGAAAGAATGTGATGTCTAAATTTCCCATCAAAAAAGTCGCCGTGCTAGGCGCAGGCGTGATGGGTGCGCAGATTGCTGCGCACCTGGTCAACGTCAAAGTGCAGGTCGTGCTGTTTGACCTGAAGGCCAAAGAAGGCCCGGCCAACGGCATCACCGCCAAGGCCATCGCCAACCTGAAAAAACTCAAGCCTGCACCTCTCGGCGTGGCCGAAGATGCGGAGCTGATCCAGCAGGCCAATTACGACGACCACCTGGAGCAGTTGAAAGACTGCGACCTGGTCATCGAAGCCATTGCCGAGCGCATGGACTGGAAGCTCGATCTGTACAAGAAGATCGCGCCCTTCGTCGCCCCGCACGCGCTGGTGGCGTCCAACACCTCCGGCCTGTCGATCACCAAACTCAGCGAGGCCTTGCCCGAGGAAATCAAGCCGCGCTTCTGCGGCATCCATTTCTTCAACCCGCCGCGCTACATGTACCTGGTGGAGCTGATCAACACGCCCACCACCCGGCCCGAAGCGCTGGACCAGCTTGAAGCCTTTGTCACCACCAGCCTGGGCAAGGGCGTGGTGCGCGCCAAGGACACGCCGAACTTCATCGCCAACCGTGTCGGCATTGCCGGCATGCTGGGCATCATCGGCGAGACCGCCAAGTTCGGCCTGACCTATGACGTGGTCGACGACCTGACCGGCAAGCGGCTGGGCCGTGCCAGCTCGGGCACCTTCCGCACCGCCGACGTGGTGGGCCTCGACACTATGGCCCATGTGGTCAAGACGCTGCAAGACAATTTGAGTTTAGAGACCGACCCGTTCTACGGCAGCTACGGTACGCCGCCGGTGCTGGCCAAGCTGCTGGAGATGGGCAACCTGGGCCAGAAGGCCAAGGCGGGTTTCTTCAAGAAAGTGGGCCGCGACATCCTGCGCTTCGACATGGCTTCGGGCAACTACGTGGCCGGTGGCGAGAAGGCTGACGAGGTCTACGGCCGCATGCTGAAAAAGCCCGCCGCCGAACGTCTGGCCCTGCTGCGCAACAGCGAGGGACCGCAAGGCCAGTTTCTGTGGGCCGTTCTGCGCAACAGCTTCCACTACGCCGCCGTGCACCTGCAAACCATTGCTGAAACCGCGCGCGACGTGGACCTGGCGATGCGCTGGGGCTTCGGCATGCAGCAAGGCCCGTTCGAGCTCTGGCAGGAAGCCGGTTGGCTGACCGTGGCGAATTGGATCAAGGAAGACATCGCCGCCGGCAAAGCGCTGAGCAATGCGCCGCTGCCCGACTGGGTGTTCAACGGCCCGGTGGCAGAGGCCGGTGGCGTCCACACGGCCGAAGGCTCGTGGAACCCATCTACTTCCAAATTTGTAGCGCGCCACGCACTGCCTGTCTACGCCAGGCAGCTGTTTCCCGAAAAAATATCCGGCCACACCCAGGGCCTGGGCCTGGGCGGCGGCTTTGAAACCGCTGGCAAGACCTTGCATGAAGACAAGGCGATCCGCCTCTGGACACTCGATGACCAGATCATCATCGCCAGCATCAAGACCAAGATGCACGCCATCAGCCCCGAAGTCTCTGAAGGCCTGGCCCGCGCGGTCGATCTGGCCGAGAAGGACTACGCCGGCGTGGTGATCTGGTCGGGCGACGAGCCCTTCAGCGCCGGTGCCGATCTGCAGGCCATGCTGCCCGGCTTCATGATGGGCGGTGCGGGTGCCATCAACAAGATGGAAAAGGCACTGCAAAACGTGATGCTGAAAATCCGCTACGCCAATGTGCCTGTGGTGTCTGCCGTGCGCGGCCTGGCGCTGGGCGGCGGCTGCGAGCTGGCCGTGCACTCGGCCCGACGCGTGGTGGCGATGGAGAGCTATATCGGCCTGGTCGAAGTCGGCGTCGGCTTGGTGCCTGGCGCGGGTGGCCTGACCTATATCGCCCGCCGGGCTGCCGAGAACGCTGCCCTGTCCACCCACAAGGACTTGCTGCCCTTCCTGACCGAAGGCTTCACGGCTGCCGCGATGGCCAAGGTCGGCACCAGCGCGCTGGAAAGCCGCAAGCTCGGCTACCTGTTGGACAGCGACGTCATCGTGCCGAACAAGGACGAGCTGCTGTTTGTGGCGCTGAACGAAGCGAAAGCCATGGCCGCTGGCGGCTACCGCGCGCCGCACAAGCGCCAATTCCTGGTGGCAGGCCGCAATGGCAAGGCCACCATCCAGGGCCAGTTGGTGAACATGCGCGACGGCGGCTTCATCAGCCAGCACGACTTCCACATCGCCAGCCTGATCGCCGGCGTGGTGACTGGCGGCGACGTGGACAGCGGCACGCTGGTGACCGAGGAATACCTGATGAGCCTGGAACGCAAAGCCTTCTGCAGCCTGCTGGACAACGCAAAAACGCAGGAACGCATCATGGGTATGCTGAACACCGGCAAGCCCGTGCGCAACTAAGGAACGAATATGAGCAAGCAAATCCAAGACGCCTACATCGTCGCCGCCACCCGCACGCCGATCGGCCGTTCGCACAAAGGCTATCTGCGCAATACCCGACCCGATGAGCTGCTGGCCACCACGCTGCGCGCGGCCCTGGCCCAGGTGCCGGGCCTCGACCCGGCGACCATTGAAGACGTGATCTGCGGCTGCGCCATCCCCGAAGCCCAGCAGGGTCTGAACGTGGCGCGCATTGGCGCGGTGCTGGCCGGCCTGCCGAATTCGGTGGGCGGCATCACCGTGAACCGATTCTGCGCCTCGGGCATCAGCGCGGTGCAGATGGCGGCCGACCGCATCCGCGTCGGCGAGGCCGATGTGATGTTTGCCGCCGGCGTCGAGAGCATGAGCATGGTGCCGATGATGGGCAACGGGCCCAGCCTGTCGCCGAACATCTTCACGAACACCGATGACGTGGACAACTACGGCATCGCCTACGGCATGGGGCTGACGGCCGAGAAGGTGGCGCAGCAGTGGAAGATCAGCCGCAGCGCGCAAGACGAGTTCGCCTATGCATCGCACATGAAAGCCCTGGCGGCGATGAAGGCCGGCGCCTTTACCGACGAGATCACCCCGATCACGGTGGACGACCGCAGCGTCGATCTGGACAGCGCCAAGGTCACGGTGACCCAGCGTACCGTCAATCTGGACGAAGGCGTGCGCCCCGAAACCACGGTGGAAGGACTGGGCAAGCTGAAGACGGTGTTCTCGGCGCGCGGCTCGGTCACGGCCGGCAACAGCTCGCAGACCTCCGACGGCGCCGGCGCTCTGATCCTGGCCAGCGAGTCGGCCATCAAGCGCTTCGGCCTGACGCCGCTGGCGCGCTTCGTCAGCTTTGCCAGCAAAGGCGTGCCGCCGCACATCATGGGCATAGGCCCGATAGAGGCGATTCCCGCCGCGCTGCGCTACGCCGGCCTGCAGCACCAGGACATCGACTGGTTTGAGCTGAACGAAGCCTTCGCGGCGCAATCACTGGCCGTCATCAACACCCTGGGCCTGGACCCGTCCAAGGTGAACCCGATGGGCGGCGCGATTGCGCTCGGCCACCCGCTGGGCGCCACCGGTGCCATCCGCGCGGCGACCGTGATCCACGCACTGCGCCGCAACAACCTGAAGTACGGCATGGTGACCATGTGCGTCGGCATGGGCCAGGGCGCAGCTGGTATCTTCGAGAGAGTTTAATAGGCTCACCCCAGGCTACAGTGCTGCGCACTTTCCGCCAACCCCTCTCGCATCGGTTTGAAAAACCGATGCGACACGCAGGGGGCGAACCCTGTGGCCTGGCGGAGCCAGTTCCACGGGTTCTCTGGAAGGGGCGGCTACTGTGCGGGTTTAAGTCTTTTAGGCCGCTGGCGCTTATTCCAATTGTGCAAGCAGCTATTTAAATGATAGTGACATTGCGGTTGTTAACATCCGCATTTTTCTACCGAGTGACCCCATGACTGACATCCTCACCCACACCGAAGACGGCATCCTGACCATCACGCTGAATCGCGTGGCCAAGAAGAATTCGCTGACTTCGGTGATGTACGCCGCCATCGCCGATGCGCTGGAAGGCGCTGCAGCCGACGCCAGTGTGCGCGTGGCCGTCATCCAGGGCCACGAAACCATCTTCTCGGCTGGTAACGACATTGGTGATTTTTTGAATGCACCAGCGCCTACAGCAGAGTCACCGGTGATCCGCTTTCTGCGCGTTATCAGCACATTTCCCAAGCCGCTGGTGGCCGCTGTGTGCGGCGCAGCGGTGGGCGTGGGCACCACCATGCTGTTGCATTGCGATCTGGTCTATGCAGGGGATAACGCTGCGTTTTCGCTCCCGTTCGTCAACCTGGGTTTGTGCCCTGAGGCCGGCTCCAGCTACCTGCTGCCGCGTCTCATGGGTCACCAGCGTGCCGCAGAGGCATTGCTGCTGGGCGACCCGTTCACCGCAGAGACGGCGCTGGAGGTGGGCTTGATCAACCGCATCGTGCCGCCCGCCGAGGTACATGCGCTGGCACATCGGCAGGCCTTGCGCCTGGCAGCCAAGCCGCTGGCGTCCTTGGTCACCAGCAAGCGCTTGATGAAGCAGGAATTGGCCGCACCGGTAGCCGAGCGCATGGCCGAGGAAATCAGCATCTTCGGCAAGATGCTGCGTGAGCCGGCGGCCAAGGAGGCGTTGACGGCTTTCATGGAGAACCGCAAGCCCGATTTCAGCAACTGCTGAGCTGCGAATGTATAAGAAATACGACCCTGGCGCAGGCAATGCCTTTGCTGATAGCTATAAATAAAATAGCATTTGGGGTTTGTTAAGCTTCCGTTGCCCGGTTGACGCGGGCTTTGATGTCGCCTGCGGTCCACCAAGGCCGTGCCGTATTGACTAGCAACGAGAGCCAACTATGCTGAACCAGGGTATGGGTCGTAGAGGTGTTTTGTCCAAGCTGTCGGGCGCAGCCCTGGCGGCCATCGCTCCAGCGCTGTACGCGCAAACCAAAGTAGTCGCCAAAGATGCCAGCAAGCCGCTGGCTCAGCGTCTGCGTATCGTTATTCCTGCCAACGAGGGTGGCGGTTGGGACCAGACCGGCCGGGCCATAGGCGCAGCGATGGTGGCGGCTGGCGTCTGCGAGCAGGTGGACTACGAGAACTTGGGTGGCAAGGGCGGCACCATCGGCTTGGCCGCGTATGCCCAGCGCTACAGCCAGGACCCGAATGCATTGATGGTGGGCGGTGCCGTGATGGTGGGCGCCGTAGCCCTGCAGCGGCCTGCGGTAACGTTGGCCCAGGTCCAGCCGCTGGCCCGCTTGACTGGCGACTACTTGGTGCTGGTGGTCAAGGCAGACTCTCCGATACGCTCGGTGACCGACCTGGTTGCCATGGTGAAGGCCGACCCCAAGCAGGTACCGTTTACCGGCGGGTCCGCTGGCGGCATCGACCATATTTTTGCCGGTTTGTTTGTGCGGGCCGCTGGGGCGCCGGTGGTCGATATGGTGTACCTGCCGTTCACCAGTGGAGTGCAGTCGGCCGAGGCTGTGTTGTCGGGTAAGGCGGTGGCTGGCGTGTCGGGGTATAGCGAGTTCGCCGACCTGCTGGCCAGCGGCAAGCTGCGGGCGATCGGTGTGTCGGCGCGCAAGCCGATGTTTGGCATTCCCGCTATCCGCGACCAAAAGGTGGATGCCGTCATGTCCAATTGGCGTGGCCTGTTTGTGGGCAGCGGCGTGCTGCCAGCACGGGTGGCGGAGTTGCTGGCGGGGGTTAAAAATGCGACTGCACATGCAAGCTGGCAGAAAGCACTGAAGCAGAACCGCTGGGAGTCCAGCTGGCTGGATGGCGCCGATCTGCGCAGCTTCATAGAGATCGACCAGACTACCGCCTCGGCCATCATCTACATGCTGAAGCTCAAAGCCTGAGCATGGCGGGCGCTGACGCTACAGCGTGAGCTCGGCGAGCGAGTCCAGCAGGCCGTCACAGTCCACTGCCTCTACCGGCTCGCCGTGGTTGTAGCCGTAGCGCACCAGCAGCACCGGGCAGCCGGCGGCGCGCGCGGCCTGCGCATCGTTTTGCGAGTCACCCAGTATCAGCGTGTGCTGGGGCAGCGTGCCCAGGGCTTCGCAGGTTTTTTGCAGGGGCAGCGGGTCGGGCTTTTTGCGCTCAAACGCATCGCCGCCAAATACGTGGCTGAAGAAGCCGTCCAGGCCCTTGGCCTGCAGCAGGGGCAGGGCGAAAGCGGTGGGCTTGTTGGTCAGGCAGGCCAGCTTCCAGCCCCTGCCTTGCAGGGCCCGTAAGCCCTCCAGCACACCGGGGTAAACCTGCGAAAACTGCCCGTTGATGGCCAGGTAGTGGTGTTGGTAACGTGTCCAGGCCAGCGCGTAGAGTGCTTCTATATTGATAGCTTCGGGTGCAGGTGGTGTCTGCGCTAGAGCATGATTGAGTACGGAGTGCAACAGATGTTCCGTACCCTTGCCTACCATGGTTTCTATGGTCTGCGGCGTGATGGCGGGCAGGTCCAGATCGGCCAGCATGCCGTTCAGGGCCGCAGCGAAGTCAGCCAGGGTGTCCACCATGGTGCCGTCCAGGTCCACGATGGCTGCCTGTATCAAAGTTTGCTTTGACTGGATGGTGTTTAGAAGCATGTCATGGGGTCCGAAAAATACAGCGATTTTCGACCATTCAACGCCTCAAAGTTCCGCCTGCCGGCTAGGGCTGGACGGTATACGGCAGCAGCCGGGCCTGTGATGCCGACAGCAGCGCCGTCATGGCGGCGGCTGCGGCGTCTGGTTCGTGGGCCAGGATGTGGCGATGTACGTCGGCGTGCAGTGCCAGGTCTTCGCTGGGACGGGTGGCATGGCGCAGCAGCATTTCGGACGACACCCTTAGCGCGGTTTTAATGCCGTTGCCTATGGTGATGAACATGCCGTTGCGCGACACCTCGATGATGGTCATGTGGAAGGCCAGGTCGGCCTCGGCGGCGGCGCGCACCTCGTTGCTGGTGTAGGCCTCGGCCAACTCGCGGTAGCGGCGGTCCAGCAGTTGCATGTCGGCGGCATTGCCTGCGCGGGCGGCGAGAAAGCAGGCGCGCGGCTCAAAGCACAGCCGCATCTCGTAGATGTCTTCGATGATCTTGCTGTCGAACTGCGCGTGCAGGCGCCAGGCCAGCACGTCGCGGTCCAGCAGGTTCCAGTCGGCAAAGGGCAGCACGCGGGTGCCGATCTTGGGCGACACGTCGATCAGCCGCTTGCTGGACAGCTGCTTGATGGCTTCGCGCACGGTGGTGCGGCTGACGCCGTAGGCACTGCACAGCTCGCTTTCCACCGGCAGTGCGTCGCCCGGTAAGAACTCTCCGCCGACGACGCGCATGCCAATGATTTTTGCGACCTGTGCGGTCATCGTGCCCACCAGTGGTTCACGTTCGAACATGCGTTTTCCTTGTGCGGCAAGGGGCACGGGGGCCCCTGCCTCTTTAAATACGACCGATGGCGGTGGTGACGATCACGTTCCACGAGCCGGGTTGCAGCTCCGCCAGAATGGTTTCACCGTCTACCTGTACGTTCGGATTATTCTCCGGCACCACGGTGTTGGGGGCATCCTTGGTGTTGGTGGCCTTCATATTGCTGTGGTGCAGGGCCAGCGCATGGTCCAGCGTGCGCGACGTGCCCAGGCCGCGCAGCTCGACGCGCAGCTGCATGGTTTCGGTCAGATGGCGGTTCAGCGCGAACACGGTGGTGGTGCCGGTGCTTTCGTCGTCCACCACGCAGGCGCAGAGGTAGGGGATTTCCGGGTGGCTCTTGGCTTCGTAGCTGGGCGACTCGATCACCGGGCGCAGCACCTTGCCGTGGGCAAAGCGGGTGGCCTGGGCGAAGGGGTAGAAGATGGTTTGGCGCCAGGCCGGGCCACCGGGCTCGGTCATGATGGGGCCGATCACGTTCACTAGCTGCGCCAGGCAGGCGGCCTTGACTCGGTCGGCGTTGTTCATCATCACGATGAGCGCGCCGCCGACCACCAGGGCGTCTTCGGTGTTGTAGATTTCTTCCAGCAGGCGTGGGGCTTGCGGCCAGCCGGGCTTGCGCAGGTCGTTGATCGAGCGGGCCTTGTACCAGACGTTCCATTCGTCGAAGGACAGCATGATGCGCTTGGTTGAATGCTTGCGCGCGGCCACGCCATCGGCCACGGCGACGATCTCCTTGATAGATACATCCATCTGCTCGATGCAGCCAAAGAACTCGGGCGTGGAGTCGCCGCGGTTTTCGAAATAGGTGTGCAGCGAGATGAAGTCCACGTCGTCAAAGCAGTGCTCCAGCACCGTGTCTTCCCACTTGCCGTAGGTCGGCATATTGTGTTGCGACGAGCCGCAGGCGGCGAGTTGGATGGTCGGGTCGACCAGGCGCATTAGCTTGGCGGTTTCATGGGCGATGCGGCCATATTCGTCGGCGGTTTTGGAGCAGATCTGCCAGGGGCCATCCATCTCGTTGCCCAGGCACCAGAACTTGATGTCGTGCGGGGCCTCTACGCCGTGCGACTTGCGCAGGTCCGACAAGGCCGTGCCACCGGGGTGGTTGCAGTATTCGAGGAATTCGCGGGCTTCGTCCGGGCCGCGCGTGCCCAGGTTGACGGCCCACATCGGTTCGATGTCGGTGGCCTTGCACCACTCCATGAATTCATTGGTGCCGAACTGGTTGGTCTCGGTGGAAGCCCAGGCCAGGTCCAGGCGCACCGGGCGGTCGGCGGCGGGGCCTACGCCGTCTTCCCAGTTGTAGCCCGAGACAAAGTTGCCGCCGGGGTAGCGCACGATGGTGGGGCCGAGTTCGCGGGTCAGCTCCATCACGTCGCCGCGGAAGCCGCGTTCGTCGGCCGTGGGGTGGCCGGGTTCGTAAATGCCGGTGTAGACCGCGCGGCCGAGGTGTTCGACGAAGGAGCCGAAGATGCGTCGGTCGAGATCGGAGACGACGAAGTCGCGGTCTACGACCAGGCGGGTGGAGATCATGGTGTGCTTCCTGTAAAAAGTGGGTGGGCTGGGGCGGGAGGCCCCAGCAAAAAGGGGTGAACTAGCGAACGCCTGCCAGCAGCTTGTTGACGCGTTCTTCGGCCGACTTCTGCACCGCATCGATCGGCTTTTTGGCGACCATCATGTTGACCATCTCTTCACCAACGATGGACTCGATCGCGCGCTGGCGCGGCACGCTGTTAGGCAGCGATACGCCGATGGAGCTGATTTCCAGGATGTTGTTGCGGAACGGCAGCTTCTTAAAGTCATCGCGCTCGGCAGCGGTTTTGTTGGCTGGCAAGTGGCCAGTGCGGGCCCACTCGTAGTCGCGGTCCCACAGGAACTTCATGAAGGTCAGCGCGGCCTTGCGGGTCTTGTCGTCCTTGGCGCCGCCTTTGAGCATCACCCAGCTATGGCCATCGGCAAATGCGGCCTTCTTGGCGTAGAGCTTGGCGAATGGCACGACCGAGTAGCCGCCTTTCAGGGGCGAATCGGCTTTTTCTGCGGCAGCGACAAAGTCGCCAATCGTCCAGGTGCCCACAATGTGCACACCCACGTCGCCGTTCACAAAGGCTTGGTTGCCCGCGCTGTAGTCCAGATTCGGTTTGATCAGGCCTTCGCTGTACAGCGTATTGGCCAGTTCCAGTGCGTTACGCACGGCTTTGGAATGCATGTCGATCTGCTTGCCGCTGGTCGGGAACAGGCTGGCGTTCTGCTGGGCCACCAGGGTGACCAGGCTGCGGAAGTTGCCGGCCACGTCGGCGGCGGGCCAGCTCAGATAGGGCTTGCCGGTGGCTTCCTTGAACTTGCGCGCCTGGGTCAGCAGCTCTTCGGGGCTTTGCGGCAGGATCACCGTGCCGTCGGCCTTGGTCAAGCCGGCCTTCTTCATCAGATTGCCGTTGATGTGCCACAGCCAGGACCAGGTGTCGAAGGGCAGGGCGTAGGCTTTGCCGCCGATGATGGTGCCGGTCTTGGCCTGCTCGCTGAACTGGTCGGTGCTGATGCCGACCGACTTGAAGCCATCGTCCAGCGGCTCCACCAGTTTGCGCGCTACGTAGTCGCCCAGCACCGACTCGTGCATCACGCTGATGGTCGGCACGTCTTTGGAGACGATGCGCGCGCTCAGCTGGTCGTAGAACGGCTGCCATTCGGCGATCTGCGGCTTGACCACAATGCCCTGCTTGTTGGTGGCGTTGAATTCATTCACCAGCGTGGTGATGATGCCGCACTCGCCCTGGGCCTTGCTGGCATCCGTCGCCTTGCCGTAGTCGGCTTCGCAGGCGCCGAAGAAGCGGGCCAGGGTGATTTCCGTTTTCTCCTGGGCGGCACACAGCGCGGCACTGCTGGCCAGAGTGACCGCTAGCAGGCGGATGGTGAGCTTTCTGAAATGCATGCTTGTCTCCTTTTTTATCCAGGCCCCACCGCAGCGGATGGCCGTTTTCCATGTGCAGCGGATCGGCGCTGCCCCGTTTGGGGTGTGTCAGCGCACGGCGGTGCCGGCGACTGCGGTGACGATGTATTTCTGGAAGAACAGGTACAGGATGAACAGTGGCAGCCCGGCAAACACCGCCTGCGACATCAGGTAGCCAATGCCTTCGCTTTGGGCAAAGTTCGATTGCGTCGAGGCCAGGCCCAGGGTGATGGTGTACATCTCGGACTTGGATGCCGACACCAGCGGCCACAGGTAGTCGTTCCACGAATTCAGGAAGGTGAAGATGCCCAGCGTGGCCTGCGCCGGTACCGATAGCGGCAGGATGATGCGCCAGAAGATCTTCAGCCTCGATGCGTTGTCCAGCAGCGCCGCCTCTTCCAGCTCCATCGGTATGCCCTTGAAATACTGGGCCATCAGGTACACCCCGAACGGTGCTGCCAGCCGCGGCAAAATCAGCGCGCTATAGGTGTTGTGCAGCTCCAGGTCGGCAAACATGCGGTGCAGCGGCACGATGATGGCCTGCTCGGGCACGGCCAGCCCGGCCAGCACGAAGGCAAACAAGATGCGCCTGCCCGGAAACGTGGTGCGGGCAAAGCCATAGCCGGCCAGCGAGGCGATCACCAGTGTCAGGAAGGTTTGGCCCAGCGACACGATGGCGCTGTTCATCAGCCAGCGGAATACCGACGAGGTGCCCAAAATATCGCTGTAGTTCTTCAAGGTGAATGGCGGTGCAAACAGCACATCGGTGCGAGCCGCCAGCACGTCATTGGGTTTGAACGACAGCATCAGAACCCACAGCAAGGGTGCAACCCACAAGCAGGCCAGCGCAATCGCAGCACCCAGCACCAGGCGGTCGCCCCAGCCTTTTCCAACCATATTTGACATTGCGGAGATCCTTTAACCTAGATGCCGTGGTTGGACACGTCCGAGTGTGCCGCTGGGGACGTGGCTGGATAGGCGCGACAACGCAGCGGGCTCATGCCCGCTAGGCGGAGCAACGAAGCCAGACGCGGCGCCAGTGGTGCAATCGGATGTGTAGCGTGGTCCACCCAAGAGGTGCACAACTAGAGAGTCACAAAATTCAATAGCCATAGGGTGTTCCATGTGATAACAAGCGGTCAACTGCGGCATCTAGGTTTAAGCGTTGCGGCGGTTCAGCCAGGCTTGCAGGCTGACGCCGAGCAGCATGAGTACGAACAGCACCTGGGCGGCGGCGGCCGAGTAGCCCAGCGCCCACTGCCGGAAGCCGGTCTCATAAATGAACTGGACGATGGGGCGCGAGGTGTTGTTCGGCCCGCCGGCCGTCATCAGATAGGACTGGCCGAACAGCTGGAATTGCTGGATGACTTCGATCACCGCCACCAGCGCCACCGTGCGCTTGATCGACGGCAGGGTGATGGACACAAAGGTGCGCCAGCGGCCGGCGTTGTCCAGCGCCGCGGCTTCGTACATCTCTTGCGGGATCTGCTGCAGCGCGGCCAGGAAGAGCATCATGGGCAGGCCAATAATCCACCACACGGTGACCAGTGCCACCGACGGCAGGGCCAGGGTCTCGCTGACCAAGGGGGCAATCGGTGCCAGGCCCATGCCCTGCATCAGGTTCGACAGCAACCCCCGGTCGGGCATCAATACCAGGCGCCACACCAGGGTGACGATGGTGACCGACAGCACCGATGACCCAAAAAAGATAGCGCGTAGCGCAGCACCGGTGCGCCCAGGACGGTTTAAAGCCAAGGCAAGCGCCAAGCCTAGTGCGACGAACACTGGCGTCGTCATGCCCACAAAGTAAAAGGTATTGCGCACCGCGCCCATGAAGATGTCGTCGTGCAGCAGGTCGGCGTAGTTCTTCAGGCCGATGAAGTCGCTGGTGTCGGCCAGCATGTCCACATCGCGCAGGCTTAGCCACCAGCCGGTGGCCAGCGGCAGTACCAGCAGCAAAACGTAGACCACCAGAAAGGGCAGCACGAACAAGGCGTTGCCCCAGTGCTTAGGCTGTTTGCGGGGTTTTTGCATGGCAGGCCTTACAGCGGCGCGTGGTGGGCCAGGCCCGCTGCGTCGAACACATGCAGGCGCGCGCTATCGATGCGCAGCGCCACGGCTTCGCCGGGAGCGGCCGCACTGTCGCGGTGGGCCTCGGCCACCACGCTGCTGCCATCGGCCAGGCCTACGTGCACCAGCGTGCGGTCGCCCAGGCGCTCCACGATGTCGATGCGGCCGGGCAGCTCGCCTTGCGGGTCTACGGTGATGGATTCGGCGCGGATGCCCAGGGTCAGCGGACCGGTCTGCGGCACGTCGGCGTCCATCAGCGTGGTGCGCAGCACACTGCCGTGGGCCAGTTGCAGGCACAGCCGGCCGTCTTGCGGGGCCATGCGCTCGGTGTCTAAGAAGTTCATCGCCGGCTGGCCAATGAAGCCCGCCACAAAGCGCGTGGCTGGGCGGCGGTAGATGTCCATGGGCGCGCCGATCTGTTCGATCTGGCCTTTGTTCATCACCACGATGCGGGTCGCCAGCGTCATCGCCTCGACCTGGTCGTGGGTGACGAACACCATGGTCGATTGCAGCCGTTGATGCAGCCGTGCCAGCTCGACCCGGGTGCGGGTGCGCAGGGCGGCGTCCAGATTCGACAGCGGTTCGTCAAACAAAAACGCGCTGGGGTTCTTGACGATGGAGCGGCCGATCGCCACCCGCTGGCGCTGCCCGCCCGACAACTGACCGGGCTTGCGTTGCAGCAGCGGCTCCAGTTCCAGCATGCGGGCGGCGTCGGTGATGCGGGTGCCGATCTCGGCTTCGGCCAGGCCGATGTTGCGCATGCCGAAGGCCATGTTGTCGTACACGCTCATGTGCGGGTACAGCGCGTAGTGCTGGAACACCATGGCCACGCCGCGCTGGCCGGGCGGCAGGTCGGTTACGTCCTTGCCCGCAATGGTGATGCTGCCGCTGGTGACAGGCTCCAGGCCGGCCATCATGCGCAGCAGGGTCGATTTGCCGCAGCCCGAGGGGCCGAGGAAGACCAGGAACTCGCCTTGCGCGATGTCCAGGCTCAGATCGTTCATCACCGCCACGTTGCCGTAGTGCTTGCTGACCCGGTTCAGTTGAATGCCTGCCACGTCTTGCCTCCAATATGTCTTTGGTATTATGAAAGACAATCATAGAGGCGGCAAAGTTGGGCTGTCAACCGCATTCGATGTTGCATCGCAGCATGGCTGCCGGCTTCGTGTGATTTGGTTTGCTATAAATTAAATAGCTTCTTCCGCAGGTGCTGCCTGCGCTGTAGCCGTATTTCGTCTATGCCGCCAGTGGCGGTGGGTCAGCCCGCTTTGCGCAGGGTCAGGTTGATGCGCTGCGCGCCCAGCAGCGGGTGTTCTGCTTGCGCCACGCGCAGCACGCCGTGGTAGCGCAGGCGGTCGGCGCCGCCCCAGACCACCACGTCGCCGTGCACCAGCGGTACGCGCAGGGTCTTGCCGACGCGGTCAAAGCCGCCCAGCAGAAAGGTGGCCGGTATACCCAGCGACACCGAGACGATGGGCGCGCTGTAGTCGCGCTCGTCCTTGTCCTGGTGCAGCGACAGGCGGGCGCCCGGCAGGTAGCGGTTGACTAGGCAGGCGTCCGGTACAAAGCCGGCGAAGCCCGCGCGCGCCGCGGCTTCTAGTGCCAGTTGCAGCAGCACCTCGGGCAGGGGCGGCCAGGGTTGGCCGGTATCGGGATCGAGCGGGCTGTAGCGGTAGCCGTGGCGGTCGTTGGTCCAGCCCAGCGCACCGCAGTTGGTCAGCGCAACCGACATGGGCTGGCCGCCCGGCGTGACCATGTGGCGGAAGGGTGCGGTGTGCTGGATCTGCTCCAGCGCAGCCAGCAGGCGGGGCACATAGGGCAGGGCCAGCCCTTGCAGCAGCTTGGCCTGCGGGGCCAGCACCAGCTCGGCTGGCGTGCCGCCAAAAAGATCGGCTTGCATGGGGAGGGCTTAGTTGCGACAGGCCAGCGCGCTGGCTGCGGGGCTGTCACCCATGCTGGACAGCAAGGTGGGCGCCAGCGACTTCAGTAGCTGGGCCGAGAGTGCGCTGGTGAAGCGGTAGTTGGCCGCATAGGGCTCGTGCACATAGGCCGTCATGGTGCCAAAGAAGCGGTCACCCAGCAGAAACACAAAAGTGGCCGAGCGGTTCACCGCGCGCGAGGACACCAGCCGCCCGCCGGGCCCATAGGTTTCAAAGCGGTGGTCGCCGGTGCCGGTTTTGCCACCGATGTCGATGCTGCTGCCATTGGCCAGCTTGAAGCCGTCGCGCAGCCGGCTGGCGGTGCCGCCGTTCACCACGTCCAGCAGCGAGCGGCGCACCACCTCGGTCAGCTCCTCGGGCAGCAGCCGCTCGGCGACGGGCGGGGCGCTTTCAAAGCGGGTGGCATAGGGTGTGCCGCTGGCGAAATCCAGGCTGTGCAGCTTGCGCAACGGCAGGCGCATGCCCTTGTTGACGATGATGCCCATCAGTTCGGCCAGGGCTGCCGGGCGGTCGCCCGAAGCGCCCAGGGCGGTGGCCAGCGACGGGGTCAGCGACTCAAAGGGGTAGCCCAACCGGCGCCAGTCCTGGGCAATTTCCTGAAAGGCCTCCAGCTCCAGCATCTGGCGTATGCGCTTATCCTGCGCCACCTTGCGGTTGCTTTTGAACAGCCAGCTGTAGACATCCTGGCGCACGCTGCTACTGGCCTGCAGGGTCTGCGCCAGCGTGGCGCCCGGCTGCTGGTGCATATAGCTGACCACCCACAGCTCCAGCGGGTGGATGCCGGCGATGTAGCCCCGGTCGGCCAGCGAAAATTTGTCCACCGCGTACTTGGCGTACAGCTCCTGCAGCTGGGCATCGGACAAGGCCATGCCGGGCAGGCGTTGGCGCATGAAGGCGGAGAACTGCGCCAGATCCGCATCGGGCTGCAGGCTGCGGAACACCGTGGCCAGCCGTGCCGGCACCGGGCGCATGGTTTGCAGCAGCAGGTCCTGGGCGGCGTCGGGCGCCAGCCCCTGGTATTTGCGGTAGAAGCGGGCCATGAACTGGCGGCCCTCCTTGTCGGCAAAGCGGGCCAGAATTTCCTGCCGTGCGGGCGAGTCTACGGCTGGCAGCGCGGCGCTGCTGGCACCCGAGCGCTGGAACTGGTAGTACTGCACCACGTCACGCATCAACCGTACAAACACCAGGTTCACCGAGTGCTGGAAGCTCTCGCGCACCGTCATCACCTTGTAGTTTTCTTCGGGTTCGAAGTTCTCAAAGCTTTGCACGCCGCCGCCGGTGACGAAGCTCTCGCCCGGGTTGCCGGAGTAGCTGCGCTCCATGGCGGCCTCCAGCATGGGGCGCAGGCTTTTGTCCTGCGCCTGGACGATGTAGGCGCGGGCCCAGCGGCTCAGAGTGTCGGTGTCGTCGCCCTTGGCGGCGGCCAGCTCCTGTGGGCCCATATCTGCATAGCGCTGGTGCAGCTCGGTGATGATTTCCAGGTAGGTGATCAGCGTGCGCAGTTTGGCGGTGGAGCCCAGGTTGAGCCGTGCGCCTTCGTTGATGTCGAAGGGCTGGTCGAAGTTGTCGGTCTGCACGCGCAGCAGGTTGGCGCCGTCGCGCTGCTCAAACAGCGTGAAGCTGAACACCAGCTTGCTCGGGTCGTCGCCGGGGCTGAGCATATTGTGGCCATACAGGCCGGCAGCCTTGGCGCTGGCGGGCTCGCTCAACTGGCGCAGCACAGTGCTGACCTCGCGCTGCACCTCGCCGTTCAAGGTGGCGCTGGCCGCCATATCAAAGCGGTCCAGGTCGTACAGGTGTTTCACCTGCAACAGGCTGGACAGGTGGCTGCGCAATGCGGTCACCGCCTTGCGTGAGACAAAGGACACCGGTGGTTCAGCGCCAGTGTCTTGCTGCAGCTTGAGCTGGATGGGCAAGGCCGCGTCCCGCAGCGCGGGCGAGATGATGCCTGCGCTGGCCAGCACGCGCAAATGGCTATCGGCCAGCTGCTGCAGCGCGGCCCGGCCCTCGCGCAGATAGTAGGAGGGCCGGCGCTGCGCAATCATCAGCGACATTGCCTGTTTGAAGGCCTCGGCCCGGCTTTGCAGCGCGGGGCCGGTTTCAGTTGCGTTGTCTTGCAGCAGCTGGTTGACCTCATTGAAATCGCGCCCGTACCAGGCCCACAGGCCGTCGCCCATGCCGTTGACTTCGCCGTAGCCGGGCTTGGCGGCCAGCGGCACGGTGTTCAGGTAGTCCACCACGGTTTGCTGGCGGAAGGCCAGGGTGTTTTCGCCGTCCAGATAGGTCTTTATGGAGGCGCTGGCCATTTGCCGCAGCTTCTCGCGTGGCGAGGCGGTGCGGCCCTCGGGCGAGTGGCGGTATTTGTCGATCTGCGTGACCAGCGTGCTGGCGCCGGGGGCTTCGTGCGACTTGTCCACTGCGTGCACGACCTGGTCGGTCAGGGCCTTGCTGAAGCGCCCCCAGTTGATGGCGGGGTTGTGTTTGGGCTGGCTGTCGTCCAGCAGGTCGCGGTCTTCGATGAACAGCAAGGTGTTCACCAGCAGCGAGGGCACGGAGCGGAAGTCCGCATAGCCGCGCTCAGGGAAGCGTTCGGCATACAGCGTTTGGGCATTGCAGTCGCGCAGGTTCAGCCCGGCCTGGTTCTTTTCTGCGTAGGGCAGCGGAAGCCCGTTGTCGGCCAGTTCGGCCATGCGTGGCGAGATACGCGCCTGCTGGGTGACGGTATAGCCGTGTGCGGTCAGGGACTGGGTGAAGGACGGAATCTGGCTATAGCCCAGGCGTTCGTCGTAGGGCCCGCTGTGTGGAAAGCGGATGGCGTCTTCGGGGCTGGGCCCCGGTTCCGGCGCAAAGCGCAGCTCTTGCCCCAACCGTGACAGATAGCGCGCCTGCAGCCGGGAGGTGTTCAGCTCATCCGCGACCAGCCAGGCCAATAGCGCCATCAATCCCAGCAGGATGGCCAGTAAGAGCAGTTTCCACCATGAACGGAGCAACAATTTTTAGACGTGGGAAATGCAACTTGGAAGCCCTATGGTAGAGGCAAATTCGGCCGCATTCCGCGTCTTTTTCATGCTGTTTATGCAGGTAGAAACCCGTCTACCGACAGGTAGCGTTCACCGGTGTCGTAATTGAAGCCCAGCACGCGTGCGCCTGCGCCCAGCTCGGGCAGCTTTTGCGCGATCGCCGCCAGCGTGGCTCCGCTGGAAATGCCCACCAGCATGCCTTCTTCGCGCGCGCTACGGCGGGCCATTTCGCGGGCTGGCTCGGCGTCTACCTGGATGGTGCCGTCCAGCAGGGACACGTCCAGGTTCTTTGGGATGAAGCCCGCGCCTATGCCCTGGATCGGGTGCGGCGAGGGCGCGCCGCCGGAGATCACCGGCGAGGCCGTGGGCTCGACCGCAAACACCTGCAGCTTGGGCCAGGCGGCCTTGAGTACGCGGGCGCAGCCGCTGATGTGGCCGCCGGTTCCGACGCCGGTGATCAGCGCGTCCAGCCCGTCGGGGAAGTCGGCCAGGATCTCCTGCGCCGTAGTGCGCACATGCACGTCGATGTTGGCGGGGTTTTCAAACTGCTGCGGCATCCAGCTGCCGGGGGTGGCGGCGACCAGCTCCTGGGCGCGGGCAATCGCGCCCTTCATGCCTTTTTCGCGCGGGGTCAGGTCGAAGCTGGCGCCGTAGGCCAGCATCAGGCGGCGCCGCTCGACGGACATGCTGTCGGGCATCACCAGCACCAGCTTGTAGCCCTTGACCGCAGCCACCATGGCCAGACCCACGCCGGTATTGCCCGAGGTGGGTTCGATGATGGTGCCGCCGGGCTGCAGCGCGCCGGATTTCTCGGCGTCTTCGACCATGCTCAGCGCGATGCGGTCCTTGATCGATCCGCCGGGGTTGCTGCGCTCGGACTTGATCCACACATTGGCACCCGGGCCAAACAGGCGCTGGATGCGTACGTGCGGGGTGTTGCCAATGGTGTGCAGGATGGTGTCGGCGCGCATGGAATGTCTTTCGATAACGTGAAAGTTGAAGCTGCAGAAAAAGAAATGCATTGTGGCACTGCGATAATGCACCCCGTGAAGCCCGCCAGACCGCCGCTGGTGCAATCTGGGAAACCAGGCACTGGAGGAACGTCCGGACTGCATAGGGCAGCGTAGCAGCTAACGGCTGTCCACCGTGAGGTGAGGATTAGAGCAACAGAGACGAGTTCGGTCAGGTCAGCCCAGCAAGGGTGGTCTGTGCGGTACCTGCGCAAGCGGGTACGCGGATGGCGCAAGCCAGACGCTCCCGGCGCAAGCCGGGAATAGCACAGCACCTCGGTCGGGCAAAGCCCGACCGAGGTGAAACGGGCAATCTCTACGCGCAGCAATACCAAGTAGGCCAACGTTGACGGGGCCCCCGGAGTTGGCGGGTAGGTAGCATTGAGCCGGCGGGGCGACCCCCGGCCCAGATTAATGGCGGTCACACGGGGGGCAACTCTCGCGCACAGAATCCGGCTTATCGGTGGGCTTCACACTTTTATAGAAGAAATAGGCCGTTGGCGCTTATTTCATAAGCGTAAATAGCTATGGATTCAATAGCATTTGCGCGCAAGCACGGTACGCAGGGCTTGAATCGCCCTGTCGCTTAAAAATCCGTGCGTCAGAGCGGATAATTCCCCCATGCACATCCCATTCACCAAAATGCAGGGCGCGGGCAACGACTTTGTGGTGCTCGATGAAACCCAGGGCCGCCTGGGGCTGAGCGCCGCCCAGTACCGCTTCCTGGCCGACCGCCACTTTGGCGTCGGCGCCGACCAAATTCTGTCCGTACGCCGTGCCAGCACACCGGGCATCGATTTCGAATACGCCATCCACAATGCAGACGGCGGCGAGGTGGAGCACTGCGGCAATGGCGCGCGCTGCTTTATGCGCTTCGTCCACAGCCGCGGACTCACCACGCAAAGCAGCGTGCGCGTGCAAACCATGGAGCGCGTGCTGCAACTGAACATGCAGGATGACGGCCGCGTCACCGTGGACATGGGCCTGCCGGTGTTCGATCTGCCGCAGATTCCGTTCGACCCGCAAGGCCTGCAGCCCGTGGCCGTGAATGATTGGCAAATATGGCCGTTGGCGCAGGTGGAATCTACGCAGGGCGCTACATTTAGCGTAGCGGTGGTGTCCATGGGCAACCCGCATGCCGTGCACCTGGTGGACGACGCCGAGGCCACGCCGGTCGCCAGTCTGGGCCCGCTGGTGCAGGCCCAGTCCTGCTTCCCGAATGGCGTGAACGTCGGCTTCCTGCAGGTGGTCAGTCGCAGCCAGGTGCGTCTGCGTGTCTATGAGCGCGGCGCCGGCGAAACCCTGGCCTGCGGCACCGGCGCCTGCGCGGCGGTGGTAGCGGGCATACGCCTGGGCTTGCTGGACGCGCGGGTGGACGTGGACACCCATGGCGGCCGCCTGACCATCGAATGGGCCGGCATGGGCCAGCCAGTGCGGATGACTGGCCCGGCCACTACGGTTTTTGACGGCTCGATCACGATTCCAGACTAATTGATTGCACCCCCTATGAACACCACCAATCCGATCACCGAAGACGACATCGCCAACTTCCTGGCCAACACGCCCGAGTTTTTCGAGCGCCATTCCCAGGTGCTGGCCTCGGTGCAGCTGTCCAGCCCGCACGGCAACCGCGCCGTCAGCCTGCAGGAGCGCCAGGCCGAGATGCTGCGCGAGAAGATCAAGGGGCTGGAGCACCGCATCATGGACATGGTGCGCCACGGCAACGAGAACGTCATCATTGCCGACAAGCTGCAGCGCTGGGCGCGCAGCCTGTTGCTGACGCGTTCGCCCGCCGATCTGCCCGAACGTATCGCGCGCGAGATCGAGGTCCAGTTTTCCGTGCCGCAGGCAGCCATCAAGGTCTGGGGCGTGGCCGATGAATACGCGCACGCCGCCTGGGCGCGCGGTGTCAGCGATGACGCGAAGATTTTTGCCTCCTCGCTTACCGCGCCGTTCTGCGGCGTGAACTCGGGGTTCGAGGCGGTCAGCTGGCTGGCCGAGCCGTCGGCTGCCATGTCGCTGGCGCTGATGCCGCTGCGTACCGGCGTGTTGAACAGCCCTAGCCCGGCTTTTGGCATGCTGGTGCTGGCCTCGCCCGACGCCCACCGTTTCGAGTCGGCCATGGGCACCGACTTCCTGGAGCGCATCGCCGAACTGGCTGGCGCCGCTTTGTCGCGCTTGCGCGCTTAATCAATATGGCAGAGGCCAGCGTACCGCCACCATTGGTCGTGCAGTACCTGGACCATGTGCGCTTTGAAAAGCGTCTGGCCGAGCGTACCGTGGCGCTGTACACGCTGGACCTGCAGAGGCTGGCGCAGGAGGCTGACAAGGCCGGCGTGGCGTTGACTGCCGTGGCACACCACCACATTCGCCGCTGGGTGGCGCAAATGCACAGCCAGGGCCGCACCGGGCGTGGCATCGCACTCATTCTGTCGGGCTGGCGCGGTTTCTATACCTGGCTGGGCCGTCAGGGCCTGGTGGCCAGCAACCCGGTGCAGGACGTACGCGCACCTAAAGCCGCTAAGCCCCTGCCTAAAGCCCTCGGCTTGAATGAGGCCGTGGGTCTGGCCGACTTTGAAAACGAGGCCGACGATCCCTGGCTTGAGGCGCGCGACGCCGCCATGGTCGAGCTGCTATACGGCGGCGGCCTGCGCGTGGGCGAGTTAACCGGACTGGACGCCAAGCCCAGCCCACAGGCGCGTGGCTGGATTGACCTGGATGCCGGCGAAGCCCATGTGCTGGGCAAGGGTAGCAAGCGGCGCAGCGTGCCGATTGGCCGAAAGGCCGTCGACGCACTGGAGCGCTGGCTGGCCCTGCGTGCCGAAGGGCAGGGCGCACAGTTCTCGCCGGCTTTGTTTCTGGGCCGCTATGGCACGCGGCTTACCGCCCAGTCGGTCTGGCAGCGCTTGCGCCGGCGCAGCCAACTGGCCGGCACCGCCACCCCGGTGCATCCGCATATGCTGCGCCATTCGTTCGCCAGCCATGTGCTGCAAAGCAGCGGCGACCTGCGCGCGGTGCAGGAGCTGTTGGGCCACGCCAATATCAGCACCACCCAGGTCTACACCCGGTTGGACTTCCAGCACCTGGCCAAGGTGTATGACGCAGCCCATCCCCGGGCGAAGCTGCCGCCGGGCAAGTAGTCGGGAGGTCTGGGCAAATAGGCCCCACAATCCCGCCCATGAAAGTTATTCGTTTACGTGAAGGCAAGGAACGCTCGCTGCAGCGCCTCCACCCCTGGATTTTTGATTCGGCCATCGCCAAAGGCGGCGGCGATGCGGGCGAAACCGTGCGCGTGGAGTCGCATGAGGGCAAGTTTCTGGGTTGGGCGGCGTTCAGCCCTACCTCCAAGATCCGCGCCCGGGTCTGGAGCTTTGACGAAACCCAGCGTATTGATGCTGCGTTTTTTGTAGCTGCTGTCGCAGCTGCTATCAGCGCCAGAGCCCGATTTGACGTAAATAGTGATGGCGTACGTCTGATCCACGGCGAATCCGACGGCCTGCCGGGCCTGATCGTTGACCGCTATGGCGACACCCTGGTGGCGCAGTTCCTGTTTGCCGGTGTGGAGCGCTGGAAGGCCGTGCTGGTCGACGCCATCCTGGCTGCCACCGGCCTGGGCAAGCTGTACGAGCGTTCCGACACCAATACCCGTTCGCTGGAAGGCCTGGAGCCCACCACCGGCTGGCTGCGCGGCGACGGCACTACCGGCCTGACCATCCAGGAGCACCAGTGGCGCCTCGGCCTGGACATTGCCGAGGGCCACAAGACCGGCTTCTATCTGGACCAGCGCGACAGCCGCAAGAAAATGGCCGATTACGCCCAGCGCCTGCAGTTTCAGCGCGTGCTGAACTGCTATTGCTATACAGGGGGCTTTACCGTGGCGGCCCTGGCCGGCATGCGGGCCGGCGGCAGCCAGGGGCATGTCACGTCCATAGATTCGTCCGGCCCGGCGCTGGAGCAGGCAGCGGCGAATGTGGCGCTGAACGGCTTTGCGGCAGACCGCGTCACCTTTATGGATGCCGATGTGAACGCCTCGCTGCGCCAGTTTGCGGCCCAGGGCCAGACTTTCGACTGCATCGTGCTGGACCCGCCCAAGTTTGCCCCCACGGCAGCCCACGCCGACCGCGCCGCCCGCGCTTATAAAGACATCAACCGGCTGGCCTTCAAGATACTGGAGCCGGGCGGCGTGCTGTTCACCTATTCGTGTTCGGGCGGCATCAACGCCGACCTGTTCCACAAGATCGTTGCCTCGGCCGGCATCGACGCCGGGGTGGACGGCTATATCAGCGAGCGCCTGGGCGGCGCCCCTGACCACCCGATGACCATCAATTTCCCCGAAGGCGAGTACCTCAAAGGCCTTGTAATTCTGAGGAAATAGCCCCATCTAAAGCCCGCCTGAATTGGCCGCTACACTCCCCACCTGTTAATTTCCACGAAATCGCGGGAGCGGCGCTGTTCCCAGTGACAAATTAGCAATGAAAGAACCCATGGCACTCATTCCCGTCACCATCCTGACCGGCTTTCTGGGCTCGGGCAAGACCACGCTGCTCAAGCGCGTGCTGACCGAGGCCCATGGCCAGAAGATCGCCGTCGTTGAAAACGAGTTTGGCGAAGAAAACATCGACAACGAGATCCTGGTCTCCGAGCCGGGTGAGCAAATCATCCAGCTGAACAACGGCTGCATCTGCTGCTCGATCCGCGAAGACCTGCGCGCCACCCTGAGCCTGCTGGCCGCCAAAAAGCGCAAGGGCCTGCTGGATTTTGAACGCGTGGTCATCGAAACCACCGGCCTGGCCGATCCTGGCCCGGTAGCCCAGACCTTTTTCATGGACGACGAGATCGCCGAAAGCTATCTGCTGGACTCGATCCTGACCCTGGTGGACGCCAAACATGCGGCAACCCAGCTGAACGACCGCCAGGAAGCCCGCCGCCAAGTGGGTTTTGCCGACCAGATCTTCATCAGCAAGACCGACCTGGTCGAGCCGGCCGAGGTCGATGCGCTGATGCACCGCCTCAAGCACATGAACCCGCGGGCGCCGCAAAAGGTCGTGCACTTCGGCGAAGTGCCCCTGAGCGAGGTGTTCGACCTGCGCGGCTTCAACCTGAATGCCAAGCTCGACATCGACCCCGACTTCCTGAAGGAAGACGATCATGACCACCATGACCATGCCGAGGGTGAGCACTGCGACCACCCCTCGCACCAGCATGACCATGGTCACGGCCATGAGGGGCACCACCATCACCATGACGACGACGTAAAAAGCTTTGTGTTCAAAGCCGATCGCCCGTTTGATCCGGCCAAGCTGGAAGATTTTCTCGGCGCTGTTGTTAATATTTACGGCCCGCGCATGTTGCGCTACAAAGGCGTCTTGAATATGCAAGGCACCGAGCGTAAAGTCATTTTCCAGGGCGTGCACCAGTTGATGGGCAGCGACCTGGGCCCAGCTTGGGCCGAAGATGAGAAGCGCAGCAGCAAAATGGTGTTTATTGGCATTGATCTGCCGAAAGACATCTTTTTGCAAGGCATGGAGCAGTGTTTGGTGTAAGGTCAATGTTGGTGAAAGGGCCCCGCTGCAGCGGGTGAATACATGATGGCTTCGTTCTTGCATGGAAATACGGCTGGCGGCTTCAAGTCTGCGGGTCAGTGCATGCGTGCGAAGCTGCATGCTCGCTTCACCACGTACCCACCCACAAAATCTAAGAAGTCAGCGGCGGTAGCAATTGCCCCGCGCCAACCGTGAGTACCCCCCCAAAGTGACAACCGCACCCAAGCCGGCGACCCCGGAAGCTACGACCGAAACGACCCAGACCGGGCCGCGGTACATGGCCATCCCAGCAAAAAGTACCCGCCCGTCCTCGCGGTTGGCCCAGCTGACCGTGCCTTCTATGGCGCCCACCGTGGCCTCCACGGCCGCCAAGTCCAGCTATATGCAGAACGCGCCAGAGCCCATGATTGCGCCGCCACCGCACGTTGCCGCCAAGAAGGACCCCAAGCTGGCCAACAACTGGAAGACAACGCCGGCCGACAAACTGACCGATGCCGAAGTCATGGCCATGCCTGACAGCGAGTACATGAACGAAAAGCAGACGGCTTTCTTCCGTCTCAAGCTGGTGGCGCTGAAGCAGGACATGCTGAACAACGCCGGTGAAACCACCGAACATTTGCGTGAAGACACGGTGGTCGTACCCGATCCAGCCGACCGCGCCACGATCGAGGAAGAGCATGCCCTGGAGTTGCGTACCCGTGACCGTGAGCGCAAGCTGCTCAAGAAGATCGAGCAGTCCATCAACCGTATTGATGCCGGTGACTATGGCTATTGCGATGAAACCGGCGAGCCTATCGGCGTTGGTCGCTTGCTGGCTCGTCCTACCGCCACGCTGTCGCTGGAAGCCCAGCAGCGTCGCGAGCTCAAGCAGAAGATGTTCGGCGATTGAGCATATTGCTGTTTCACTCTGATTCCCCGGTCGTACCAGGTTAGCCATGCCCCCTAACGAACCTTCTGGTTTGCTGTCCAAGGTCGTCAAGTTCGTTCGTAACCCGACGACGAACTGGTCCGACCTTGACCAGCCGGAGACGGACAAGGAAAGCCAGTACAGCAAGCAGATGCTCAAGGAAATGATTGAGCGCAAGCGCCGCAATGACTTTGTGCGGCGCCGTGAGTTTGACCAGCTGCGTAAGTTGCGCCAGAACGAAGCCCAGCCGCAGGCGGCGGATGCGGCGGAGCGGCCTTCTTTCTTTCAGAGCAGCATGCAGTCCATCCAGTCCAAGCTGGATGACCGCGCGGGTACGATCAAGAAGATCGATGAGATTGAAGAGCAGATGTCGCGCCAATGGTGGAAAGCCAAGGATGCAACGGGCGGCAAGTCTGCCGTGCCCTTGTCGTCTCGGGCGGGGCTGCTGCCAGCCGAGTCTGTGCCGGCAGCGGGTACTGCCACTTCTTTTGCTCCGACGGTGCCATCTCCCTTGTCCCCCACGGTGGCCTCCACGGCGTTTGCACCGACCGAGGTTGCTCCGCTGCGGGAAAATACGCCGCCTACTGAGCCCATGGTGGATATGCTGGCGGCGCTGGATACCCAGATCAATTTTTCCGTTGACGCACAGGGTGCTGGCGGTTTGGACGACGTGGATTTTGTGCATATCCCCGAGCTGGACGAGGCGGCAATCCGGTTTGCCAACGGAGATGTGGATGCGGTAGAGGCCCTCATCCAGGCTTTGCTGCGGGCCGAGCATGGCGCGGACGGCAACTCCGAACTCTGGGCCACCTTGTTTGACTTTTACCGCGCGACCGATCGGGCTGATCGGTTTGACGTTGCGGGCATTGATTACGCGACCCGGTTTGGCCGCTCTGCGCCCAACTGGTTTTCCATTCCAGAGCAGGCGGGGCGCTGGGGAACTGCCAGTACGCCGGCGGCGCAGGCGGACAATGATTTCAACTGGACCAGTCCCAGTGTGCTGGGTGCTACCACGGTGGCGAATCTGCGACTTGCGTTGCAGCGCGGTGCGCCATCCAGGTTGCAGATCGATTGGTCCCATTTGGTTTCTATCGATGGAGCGGCGCTGGAGGGGCTGAATGCCCTGATGGACGGCTGGACGCACCAGGTCGTGCGCCTGAGTTTTTTGCGTATCGATCGCCTGGAAGCCGTGGTGCAGAGCCAAGCCCGAACGGGGGATGCGGGCGTCAACCAGGCCTGGTGGCGTTTGCGGCTGGATTTGCTGCGTATTTTGCGCAACCACGATGCATTTGACATGGTTGCGCTGGAGTACTGCATCACCTACGAGGTGTCTCCGCCCTCATGGCAGGATGTGCGATGTTCCTGCGTGGTTTTGTCCGCGCCCGATGAGGAGGCCGTACCCGGCGCCCCGTTATCCCGTCAACCAGCTGACTCCATGTTCAAACATACCGATATGGGAGTATCCGACTCCATTCAGGGCATGCAGCACACGGGCTTAAGCGGCGTGGTGGAGGGCGATGCAGCAGAGATATTGGCCAGGGTAGACGTTTGGGCGGATGGCGCCGCCACTGTGGTCGTGCCTTGTGACTATTTGGTTCGCATTGATTTTTCGGCGGCCGGTTCTGTACTGAACTGGGCTGCGCTTCACCATGCTGCAGGGCGCAGCGTGCGTTTTACCGGCCTGCACAGACTGGCTGCGATTTTCTTCAACATTGTCGGCATCAATGAACATGCCAAGGTGATTCCGCGCAGGAATTGAGCCTTGGCTGCCGGCACAATCGGGCCAGCAGCATGGATGGCGCTCACCTCTTATTTGGATCCTATGGAGCAGTTTCACGGTACCACCATCCTCAGTGTGCGGCGTAAAACCCCGACCGGTATGCAGGTTGCGATTGGCGGGGATGGCCAGGTCACGCTGGGCAATATCGTGGTCAAGGGTACGGCGCGCAAGGTGCGCAAATTGCACCATGACCGGGTGCTGGCTGGTTTTGCCGGTGCTACGGCGGACGCATTCACGCTGTTTGAACGGTTTGAGGGCAAGTTGGAAAAGCACCAGGGCCACTTGGTGCGTGCGGCCATCGAGCTGACCAAGGATTGGCGTACCGACCGCGTGCTGCGCCGCCTGGAGGCCATGCTGGCGGTGGCAGATAGTACGGCTTCGCTGATCATCACGGGCAATGGCGATGTGCTGGAGCCGGAAAATGGCATTGTGGCTATCGGGTCGGGCGGTGCCTTTGCACAGTCTGCCGCCAAGGCCTTGCTGGACAACACCGATTTGTCTGCCCAGGAGATCGTCAAAAAGTCGCTGGAAATCGCCGGCGAACTGTGCATCTACACCAATATGCACCACACCATTGAAGTCCTTTGAGTTTGCGCGTCAGCCGCAGCCATTGTCCAGAATAGAGTAAGCACCATGTCCTCGATGACGCCCCAAGAAATCGTTTCTGAACTCGACCGCCATATCGTTGGCCAGCACCAGGCCAAGCGTGCGGTGGCTATTGCACTGCGCAACCGTTGGCGCCGCCAGCAGGTGCCAGAGGCCCTGCGCTTTGAGATCACGCCCAAGAACATTCTCATGATTGGCCCCACGGGTGTGGGTAAAACCGAAATCGCCCGCCGTTTGGCGCGCCTGGCGGATGCTCCTTTCATCAAGGTCGAAGCTACCAAGTTCACTGAGGTGGGTTATGTGGGCAAGGATGTGGATGCCATCATCCGTGACCTGGCCGATATTGCCGTCAAACAAACCCGCGAAACTGAAATGCGTAAGGTGCGCACCCGTGCTGAGGATGCTGCCGAAGAGCGTATTTTGGATATTCTGATTCCCCCTGCCCGCAGCGCCGCCAGCGGAGCGGATTTCGGTTTTACGCCGGCCACGCCTGCCGTGGCGGACAGTGCTGCGCGCCAGGCGTTCCGCAAGAAGCTGCGCGAGCACCAGCTGGACGACAAGGAAATCGAGCTGGAGCTTGCGGATGCAAAGGCTCAGCTGGAGATCATGGGGCCGCCAGGCATGGAGGAAATGACCGAGCAGCTGCGCGGCATGTTCAGTCAGATTGGGCAACCCAAGCGCAAGACCCGCAAGCTGCGTATTGACGAGGCCATGAAGCTCCTGGTCGAGGAAGAGGCCGCCAAGCTGGTGAATGAAGAAGATATCAGAACCCAGGCCATCCATAATGCAGAGCAAAACGGCATAGTCTTTATCGATGAAATCGACAAGGTGACATCTCGTTCCGAAGGTTCTGGAGCCGAGGTTTCGCGCCAGGGGGTGCAGCGTGATTTGCTGCCCTTGGTTGAAGGTACCACGGTATCGACCAAATATGGCACGGTGAAAACCGACCACATCCTGTTCATCGCCTCGGGGGCTTTTCATTTGAGCAAACCCAGCGACCTGATCCCCGAGCTGCAAGGCCGCTTCCCGATACGGGTGGAGCTGCAGTCTTTGTCTGTGCAGGACTTCGAGGCCATCCTCACCCAAACCCATGCATCTTTGGTCAAGCAGTACCAGGCTTTGCTGGCGACGGAGAGTGTGACTCTGGAGTTCACGTCTGAGGGGATCACCCGGCTGGCCCACATTGCGTTTGACGTGAACGAGCGTACAGAGAACATTGGTGCGCGGCGGCTGTCTACGGTGTTGGAGCGCCTGCTCGATGAGGTTAGCTTTGCGGCTGCCGAGTTGACTGGACAGACGGTTGTTGTGGACGCTGCATATGTGGACGTGCGCCTGCAAGAGCTGAGCAAAAACGAAGATTTATCCCGCTATATCCTCTGAGCACCGAAGTCTGGCCCCCTGCCGGACTTTTTTGTTACCGCCTGTCGTGTTGCCCATCTGAGTTGGCACATTCAGAATGTGCGCTAAGTGCTTAATTTAGAACGTATTTTGCACTTCTCTACTTGCAAGGCAGCGTCTAAGTCCTTGATTTGATTACAAAAAATACCAGTTGCGGAATGGGCGCAGCCTTTTTTTCCTGCTACAGTGCAAAAAAGTGCAATTAAGTGGTGAAAAGTGCCTTCGCACGCTCCATCGGATTGCAACTCTCAAGCAAGGTGGGCAGTAGTTGTGTTTCAAGGGGCTTCGTCTCTCAGTCTGGATGCCAAGGGGCGTTTATCGGTGCCGACCCGGCACCGGGACGTGCTGAGCGCGACTGCGGGCGGCCAGCTGACCATCACCAAGCACCCGCACGGCTGCTTGATGCTGTTCCCCCGCCCAGAGTGGGAGAAGTTCCGCGAACGTATTGCCGAGCTACCTATGTCGGCCCAGTGGTGGAAGCGCATCTTCCTGGGTAACGCGATGGATGTGGATATGGACGCCACCGGCCGGGTGCTGGTGTCGCCTGAGTTGCGTGAAGCGGCAGGTATTGCCAAAGACACCATGCTGCTGGGCATGGGGCGGCATTTTGAACTCTGGGACAAGGCCACCTACGATGCCCAGGAGGCCAAGGCCATGCAGGGTGAGATGCCCGAGGTTTTTCAGGATTTTTCTTTCTAAGGCCCTACGGTGGATACGTTGTGGAAACATACCACCGTCTTGTTGGATGAAGCGATTGACGCGCTTCTCGACAAGCCGGACTCCCCTTCCCACAGCGCCGATGGCGCTGTGGCTACTTACGTCGATGCTACTTTCGGTCGGGGTGGCCATTCGCGTCTGTTGTTATCCAAAATGGCGGAAGGCGATCGCTTGATCGCCTTTGACCACGATCCCGAGGCGATTGCCGAGGCCGCCACCATTGCCGACCCTCGCTTTTCCATCCGCCACCAGGGCTTTCGCCATCTGTCTGAGCTGCCCGACGCCAGTGTGGCCGGCGTGTTGATGGACCTGGGCATCAGCTCTCCCCAAATTGACAACCCGGCCCGGGGGTTTAGTTTCCGCTCCGATGGTCCGCTGGATATGCGCATGGACCCCACGCGCGGTGAAAGTGTGGCCGAATGGCTGGCAACAGCCGAAGTTCAACAGATCGCAGAGGTGGTACGTGACTACGGTGAAGAACGGTTTGCTGGCCCCATTGCAAAGGCGATTGTCGCGCGCCGACAAGAGCGCGGCCCGATCACCACTACCTCCGAACTGGCCGACCTCGTGGCTGGCGCGGTCAAGACCCGCGAAGCGGGGCAAAACCCGGCAACGCGCACATTTCAGGCTTTTCGGATTTTCATCAATGCCGAGCTGGAAGAACTGCAGCTTGCGCTGAACGCCAGCCTGCGCGTGCTGCAGCCCGGTGGGCGGCTGGTGGTGATCAGCTTCCATTCGCTGGAAGATCGCATCGTCAAACAATTCATCGCCAAGCATGCCCGCGAGGTGGTGGACCGCCGCGCCCCTGACTGGATGCTGGGTGGCTCGAATCCCATGCCTTTGGAGTCGTTGGGTCGCGTCAAGCCCAGTGCGCAAGAGGTGGCGGGTAATAAGCGTTCACGCAGCGCGGTGATGCGGGTTGCACGCAGGACGGCGGCGCCATGACCCGGCTGAACTTGGTGTTGCTGCTCGCCGTACTGGCCAGCGCCTTGTATCTGGTGCGCATCCAGTACGAGTCACGCAGCCTGTTTGTCGAGGTAGACCGCGCGGTCGCCTTGTCGCAAAAGCTGGAAATTGAAAACGAACGCTTGCAGGTGGAAAAGCGCGCTCAGGCCACGCCTTTGCGGGTGGAGAAGCTGGCCAAAGAACAGTTGCAGATGCGCACCAGCTCACCCGCCATCACCCAGTACGTGACGGTGGCTCCCCTGGCATCCGCTGCGGGAGGGACGCCATGAGCCGCAGCGTTCGCTATACCTCCAGCCCTTTGCTGGCCAGTAAAACACCGGTATGGCGTAGCAAGCTGGTGGTGGCTGCGATTGCCGTCGGCTTTCTGGGGCTGACGGCGCGTGCGGCCTATATCCAGGTGATTGGCAATGCCTTCTACCAGCACCAGGGCGAGGTGCGCTTTGCCCGTACCCTGGAACTGCCGGCCAATCGGGGCCGCATTCTGGACCGCAACGGCCTGATCCTGGCCTCCAGCGTGATTGCGCCCAGCGTCTGGGCGATCCCGGAGGACGTGGACCACGATCCGGCCAAACTCAAGCAATTGGCCAAGCTGCTGGAAATGCCGCTGGCTGACCTGAACAAGAAGTTGGACGAAGACAAGAGCTTTGTCTGGATCAAGCGCCAGGTGGATGAGCCGATTACCCAGCAGATCACGGCCCTGGGTATCAAGGGTATTTATCTGCGCAAGGAATACAAGCGCCAGTACCCCGAAGGCGAGGCGATTGCCCACGTGGTTGGCTTTACCAACGTGGAAGACAACGGCCAGGATGGCATCGAACTGGCTTTCAACAAGGAATTGGGCGGTAAGCCCGGTTCGCGCCGCGTCATCAAGGACCGTATGGGCCGCGTGGTGGAAGATATCGGCGACCAGGTGCCGCCGGTCGATGGCCGCGAGATCCAGCTCAGCATCGACAGCAAGGTGCAGTTCTTCGCCTACCAGAAGCTGCGCGATGCCGTGATCGCCAACAAGGCCAAGGCCGGTAGCGTGGTGGTGCTGGATACCATCACGGGCGAAGTGCTGGCGCTGGCCAACTATCCCAGCTATTCGCCGGACAACCGCAAGAACCTGACTGGTGAACAGCTGCGCAACCGCGCCCTGACCGATACCTTCGAGCCCGGCTCCACCATGAAGCCCATCACCGTGGCGACAGCCCTGGAGTTGGGCCGCATCACGCCGCAAACGCCTATCGACACCTCGCCGGGGCGTTACACCGTAACCGGCTCCACCATCACCGACACGCACAACTATGGTTTGCTGACGGTGGAGGGCGTGATCCAGAAGTCCAGCAACGTGGGCGCCACCAAGATTTCGCAGCGCATGAGTCCGCACGAGATGTGGGACTCGTTCACCGCGGTGGGCTTCGGCCAGAAGCCGCAGCTGACCTTCCCGGGTGCCGTGACCGGGCGTTTGCGTCCCTGGAAGTCCTGGCGCCCGATCGAGCAGGCCACCATGTCTTACGGCTACGGCCTCTCGGCCTCGCTGTTCCAGATGGCGCATTCCTATACGGCTTTTGCCCACGACGGAAAAATCATTCCAGCCACCATGCTCAAGTCGGATGAACCCGCGGTGGGCGTGCAGGTGTTTTCGGCGCAGAACGCGGCCGCTGTGCGCAAGATGCTGCAACTGGCCGCCGGCCCGGGGGGCACCGGCCCCTTGGCACAAACCGTGGGTTATTCGGTGGGCGGCAAATCTGGTACGGCGCACAAGCAGGTTGGCAAGGGCTATGCCAGCAACAAATACCGCGCCTGGTTTACCGGCATGGCACCCATTGAAAAGCCGCGCATCATCGTTGCCGTGATGGTGGATGAACCCAGCGCGGGCTCGTACTACGGCGGTATCGTGGCCGCGCCGGTGTTCAGCGAAGTGGTGCAGCAAACCTTGCGCATGATGGGCGTGCAACCCGATCTGGACGTCAAGGCCCAGGTGGTGTCCAAGGCCGTGGAGGAGTCGTTCTGATGCTGGAACTACACACGCCCGCCGAAGCGGTAGCCTGGCTGCAAAGCAGGGTGACGGGTGCGCTGCGCGTCGACAGCCGCGCCATCCAGCCAGGCGATGGATTCATCGCCTGGCCGGGGGCTGCCACCGATGGCCGCAAGTTTGTTCAGGCCGCACTGGCCCAGGGCGCAAGCGCCTGCCTGGTCGAGCAAGAGGGCAGTGCTGCCTTCGGCTTCACTAGCGACGCGGTGGCCAGCTATACCGGTTTGAAGGCCAGCACCGGACCGATTGCGGCCGCTTATTTCAAACACCCCAGCCAGCAGTTGGACGTGCTGGCCGTTACCGGCACCAACGGTAAAACCTCAACCACTTGGTGGTTGGCTCAGGCGCTATCAAAAGTGCAGCGCTATGCGCAAGCACCTTGTGCGGTGGTGGGTACTTTGGGTGTGGGAATTCCGCCCGATGTGCTAGCTACCGGCCTGACCACGCCCGATCCGGTTCTGTTGCAAAACTCCTTCCGCGGCTTTGTGGACCTGGGCCTGGGCGCCTGCGCCATCGAAGCTTC
Organism: Rhodoferax sp. GW821-FHT07F03; assembly: GCF_059418745.1. NCBI lineage: Bacteria > Pseudomonadati > Pseudomonadota > Betaproteobacteria > Burkholderiales > Comamonadaceae > Rhodoferax > Rhodoferax sp. GW821-FHT07F03. Next base: position 312,969 of record NZ_JBWKQM010000004.1, read on the forward strand.
CAGCATCGGCGTCGTAGAGCGCCGGCTGGACGGCACGAAGATCCGCGTGGCGGTCTTCACCAATTTCACCCAGGACCATCTGGACTACCACGGCAGTACCGAAGCGTATTGGCAGGCCAAGGAAGCCTTGTTCCGTTGGCCCGGCCTGCAAGCGGCCGTGGTGAATGTGGACGATCCGCAGGGCTCTGTGCTGGCTGCTTCCCTGAGCGGGCTGGATGTGTGGACCCTATCGTGTGCCCGCGGCGCCCGTCTGCAGGCGCGCAATATCCGCTACGAGGCCGCAGGTCTGAGTTTTGAGGTGGTGGAAGGCGCGCAGTCCTGCCGACTGCAATCTTCCGTGATTGGCCAGTACAACGTGGCCAATCTGCTGGGCGTGATCGGCACCATACGGGCGCTGGGCGTGCCGCTGGACGAAGCGGTGCGTGCCTGCGATGGCCTGCTGCCGGTGCCTGGCCGCATGGACTGCCTGAACCCGCCCGGCCAGCCCCTGGTGGCGATTGACTATGCCCACACGCCCGATGCCCTAGACAAGGCGTTGCTGGCGCTACGGCCCTTGGCCGAGGCGCGTGGCGGCAAGCTGTGGTGCGTGTTTGGCTGTGGTGGCGACCGCGACAACTCCAAGCGCCCGCTAATGGCCGCAGTGGCCGAGAAGAATGCGGACTTTGTGTTGGTGACCAGCGACAACCCGCGCAGCGAGCGCCCCGAGGCCATCATTAGCCAGATTTTGCTGGGCCTGAGCCACAACGCCTGCGTGCGGGTCCAGTCAGACCGTGCCGAGGCCATCGCCGAAGCCATTGCCCAGGCCGCGCCGCAGGACGTTGTCCTGTTGGCAGGCAAGGGCCACGAGGCTACCCAGGAAGTGGCCGGGGTCAAGCATCCTTTTTCCGACAAAACACATGCAGAAGCAGCACTGTCCCAGCGTGCCCAGGGAGGTCAGGTATGAGTGCCATGATGACGCTGCAGCAGGCGGCTGCCTGGATTCCCGGCGCACGCATCAGCGGCGATGCGACGGTGGCCATCCACCGTGTGCACTCCGATACCCGCAGCCTGCAGTCCGGTGATCTCTTCGTTGCGCTGAAGGGCGACAACTTCGACGCCAATCTGCTGCTGGAGCGTGCCCGTGTGCAGGGTGCCGCAGCCGCAATCTGCCACCACGGCCATGCGCTGCCTGGCCTGCCGTGCATCGAGGTGGATGACAGTCTGGCGGCGCTGGGGGCCTTGGCGACCGGCTGGCGCGCCCAGTACAGTTTGCCGCTGATCGCGGTGACCGGTAGCAATGGCAAGACCACGGTGACGCAAATGTTGGCGTCCATACTGCGGGCCGCGCAGCCGGACGCCATGTTGGCCACCCAGGGCAATTACAACAACGCCATCGGCGTGCCGTTGACCCTGTTGCGTCTGCGCGCCCACCACCGCCTGGCGGTGGTCGAGCTGGGTATGAACCATCCCGGTGAAATCGCCGCACTGGCCGCCATGGCACAGCCCACGGTAGCCCTGGTGAACAACGCCCAGCGCGAGCACCTGGAGTTCATGGCCACGGTAGAGGCTGTCGCCCAGGAAAACGGCAGCGTGCTGGCAGCACTGCCTGCGGATGGCGTCGCCGTCTTCCCGGCAGACGATGACTACACGCCGGTATGGCGGGGCCTGGCGGGCGTACACCGCTGCCTGCAGTTTTCACTGGCCGATGCCGACGTGTATGCCGAAACCCCAGTCTGGGCCGATGGCGCCTGGCAGGTCCGAGCCCACACCCCGGCGGGAACGCTGTCCTACCGCTTGCGTATTGCCGGCTTGCACAACGTCAAGAATTCATTGGCCGCCGCCGCGTGCGCCTTGGCGGCCGGCGTGCCGTTGACAGCCGTGGTCCAGGGTTTGTCTGTGTTCGAGCCCGTCAAGGGCCGTTCGCGCGCGCTAGCCGTGCCCATGGGCGGGCGCAGCCTGACCGTGGTGGACGACACCTATAACGCCAACCCTGATTCCGTCAAAGCGGCCGTACAGGTGCTGGCCGCGCTGCCCGGGCCGCGCATGCTGGTGCTGGGCGATATGGGCGAGGTGGGTGACCAGGGGCCGCAGTTCCACGCCGAAGCCGGCGTCCAGGCCCAGGACAGCGGCATCGACAGCCTGCTGACCCTGGGCAGCCTGTCGGCCCACGCCAGCGCTCAGTTTGCTGGCGCCGTGCATTTCGAAGACATCGACACGCTGCTGGCCGCCGTGCAGCAGCAATTACCCCACATGGCCAGCGTGCTGGTCAAAGGCTCGCGCTTCATGCAGATGGAGCGCGTGGTCGCTTTCATCGCAGCCCAGGCTGAACCACAAGAACAACATCCAAAGGAACCGTCCCGTGCTGCTTAGTCTTGCCCAGTGGCTGCAAACCCTGGCGCCCGAGTTCGGGTTTTTTCGCGTTTTCCAGTACCTCACCTTCCGTGCGGTGATGGCGGCCATGACGGCCTTGCTGATCGGCATTGCTGCCGGTCCGGCAGTGATCCGCCGCCTGACCGCGCTGAAGATCGGCCAGCCCATCCGCGGCTATGGCATGGAAAGCCACTTGGTCAAACAGGGCACGCCCACTATGGGTGGCGTGCTGATCCTGCTGTCCATTGCCATCTCCACCCTGCTGTGGGTGGATCTGTCGAACCGCTTTGTCTGGATCGTGCTGCTGGTGACCCTGGGCTTTGGTGGCATAGGCTGGGTGGACGACTGGCGCAAGGTGGTCAACAAAGATCCGGAAGGCATGCGTTCACGTGAGAAATACATGTGGCAGTCGCTGATCGGCCTGGTGGCCGCTTTGTATTTGGTGTTCAGCATTTCTGAAAATTCCAATTTGCGGGTGCTGGAGCTGTTCCTGAGCTGGGTGCAGTCTGGCTTTGATTTGAACCTGCCGCCCAAGGCCGGCTTGATGCTGCCTTTCTTCAAAGAGGTGAGCTACCCCCTGGGCGTGCTGGGCTTTGTGGTGCTGACCTATCTGGTGATCGTGGGCTCCAGCAATGCGGTGAACCTGACCGACGGCTTGGACGGCCTGGCCATCATGCCAGTGGTGCTGGTGGGCTCGGCGCTGGGCGTGTTTGCCTATGTGACGGGCAGCTCGGTGTTTTCACGTTATCTGTTTCTGCCGCACATCACGGGTGCGGGCGAGCTGCTGGTGTTCTGTACCGCCATGGCCGGCGCAGGCCTGGCCTTTCTGTGGTTCAACGCCTATCCGGCCCAGGTGTTCATGGGTGATGTGGGGGCGCTGGCCCTGGGCGGCGCGTTAGGCACCATTGCCGTCATCGTGCGCCAGGAAGTGGTGCTGTCCATCATGGGCGGCATCTTCGTGGTCGAGGCCTTGTCCGTGATGCTTCAGGTCAGCTGGTTCAAGTTCACCAAGAAAAAATACGGCACCGGTCGGCGCATCCTGAAGATGGCGCCACTGCACCACCATTTCGAGAAAAGCGGCTGGAAGGAAACGCAGGTCGTCGTGCGCTTCTGGATCATCACCATGTTGCTATGCCTGGTGGGCTTGTCCACCCTGAAGCTGCGTTAAGCCCATGCGCCACCTGCAAGACCTTCCTGTCGTGATCCTGGGCCTGGGTGCGTCCGGTCTGGCCATGGCGCGCTGGTGCGCCCGCCACGGTGCGCAGGTCACGGTGGCGGACACGCGCGAGGCGCCGCCGCAGCTGGCCACCTTGCAGCAGGAAGTACCTGGCGCCGTGTTTATCGGTGGCCCGTTTACGGCGGCACTGGCGAACGGCATGCAGGCGATCTACCGCTCGCCGGGCCTGGCTCCCGAGGTGTTGGCCCCGGTGCTGGACGAGGCGCAGCGCGCCGGCCTGCGTGTGGGCGGCGAGCTGGACCTGTTTGCCCAGGCGTTGGCCGATTTGCGCCAGACCGCCGCCGCGCCAGAGAGCGAAGTCCAGCCCGAGCCCGAGGAAGAAGCGGCGCCAGTAGAGCTGTCGGATGAAGGCGAAGCCCCGGTGATTGCGGCCCCGGCTGAAGTCCTGGGTTACCAACCTGCCGTGCTGGCCATTACCGGCACCAATGGCAAGACCACGGTGACCTCGCTGACCGGCCAACTGGTGGCGCGCGCGGGCAAGACCGTGGCTGTGGCCGGCAATATCGGCCCCACGCTGCTGGACACCCTGGCTGGCCATATGGATGCCGCTACCTTGCCCGAGGTATGGGTGCTGGAACTGTCCAGCTTCCAGCTGGATGCGGCAAGGGGCTTCGAGCCCACGGCGGCGGCGGTATTGAACCTGACGCAGGACCACCTGGACTGGCACGGCAGCATGCAGGCCTATGCCGCTGCCAAGGCCCGCATCTTCGGCCAGCATGGCCTGATGCTGCTGAACCGCGAGGACCCGGGCGTGATGGCCATGTTGCCCGCGCCCATTAAGCTGCGCCTGCAGAAGCCGCAGCTGCGCCGCCACACCACCTTTGGTGCGGACATGCCGCAGCGGCCCGGCGACTTCGGTATCGAAATCGTCAACGGCATGGCCTGGCTGGTGCGCGCGCTGGAGGCCGATGAGACCAAGCGCAAACGTAGCGAAGCTGCCGATGACTTGTACATCCAGCGCCTGATGCCGGCCGATGCCCTGCGCATCCGCGGTCGGCACAACGCGGTGAATGCATTGGCCGCCCTGGCACTGGCCAGTGCCGCTGGTTGCGCGCTGGCGCCCATGCTGTACGGCCTGCGTGAATACCAGGGCGAGCCGCACCGCGTGGAGTCGGTGAACACGGTGCGCGAAGTCGAGTATTTCGACGACAGCAAGGGCACCAATGTGGGTGCCACCGTGGCGGCCCTGGTCGGCCTGGGCGCCGATCGCCGCATCGTGTTGATTCTGGGGGGCGAGGGCAAGGGCCAGGACTTCACGCCGCTGGCCGCCCCCGTCGCCCGCTATGCGCGCGCCGTGGTGCTGATAGGCCGTGACGCGCCGCTGATCCGCAATGCGCTGGAAGGTGCTGGCGTGGCATTGGTGGATGCAGCCAGCATGGCAGATGCCGTGCAACTGGCCGCGCAGCGCGCCCACCCGGGCGACGCGGTGCTGATGTCACCCGCCTGCGCCAGTTTTGACATGTTCAAGAACTACGAACACCGGGCCCAGGTGTTCGTTGAGGCGGTGCAGGCGCTGGAAAATGGCGACATGGGGGACGCAGCATGAGCGGCCTGTCCCTGCGCTTCAGCGACTGGTTCAAGGGCCTGCCCAAGGCAGCGGCCGATGCCTTGCCTGTGCGCCTGGGTGCCAGCGGCTTTTCGCGCACGCCCAGCCAGCCGGCACGCGTGCACGGCTTCGACCAGGCCCTGGTCTGGGTCACCGTGGCGCTGCTGGCCTGGGGGCTGGTGATGGTGTATTCCGCCTCCATCGCCATGCCGGACAACCCGCGCTTCGCCAAGTACGACCACAACTTCTTTTTGGTGCGCCACGCGGCCTTTCTGTGTGTGGCCTTTGTGGCGGCCTTGATCTCCTTCCAGGTGCCAATGCGTACCTGGGAGCGCTGGGCACCCTGGCTATTCATCGTTTCGCTGCTGCTGTTGGTGGCGGTGCTGATTCCCGGGGTGGGTCGGGTGGTGTACGGCGCGCGGCGCTGGCTGCCCCTGGGCATCATGAATTTTCAGCCGTCGGAGATGGCCAAGTTCGCCATCGTGGTGTACGCGGCTGACTACATGGTGCGCAAGATGGACGTGAAGGAAAACTTCTTGCGCGCCGTGCTGCCGATGGGCGCGGCCGTGGCCGTGATTGGCGTGCTGCTGCTGGCCGAGCCGGACATGGGCGCCTTCATGGTGATCGCCGTGATCGCCATGGGCATTCTGTTTCTGGGCGGCGTGAATGCACGCATGTTCTTTCTGATCGCCACCATCCTGGTCACCGCGTTCGGCTTGATGATCGCCTTCAGCGAGTGGCGGCGCGAGCGCATCTTTGCCTACCTCGACCCGTGGAGCGAGAAGCATGCCTTGGGCAAGGGCTACCAGCTGTCGCACTCGCTGATCGCCTTTGGGCGCGGCGAGATTTTTGGCGTGGGCCTGGGTGGCAGCGTAGAGAAGCTGAGCTGGTTGCCCGAGGCGCACACCGACTTTTTGCTGGCCGTGATCGGCGAAGAATTTGGCTTGGTCGGCGTGATCTGCGTGATCGGCCTGTTCTTCTGGTTGATACGCCGCATCATGCACATAGGCCGCCAGTCCATCGCCCTGGACCGCCTGTTTGCCGGCCTGGTGGCGCAGGGTGTGGGCCTGTGGATGGGCTTCCAGACCTTCATCAATATGGGCGTGAACCTGGGTGCCTTGCCCACCAAGGGCCTGACCCTGCCGCTGATGAGCTTCGGCGGTTCTGCCATTTTGTGGAATTTGATTGCGCTGGCCGTGGTGCTGCGGGTTGATTTTGAAAACAGGCAACTGATGCACGGAGTGCGTGTATGACCCGCCTGTTTATTCAAAATCGGCAACACCGCGCCAGCGGTGGGCGGCACGAATGTGCCGCGTTAATGCATGGAGTCAGGGTATGACCCAGCAACGTTGCGCACTTGTGATGGCTGGCGGAACCGGGGGGCATATCTTCCCGGGCCTGGCCGTGGCCGAGGCCCTGCGCGAGCGCGGCTGGCGCGTGCACTGGCTGGGTGTGCCCGGCAGCATGGAGCAGCAGCTGGTGCCGCCGCGTGGCTTTGCCTTTGAATCGGTGGAGTTTGGCGGTGTGCGTGGCAAGGGCCTGGGCACGCTGCTGCGGCTGCCGCTGCGCCTGAGCAAGGCCTGCTGGCAAAGCATGCAGGTGCTGCGCCGGGTGCGCCCGGACGTGGTGCTGGGCCTGGGTGGCTACATCACCTTCCCCGGCGGCGTGATGGCTGCGCTGATGGGCAAGCCCTTGGTGCTGCATGAGCAAAACTCCGTGGCCGGTACGGCCAACAAGCTGCTGGCGCGGCTGGCCAAGCGGGTGTTCACTGCCTTCCCGGATGTGCTGCCGCGTGGCCGCTGGGTGGGCAATCCGCTGCGTACAGCCTTCCTGCACCAGGCCGATCCGGCTAGCCGGTTCGCGCAGCGCAGCGGGCCCTTGCGCCTGCTGGTGGTGGGCGGCAGCCTGGGGGCCAAGGCCTTGAACGACGCCGTGCCCCAGGCACTGGCCATGATTCCCGCGGTGCAGCGCCCTAGCGTGCTGCACCAGAGCGGCGCCAAGCAGATAGACGCCTTGCGCGCCAGCTACGCGGCGGCCGGCGTGGAGGCCGAGCTGACGCCTTTTATCGACGACACGGCCCAGGCCTATGCGGATGCGGATCTGGTGATTTGCCGAGCCGGCGCCAGCACGGTGACCGAGCTGGCCGCCGTGGGCGCGGCGGCGCTGTTCGTGCCGTTCCCGGCGGCCGTGGACGACCACCAGACAGTGAACGCCCGGTTCCTGGTGCAGGCCGGCGCAGGCTGGCTGCTGCCGCAGCGCGAACTGACGCCCCAGGGATTGGCAGAAATGCTACAGAAATTAGAGCGATCCACGCTGGTGGAATCTGCGCAAAAGGCAAAAATGATGCAAAAAATAGGGGCTACCGAAGCCGTAGTCGCCGCCTGTGAGGAGCTCGCCGCATGAAACACGCTGTAAGACATTTGCACTTTGTCGGCATCGGCGGCTCGGGCATGTCGGCGATTGCCGAGGTGCTGCACAAGCTGGGCTATGTGGTGTCGGGCTCGGACCAGTCCGACAGCGCAACTTTGCGCCGTCTGGGCGGCCTGGGCATCCACACCTTTATCGGCCACGACCCGGCGAACGTGTCCGGGGCGGATGCCATCGTCACCTCCACGGCGGTCAAGGCCGACAACCCCGAGGTGTTGGCGGCGCGCGAGAACCATGTGCCCATCGTGCCGCGCGCCCTGATGCTTGCCGAGCTGATGCGTCTCAAGCAAGGCATTGCCATCGCCGGCACGCACGGCAAGACCACCACTACCAGCCTGGTGTCCAGTGTGCTGATGGAAGCCGGTCTGGACCCGACCTTTGTGATCGGCGGCCGGCTGAACAGCGCGGGTGCCAACGCCAAGCTGGGCAATGGCGACTACATCGTGGTCGAGGCCGACGAGTCCGACGCGTCCTTTCTGCACCTGCTGCCGGTGATGGCCGTGGTGACGAATATCGACGCCGACCACATGGAAACCTATGGCCATGACCTGGGCCGCCTGAAGCAGGCCTTTGTGGACTTTCTGCACCGCATGCCGTTCTACGGCACGGCCATTCTGTGCACCGATGACCCCGGCGTGCGCTCCATCCTGGAGGATGTGACCTGCCCCATTACCAGCTACGGCTTCGACGAGGGCGCCCAGGTGCGCGCCATCGATGTGCGCGCCGTGGGCGGGCAAATGCACTTCACGGTGGAGCGGCGCAACGGCGTCACCTTGCCCGATCTGCCAGTGGTTTTGAATCTGGCCGGCCGGCACAACGTGCTGAATGCGCTGTCGGCAATCGCCGTGGCGGTGGAGCTGAATATTCCGGACGAAGCCGTGCAGCGTGCCCTGGCCAGCTTCCAGGGCGTGGGCCGGCGCTTCCAGCCTTATGGCGATCTGCCAGCGCAGGGTGGCGGGCAGTTCAGCGTGGTGGACGACTACGGCCACCACCCGGTGGAAATGGCGGCCACCCTGGCTGCAGCGCGCGGCGCCTTCCCCGGGCGGCGTCTGGTGCTGGCCTTCCAGCCGCACCGTTACAGCCGCACCCGCGACTGCTTCGAGGACTTCGTCAAGGTGATTGGCGAGGCCGACGTGGTCCTGTTGTCTGAAATCTATGCCGCAGGCGAGGCGCCCATCGTGGCGGCAGACGGCCGTGCGCTGGCACGCGCGTTGCGCGTGGCGGGCAAGGTGGAGCCGGTGTTTGTGGACGACATCGCCACCATGCCGCAGGCCATTTACGACAACGCCCGCGATGGCGACGTGGTGCTGTGCATGGGGGCCGGCTCCATCGGTGCCGTGCCGGCCAAGGTGGTTGAAATGCTATCAAAAAAAGAGCACGCAGTGGAGGCAGCGTCTGCGCTATGACCGCAAATAACTTAAACCTCGGAAAAGTCGCCGTGCTGATGGGCGGCGCATCGGCGGAGCGCGAGGTCTCGCTAATGTCGGGCACCGGCGTGCTGGCCGCACTGCGCAGCCAGGGCGTGGACGCCCATGCCTTCGACACCGGCGAGCGTGATCTGTCGGAACTTAAACGGGATGGCTTTGCACGTTGCTTCATCGCCTTGCATGGCCGCTTCGGTGAAGACGGCACGGTCCAGGGCGCGCTGGAGCTGCTGGGCATTCCTTACACCGGCTCTGGCGTGATGGCCTCCAGCATCGGTATCGACAAGGTCATGACCAAGCGCATCTGGCGCGCCGAAGGCCTGCCTACCCCTGGTTGGTTTGTGGTGGACAGCGCCGAGGCTGCGCGCGACGCCTTCGCCCAGCTGGGCGCACCCATGATCGTCAAGCCTGCGCGCGAAGGCTCCACCATCGGCCTGACCAAGGTCATGAGCCTGGAGCAGTGCGATGCCGCTTATGCCTTGGCTGCACAGCTGGACCCCAGCGTGCTGTGCGAACAATTCGTCAGCGGTGACGAAGTGACCGTACCCGTGCTGGGCAGCGGCGCACAGGCCGAGGTGCTACCGGTGATTCGCATCGTGGCGCCTGAAGGCAACTACGACTACCAGAACAAATACTTTACCGACGTGACCCAGTACCTGGTGCCCTGCGGCCTGCCCGACGGCGAAGAGGCCGCCATCCAGGCCATGGTGCGCCAGGCCTATCTGACTCTGGGCTGCCGCGGCTGGGCCCGTGCTGACGTGATGATTGACGCCAAGACGCGCAAGCCCTATCTGCTGGAAATCAACACCTCGCCCGGCATGACCGGCCATTCCCTCGTACCCATGTCGGCGCGCGCGGCAGGCCTGTCGTATGAGGCGCTGTGCCTGCGCCTGCTGCAGTCGGCGGCCCTGGATTACGGAAGCTAGGCCGCCTGAGTATGCAAAAGCTGCCCACCCCAATGGACGTGAAACTCATGAACGCCACCGCCTCGGTGCTGTTCCTGGGCGCGCTCGTCCTGGGCGTGGCCGGCCTGGTGAAATGGGCCGCGCGCCAGCCCATGTTTGCCATCCAGTCGATCTCGGTGGTGGGCGACGTGGCGCACAACAACGAAGTCACGTTGCGCGCCAACCTGGGCGGCAAGATCAAGGGCACCTTCTTCACCGTGGACCTGGCTGCGACCCGTGCCGCCTTCGAGGCCGTGCCCTGGGTGCGCCGGGCCGTTGTGCGCCGTGAGTTTCCCAACCGCCTGAAGGTTGTGCTGCAGGAGCACCAGGTGGCGGCTTATTGGGGGGATGAGGATTCGTCCCGCCTGCTGAACAACTTTGGCGAAGTCTTCGAGGCCAACGTGGACGAGGTGGAGCGCGATGACCTGCCTCACCTCAACGGTCCCGACGGGCAGTCCAGCCAGGTGCTGGGCATGTACCACACGCTGGAGCCCATGTTTACCCCGTTGGATGTGTCGCTGGACGAGTTGGAGCTGACCAACCGGGGCGGCTGGCGCGCCCAACTGGATTCCGGCGGTGTGATCGAGCTGGGTCGCGGCACCAGCGACGAGATCACGCAGCGCCTGCAGCGTTTTCTGGGCACGGTGACCCAGGTGGCGCGCCAGTACGGGCGTGGAGCGAATGCGGTGGAGCAAGCAGATTTGCGTTACGGCGAGGGTTATGCGCTGCGCTTGCGTGGCGTGACAACGGTGGCTGCGCCCGCAGTGCGCAAAGCGCTGCCGGTGGACCACTGAATCCATTTCCCACAGCGCCCTGGCGGCCCGTAAGCCGGCCAGGGTGCTTTGGAAAATAGACTGATACAGGACGAACTATGGCAAAAGAGTACAAAGACTTGGTCGTCGGCGTAGACATTGGCACGGCCAAGGTGATGGTCGTGGTGGCGGAAGTCATGCCCGGTGGCGAGCTGAAGCTGGCCGGCTTTGGCGTGGCCCCGAGCAACGGGCTGAAGCGCGGCGTGGTGGTGAATATCGACGCCACGGTGCAAAGCATCCAGCTGGCACTGAAAGAGGCCGAACTGATGGCTGACTGCAAGATTTCGCACGTCTACACCGGCATCACCGGCAGCCATATCCGCGGTATCAATTCCAGCGGCATGGTGGCGGTGAAAGACCGCGAAGTCACGGCCGCCGACGTGGCCCGCGTGGTGGAAACCGCCAAGGCGATCAACATCAGTACCGACCAGCGCCTGCTGCTGGTCGAGCCGCAGGAGTTCGTCATCGACGGCCAGGACGTGAAAGAGCCCATCGGCATGAGCGGCATCCGCCTGGAGGCCAAGGTGCATATCGTGACCGGTGCCCAGAGCGCGGCGGAGAACATCATCAAATGCGTGCGCCGCTGCGGTCTGGATGTGGACCAGCTGATGCTGAACCCCTTGGCCAGCAGCCTGTCGGTGCTGACCGAAGACGAACGCGAGCTCGGTGTGGCATTGGTGGACATTGGCGCGGGCACGACTGATGTGGCTATCTTCACCAACGGCGCGATCCGTCACACGGCGGTGATTCCGATCGCTGGCGACCTGATCACCAGCGACATCGCCATGGCCTTGCGCACGCCGACCAAGGACGCGGAAGACATCAAGGTCGAAAGCGGCTACGCCAAGCAACTGCTGGCCGACCCGGAAGCCCAGGTGGAAGTGCCTGGCTTGGGCGACCGTGGCCCGCGCATGCTGAGCCGCCAGGCGCTGGCTGGTGTGATCGAGCCGCGTGTCGAAGAAATCTATTCGCTGGTGGCCCAGGTTATCCGCGAGTCGGGCTTTGAAGAAGTCTTGTCCAGCGGCATCGTTTTAACCGGCGGTAGCGTAGTCATGCCCGGCATGGTCGAACTGGGCGAAGACATCTTTTTGAAACCGGTGCGCCGCGGCGTGCCCAAGTACCGCGGTGCCTTGTCTGACATGGTGGCCCAGCCGCGTGCGGCCACCGTCATGGGCTTGCTGGAAGAGGCGCGTATCGGCCGTCTGCGCGGCTTCAAGGTAGCGCAGAAAAACGGCTCGATGAAGACAGCGGTGGGCCGCGTCAAAGACTGGTTCGTGGGGAATTTCTGACCATGCAAACCAAGATCTGGCTGGCGCGGGGAAGTCCCCCTTTAAACGGGCGATGGCGAAGTTGCCATCCGCCCTGGAGGTGAAATGCCTCTTAGAAAAACAACAAACACATTCATACACGCAACTGCATTTAATTGGAATATCAGGAGAAACACATGCCTATTGAAATGATTGAAGTCGAAGAATTTAACCTGGGCACCCAGATCAAAGTGATCGGTGTCGGCGGCGGCGGCGGCAATGCTGTCGAGCACATGATTGGTTGCTCGGTGCAAGGCGTGGAGTTCATCAGCGCCAATACCGACGCGCAGGCCCTGGGCCGCAGCGTGGCGCACAAGACCATCCAGCTGGGCCAGAGCGGCCTGGGCGCTGGGAGCAAGCCCGACAAGGGGCGTGAAGCAGCCGAAATGGCGGTGGACGATATCCGCGCTGCGATCGATGGTGCGCACATGCTGTTCATCACTGCCGGCATGGGCGGCGGTACCGGCACCGGCGCAGCACCCGTAATCGCGCGCGTGGCCAAGGAAATGGGGATTCTGACCGTGGGCGTGATCACCAAGCCTTTCGACTTTGAAGGCCCCAAGCGCATGGCCAATGCTGATAACGGTCTAGCTGAGCTGGAAGCCAATGTGGACTCGCTGATCGTGGTGCTGAACGAGAAGCTGTTGGAAGTGCTGGGCGACGACGTCACCCAGGACGAAGCCTTTGCACATGCCAACGACGTGCTGAAGAACGCCGTGGGCGGTATTGCCGAAATCATCAATGTGCCCGGCCATGTGAACGTCGACTTTGAAGACGTGCGCACCGTTATGGGCGAGCCTGGCAAGGCCATGATGGGTACCGCCGTATCCGACGGCCCGGACCGTGCCCGTATCGCTGCCGAGCAGGCTGTGGCCTGCCCGCTGCTGGAAGGCATCGACCTGTCGGGCGCCAAGGGCGTGCTGGTGTTGATCACCGCCGCCAAGGGCTCGCTGAAACTGAGCGAATCCAAGCTGGCCATGAATACCATCCGCGCCTACGCTTCGCCTGACGCGCATGTGATCTACGGCACGGCTTATGACGACAGCCTGGGCGAGAAGATCCGCGTGACTGTGGTGGCCACCGGCTTGAGCAAGCGCCGCGCAGCGGCCCCGCTGCAGGTGGTGGTGCAACGCACGGGTACCGACAACGTCGGCTTCACCTTGCCTGCGACCAGTATGGGTGCTGGCGCCGCTGCCGTGGGTGGCATTGCCCAACCTGATTACGAAGCCCTGCGTGGTCCAGCTGTGTGGCGTACGCCCAACCGTACCCAGGCCAGCGCCCGCGTGGATGCCTTGTCTTCGGGCGGCATGGACGACTACGAAATCCCGGCGTTTCTACGCAAGCAAGCCGACTGATGAAGCCCTCTTGGGTGGGCCAGGCCTGCCCGGGAGGCGCTGCAAAAGCGGTTTGGGGATGAATTTCGCCAATCTCCGCCATCAACCATGCTGATCGTGGTTGGCGGGGCGGGCAACTAAAATCGCAGCATGCTCAAGCAAAGAACTCTCAAGTCCCTGACCAGTGCCGTCGGTGTGGGCGTGCATACCGGTCAGCGGGTCGAGCTGACCTTGCGGCCGGCACCGCCGGATACCGGCATTGTGTTTCGGCGCATCGACCTGGCTGTGCCTGTCGAGATCCCCATGACGGTGACGGCCGTGACCGATACCCGCATGGCCACTACCGTGTCCGTCGGTTCGGCCAAGGTGTCTACTGTCGAGCATCTGATGTCGGCTTGCTCCGGCCTGGGTATCGACAATATGTATGTGGATATCACTGCCGAAGAAGTGCCTATCCTGGACGGTTCGGCGGCGGCCTTTGTGTACCTGCTGCAAACGGCGGGTATCGAGTTGCAGAACGCGCCGCGCCGCTTCCTGCGCGTGACCCAGCCAGTGGAAGTGCGCGAAGGCACAGGCAGCGCCGAGAAATGGGCGCGGCTGGAGCCCTACTACGGCTACAAGCTCAGCTTCGACATCATCTTTGACCACCCGGCGGTGGATTCCACTGGCCAGCATGTGGAGTTCGACCTGGGTTCTGGCTCCTATACCCGCGACATCGCCCGCGCCCGTACCTTTGGCTTCACCCGCGATGCCGAGATGCTGCGTGCCAACGGCCTGGGTCTGGGCGGCGGCATGGACAACGCCATTCTGATGGATGACTACAAGGTGCTAAATGCCGGCGGCCTGCGCTATGACGACGAGTTCGTGAAGCACAAGGTGCTGGATGCCATGGGCGACCTGTACATGCTGGGCAAGCCGCTGCTGGCCAGCTATACCGCCATGAAGTCCGGCCATGCCTTGAATAACAAATTGGTTCGTGAACTAATGTTGCGCCCGGATGCCTGGGAGATCGTGACCTTCGAAGACGCCGCCAAGGCGCCTAGCGGCTTCGCCCAGCTCGCGCGGGCCTGGTAGCCCTCAGCCATGCTGCTGTTTCGTTGGGCCGTGCTGTTCCTGTTGCTGGGGGTCGGTGTGTGCTTTGCGTTCTATGTCGGCACGGGGCAGCAGCGCTTTCGACTCTGGGGGCTGCGCATCTTGAAGTGGACCGTGCTGGCGGCACTGGGGTTTTTCGGTGTTCTGATACTCGAACGTATTGCATAGCGCCGTCGCTGGAGGTGGTCCGGTATTCGCTGCGCTAATGCCCAGCAAAGTTTTTGACATTCCGGTAGTTGCCTGGATTACCCTCTTAGGCTGGAACGAAAGTTGCGTTATCGTAACCTTTTGATACACAAGGGGTGCCCTGTGCTTGCTATGAAAATGTTGTCCATCCGCGCCAGGCTGTACTTCAGCATGGCATTTTCATTGGCTGTGCTTCTCTTGGTCGGCGTGGTCGGCACCTGGGCACTGAACGACACCCGTTCCACCATGGATGCCATGGTGGACGACCAGGTACAGGTGCTGGTGGACGTGGGCGAGCTGCGCTTCTCGCTGGCACAGGTGCGGCGTATTGAAAAAGACGCCATCGTCAACGCCAATAACGCGGTTGAGGTGGCCACTCTGCGAACCTCCTGGGGGCAGTCCCTGGCCTCGCTGCGCAAGCAGATGGGCCAGCTGTTGCAAGGCAAATACGCGGCCACCGGCCCAGTGCAGACACTCAGCAAGGCGCCGGCCCTGCTCAAGGAATACGAAGATGCGATCACCCCGGTGCTGGGGCAGATCGAGGCTGCTCAGATCGATGGATCGGTGGCAGCCGCTTATGCCGGGCGTGTGGCTCCGCAAATGGATACGGTAGACAAGTTATTGGGTGAATTGTCGGTCAACTCGCACGCCCAGATGCGTGCGGCGGTGCACGACATCGATACACGCACCAATATGCTGCTGCGTTTGCAGATTGGCATCGTAGTGCTGGCGTTGCTGGTTTTGGTGCCTGTGACAGTCATAACGGTACGCTCCATTATCGGTTCGCTGTCCCGTGCTCAGGAGTTGGCCAACCGTATCGCCCAGGGTGATTTGTCGGACGAGGTCAGTGCGACACGCCAGGACGAGGTAGGCCAATTGGTGCAGGCCATGGGCTTGATGCAGGACGCGTTGCGCGGCCTGGTCCGTCAGGTGATGGAGGCCGGCGAGCGTATTGCCTTGGCCAGCGGCGAAATGGCGTCCGGCAACCAGGACTTGAGCAACCGCACCGAACAAACCGCAGCCAGCCTGGAAGAGGCCTCCGCCTCCATGGAGCAGCTGCATGAAACCACCCAGAAGAACAGCGACTCGTCTGCCCACGCCAATCGCCTGGCTGCGAGTGCTGCCGAGGTGGCCGAGCGCGGCGGCGCGGCGGTGTCCAAGGTGGTGCGCACCATGGACGACATCAATGCCAGCTCCAAGAAAATCGCTGACATCATTGGAGTGATCGATGGCATCGCTTTCCAGACCAACATCCTGGCATTGAATGCCGCCGTGGAAGCCGCGCGCGCCGGCGAGCAGGGTCGTGGTTTTGCCGTGGTGGCCAGCGAAGTGCGCAGTTTGGCCCAGCGCTCGGCCCAGGCCGCTGGTGAAATCAAATCCCTGATCGGCGCCTCGGTGGTCAGCGTCAACAGCGGTGCCCAGCAGGTGCGCGATGCAGGGCAGACCATGGGTGAAATCGTGGGTAGCGTGCGCGGCGTGGCAGACATCATTCGGGAGATCGCCACATCGGCCGCCGAGCAGGGCCGTGGTATCGGCGAGATGGGGGCCACCGTGCAGCATCTGGACACCATGACGCAGCAGAATGCCGCGCTGGTGGAGGAGTCGGCTGCCGCTTCGGAATCGCTGCGTGAGCAGTGCGCGCATCTGAACAGCGCGGTGCGCCGCTTCAAGCTCAACGACGAACCGGCCAGTTCACACCTCGCCATTGGCCACAGCTGATCTAGTGCGTGCGCCCGTCGCGGTACATGCTGCTGGTCTTGCGCGCCAGCGGTGTGGCCTGGGCCAGCCGGGCCATGGCGTGGCCTACGTGGGCGTGGGTGATGGCCATGCCCAGCGCATCGGCGGCGTCCTTGCCGGGCAGCACGGGCAGCTTCAGCAGGCGCTTGACCATTTCCTGCACCTGCGATTTGTCGGCCCGGCCATGGCCGACCACGGCTTTCTTCATCTGCAGCGCGGTGTACTCGGATACCGGCAGGTTGCTGTGCCCCAGTGCCGCCAGGCTGGCGCCGCGCGCCTGGCCCAGCAGCAGGGTGGACTGCGGGTTCACGTTGACGAAGATGATTTCCACCGAGGCCGCATCAGGCTGGTAGCGGGCGCAGACCTCGCAGATACCGTCGAACAAGATCTTGATGCGCGCCGGCAGCTGGCCCAGGTCCAGGTGCGTGGTCTTGATGGTGCCGCTGGCCACATAGCCCAGGTTGGAGCCGTCGACGTCGATGATGCCGAAGCCGGTGGTCTGCAGGCCGGGGTCTATGCCAAGAAGTCGCATGCTATTTAATTCGTAGCGGGTAGTGCAGGTGGGGTCTGCGTAGAAGGCTTTTGGACTCAATCAGGTGTGCATGTTCGGGGAGTCTGGATGGACGCGTATCCGGGTGTGGACAACTAGCCTCGGATCGTATTTCGTCTGCGCATGCAGTGTATATAAACAAAGCCAAGGTGGGGTGCGAGGAGGGTACTCATTCAATGGCCTTACCCATGTCTTCGACCACCTTCTTGGCATCGCCAAACACCATCATGGTCTTGTCCATGTAGAACAGCTCGTTGTCCAGCCCCGCATAGCCGGCGGCCATGGAGCGCTTGTTGACGATGATGGTCTTGGCCTTGTAGGCCTCCAGGATGGGCATGCCGTAGATCGGGCTGCCCTTCACATGCGCGGCCGGGTTCACCACGTCGTTGGCGCCCAGGATGATGGCCACGTCGACCTGGCCGAATTCGCCGTTGATGTCTTCCATCTCGTGCACCTGGTCGTACGGCACCTCGGCCTCGGCCAGCAGCACGTTCATGTGGCCTGGCATGCGCCCGGCCACCGGGTGGATCGCGTACTTGACGATGATGCCCTTGTCGGTGAGCTTTTGCGCCAGCTCCTTGACCGCATGCTGGGCCCGCGCCACGGCCAGGCCGTAGCCGGGCACGATGACCACGGTTTCGGCATTGCCCAGCACGAAGGCCGCATCGTCGGCGCTGCCGCTCTTCACCGCGCGCTGCACGGCCGCGCCGGACGCAGCAGTCGCCGCATCACCGCCAAAGCCGCCGCCGATCACGTTGAAGAACGAGCGGTTCATGGCCTTGCACATGATGTAGCTCAGGATCGCCCCCGAGGAGCCGACCAGCGAGCCGGCGATGATCAGCATGCTGTTGTTCAGGCTGAAGCCGATGCCGGCCGCGGCCCAGCCGGAATAGCTGTTCAGCATCGACACCACCACCGGCATATCGGCGCCGCCGATAGGGATGATCAGCAGCACGCCCATCACGAAGGCCAGCGCCAGCATGGCGAAGAAGGCCGGCCAGCTCTCGGTGGCCGCAAACACCAGGCCCAGAGCTATGGTGGCCAGGCCCAGCACCAGGTTCAGCTTGTGCTGGCCGGGGAACACCACCGGCGCGCCCTTGAACAGGCGGAACTTGTAGGTGCCCGAGAGCTTGCCGAAGGCGATCACCGAGCCACTGAAGGTCACCGCGCCGATGGCCGCGCCCAGGAACAGCTCGAGCCGGTTGCCCACCGGAATCGGCAGGCCCTTGGCGACGATGCCAAAGGCATAGGGCTCGGCCACGGCGGCCACGGCGATGAACACCGCCGCCAGGCCGATCATGCTGTGGAAGAAAGCCACCAGCTCGGGCATCTTGGTCATCTCCACCGTCTTGGCGCGCCAGGCACCATAGGCGGCACCGGCCAGCAGGCCGACCAGCACGTACAGCATGCCGCCCAGGTTGCCCTGCGCCAGCTTGACGATCAGCGCCGCCGTGGTCAGCACGGCAATCGCCATGCCGACCATGCCGAACAGATTGCCGCGGATGGAGGTGGTGGGATGGCTCAGGCCCTTGAGCGCCTGGATGAAGCAGACACTGGCGATCAAATACAGCAGCGTGACGAGGTTCATGCTCATTTGCCGGCTCCTGGCGCAGCCGCAGGTGCCTTCTTGTCCTTCTTCTTGAACATCTCCAGCATGCGCCGGGTGACCATGAAGCCGCCGAACACATTGACCGCCGCCAGCGCCACGGCCAGCACGCCCATGGTCTTGCCCAAGGTGGTTTCGGTCAGCGCAGCCGCCAGCATGGCGCCGACGATGACGATGGCCGAGATGGCGTTGGTCACTGCCATCAGCGGCGTGTGCAGTGCCGGGGTGACGGTCCAGACCACGTGGTAGCCCACGTAGATGGCCAGCACGAAGATGATCAGGTTGGTGATCGTCGGGGAAAGAATGTCCATGTCTTGCTCCTTGTTCTTGTCTTTGTGGCTTGTCGTTGTTATTTGCGGGTTACCGCGCCAGCCTGGGTCACCAGGCAAGCCGCGACGATGTCGTCGGCCATATCCACGTTCAGCGTGCCCTCCTTGGTCAAGATGAGCTTGAGGAAGTCCAGCACATTGCGGGCATACAGGGCCGAGGCGTCGGCCGCCACCAGGGCCGGCAAGTTGGTTTCGCCGATCAGGGTCACGCCGTGTTTGACCACGGTCTTGTCGGCTTCGGACAGGGGGCAGTTGCCGCCACCGTTGGCTCCCTTGCCGGCGGCGATGTCGACGATCACCGAGCCGGGCTTCATGCTCTTCACCATGTCTTCGGTGATCAGCGTGGGCGCGGTGCGGCCGGGGATCAGGGCGGTGGAGATCACCACGTCGGCCAGGGCCACACGCTTGGCGACTTCGATCTGCTGGCGCGCCAGCCAGCTGGGCGGCATGGGCTTGGCGTAGCCGCCGACGCCGACGGCGGCTTCTTTCTCTTCCGGCGTGTCGTAGGAGACTTCGATGAACTTGCCGCCCAGGGATTCGACCTGTTCCTTGACGCTGGGGCGCACGTCGCTGGCTTCGATGACGGCGCCGAGGCGCTTGGCGGTGGCGATGGCCTGCAGGCCGGCCACGCCGACGCCGAGGATCACCACGCGGGCGGCCTTGACGGTGCCGGCGGCGGTCATCAGCATGGGGAAGAAGCGCTGGTATGTGTCGGCGGCCATCATGACGGCCTTGTAGCCGGCGATGTTGGCCTGGCTGGAGAGTACGTCCATGCTTTGCGCGCGGCTGGTGCGGGGGGCGGCTTCCAGGGCAAAACTGGTCAGGCCGGCGGCGGCCAGGCGCTCCAGGCCAGGGGCGTCAAAGGGGTTGAGCATGCCGACCAGGGTGGTGCCGGGGCGCATCAGCGCGGTTTCGGCGTCCGAGGGGCTGCGTACCTTGAGCACCAGGTCGCAGCCAAAGGCGCCGGCGGCGTCCACGATCTCGGCCCCGGCGGCTGCATAGGCGGCGTCGGTCACGCTGGCGGCGATGCCGGCACCGCTTTGCACGCGTACCGCGTGGCCAAGCGCTGCGAGCTTCTTGGCGGTTTCGGGGGTCAGGGCAACTCGGGTTTCTCCGGTCGCCGTCTCTTGCGGCACGCCTATCAGCATTCATGTCTCCTTGAAGAATTTGAAAACCATGGCGTATGGATTTGCCACGAAATTAATCGAAGTTCAGCAACACTTTCATCGCCTGCGAGCGGTCGGCCGCGAGGGCGAACGCACGGGCGGAGTCGCGGTACGACAGCGTGGCCGAGATCAGCGGCTTCACATCCACCAGGCCCTTGTTCAAAAACTCCACTGCCATGGCGAATTCCTCGTGGAAGCGGAAGGCGCCGCGCAGGTCGAATTCCTTGGCCACAATGACGTTCATCGGCAGGTTCATGTCTCCGCCCAGGCCCACCTGCAGGATGATGCCGCGCGGGCGCAGCGTATCCAGGGCGCCGCGCAGCGCGCGTTCGTTGCCGCTGGCTTCGAACAGCACGTCAAACGTGCCCTTGTCGGCGGTGAAACGCTTCAGGCCGTCCGGTTCTTCGGCTACGTTGATGATTTCGTCGGCGCCCACTTTCTGCGCCTTGCCCAGGGGATGGTGGCTCATGTCGGTGGCCACGATGTGGGCTGCACCGGCGCGGCGTGCGGCGATGATGATCAGCGCGCCGATCGGACCGCAGCCAGTGACCAGCACCTTTTTGCCCAGCAGCGGGCCGGCGCGGCGCACAGCGTGCAGCGCCACGGACAGCGGTTCGGCCATGGCGCCTTCGCCGTCGCTCACGCGGTCGGCCAGCTTGTGCGCCTGGTGGGTGTCGAGCACGATCTCTTGGCGGAACGCGCCCTGCACGTGCGGATTGCGCATGGCGCTGCCGTAGTAGCGCATGTCCAGGCAATGGTTTTGAAGGCCTTCCTGGCAGTAGCGGCACACGCCGCAGGGGCGGCTCGGACTTACAGCGATGCGTTCGCCGACGGCAAAGCCGACCACGCCTTCACCCACGGCGTCGATGACGCCGGCGACCTCATGGCCGAGCACCATAGGCTCCTGGATACGGATAGTGCCAAAACCGCCGTGGTTGTAGTAGTGCAGGTCCGAGCCGCAGATGCCGCCGCAGCGCACGCGCACGCGCAGCTGGCCGGAGCCGAGTTCGGCGGTGGGAAAAGTTTCGACGCGCAGGTCGCCTGGTGCGTGGATGACGAGTGCTTCCATCGGAGTTTCCTTCAGAGCGTTGCGGTCACGCCGCCATCCACGTACAGGATGTGGCCATTGACAAAGTCGGAGGCCGCGCTGCTGAGGAACACTGCCGCGCCGCAGAGGTCTTCCACATCGCCCCAGCGGCGCGAAGGTGTGCGGTTGACCAGCCACTGGGTGAACTCGGCGTTCTTCACCAACGCATCGGTGAGTTCGGTCTTGAAGTAGCCCGGGCCGAGGCCGTTGACCTGGATGCCGTGCTGCCCCCAGTCGATGGCCATGCCCTTGGTCAGCATCTTCACCGCGCCTTTGCTGGCGGTGTAGGGCGCGATGCCGGGGCGGCCCATTTCGCTCTGTACCGAGCAGATGTTGACGATCTTGCCGCGCCCGCGTGGAATCATGCACCGGGCCACCGCCTGTCCGACCAGGAAGACGCTGTCCACATTGGTCTTCATCAGTTCGTGCCACTGCGCTTCCTCGAACTGATCAAGCGGGCCGCGGCGCTGCATGCCGGCGTTGTTGACCAAGATGTCGATGGGTGCGATATCACGCTCGATCTGGGCCACCGCCTTGGCTACGGCCGCACCGTCGGTCACATCGAAGGCTGCTGTATGGACAGTCGCGCCCTCAGCGCGCAGCGTAGCGGCCGCGGCCTCCAGCTTCTCGGTGCTGCGCGCATTGAGCACAACGGCGGCGCCCGCCTGTGCCAGGCCGCGCGCCAGCGCGAATCCGATGCCCGCGCTGGAACCGGTGATGAGGGCGGTGCGCCCGGTCAGGTCGAATTTTTGAATGAATGTATTCACGGATAAGCCCGGTCGGAGTGTGAAGAAGCCATGGATAGGCCCGCTTGCGCGGTCGACAGCAGCCAGTTCGAGACCGCCTCCATCTGCTTCGGCAAAGGTAGCATGGATGAAATCCGGAAGACGCCGGGTTCGCCGACCGGCGGCTCCAGCGCCATAAACTGGCTGGCAACCAGTTGAGGATGGAAAAAATGGCCCTGGCGTGCGCCGAGTCGCCGCGTCGCTTCTTCCATGTCGAGCTCCATGAAGACGATGCGTAAGCCCGGCACCGCGGCGCGCAGCCGTTCTCGGTAGCTGCGTTTGAGCGCGGAGCAGGTGAGCACGGCGGGGCCGCTCGAGGCCGCCAGACGCGTCCCGAGCAGGTCGAGCCAAGGTAGGCGGTCGGCGTCGTCGAGCGCGATGCCGCGCCGCATCTTGTCCACGTTCGTAGCCGGGTGGTAGTCGTCGCCTTCGATCAGCTGGCCACCGAGCCCTTGCGCCAATTGGGCGGCCAGTGTGGACTTGCCGCAGCCGGCAACCCCCATCACCAGCAACCGGCAGGTCGGTCCGTTCGCCAAATGTGCGGCCACGTCAGCTCCGCACATGCGGCCTTACCGCATTCACCGGCGTCAGCGGCGCACCGGCCTGAGGGCCGTAGCCGAGCGATGCGATCAGGTTGTCGATGGCCAATGCGGCCATGGCGCGCCGGGTGCGTACCGAGGCGCTCCCGATATGGGCTGTGAGCACCGTGTTGGGTGCGGCCAGCAAGTCGGCGTGCACCTGGGGTTCGCCTTCGAAAACGTCCAGGCCGGCGGCCGCGATGGTACCCGTGCGCAGTGCCGCCGCCAGTGCCGCGTCGTCGACGATACCGCCGCGCGCGATATTGGTGAGTGTGGCCGTGGGCTTCATCAGTGCAATTTCGGCTGCGCCGATGGTGTGGTGGGCGGCTGGCGAATAAGGCAGCACCAGCACCAGGTGGTCGGCCTCCTTGAGTAGCGTCTGCTTGTCGACATACTGTGCGCCGGCTTCGGCCTCCTGTGCGGCGTCGAGTTTCGAGCGGTTGTGGTAGATCACCCGCATGCCGAAGCCGAGTGCGCCGCGGCGTGCGATGCCGCGGCCGATGCGGCCCATGCCCAGGATGCCGAGCGTCGCGCCCTGGATGTCGCCGCCGACGAAGTGGTCGTGGATGCCGGTCTTGGTCCATGCGCCGGTACGCACGAAACGGTCGGATTCGGCGATGCGGCGGGCCGTGGCCATCATCAGCCCGAAGCCATAGTCGGCGGTGGTCTCGGTCAGCACGTCGGGCGTGTTGGTGACGACCACGCCGCGTGCGGTGCAGGCCTCCACGTCGATGTTGTTGTAGCCGACGCCGACGTTGCACACCGCCTTGAGCTCGGGACAAGCCTCGAGCAGGGCTGCGTCGATGCGTTCGCTGCCGGTGCTCATCACGCCGGATTTTCCCTGCAGGCGTTCGATGAGTTCAGTCGGGCTCCAGATAGTGTCGGAAGGGTTGTCGGTGACATCGAAATACTGGCGCAGGCGGTCGGCGATGTCTGGGAAGGTGGCACGGGTGGCCAGGACGGAAGGTCGCATGGTGTTTGGGGGTCAGTTGTTGCAGCGTGCTTCGAGTGCATCGATGAAGCTGCGATCCCAGCGGCCTTCACGCATGGCGGCCATGGTTTTCTCTTCGGCCACCAGCACCGCACGGGCCTTCTCGATGATCTGTTCGGCGCCTTGGGGAGGGATTGCCAGCAAGCCATCCTGGTCGCCGACCAGGATGTCGCCGGGGTTGACCACCATGCCGCCTACACTGATCGGCACGTTGATCTCGCCAGGGCCGTCTTTGTACGGGCCACGGTGGGTCACGCCACGCGCGTACACCGGGAAGTCGCGTTCGCGGATCTCGGCCACATCGCGGATCGCGCCGTCGATGACCACGCCCGACAGCCCGATCCTGGCTGCATAGAAGGACAAGATGCCGCCGACGACGGCGTTGTTCAGGTCTCCGCCGGCGTCAACCACCAGCACGTCGCCGGGGCGGCAGAACTCCAGGGCGCGCAGGTAGGTCAGGTTGTCGCCGCCGCGCGAACGCGCCGTGACCGCCGTGCCGGCCATGGTTTCCTTGCCGGGACGGTGGTAGGGGCTCAGACCCGAGGTGCCGATATTGCGGTGCATGCTGTCGCTGAGCGCAGCCAGCGGGAGTGCGCGCAGGGTTTCGAGGATTTTGGTATCGGCCTGGTCGGCAGACGCATTCTTGCGCAGGGCTTTGTATTCCATGGGTGGGCTTTCGGAGCGGGTTTCAACAGGAAAGATTCAATGCAAGGCGGCCACGGCACGCCCGATGCGGGCGCAACCTTCTTCGATGACTTCGATGCTGGTGGCGATCGACATGCGGAAATACGGTGCTACGCCATAGGACGAGCCCGGGATCATTGCCACGCCTTCTGCGTCGAGCAGGTACAGGGCCACGTCCACATCGCTGTCGATCTGTTTGCCGCTCGGCGTGGTGCGGCCGATGAGACCGCTGCAATTGACGAACAGGTAGAAGGCGCCGCCCGGCGTGCGGCAGCCCAGGCCCGGGATGGCGTTGATCAGCGCCAGCGCGCGGTCCCGGCGCTGGCGGTAGGTCTTGACGAAATCTTTGAGGAAACCGTGGTCACCCTGCAGCGCCGCCAGCGCCGCGGCCTGGCTGATGGTGCAGGCATTGCTGGTGGACTGGGACTGCAGCGTTTCCATCGCACCGATCAGGTCGACCGGGCCGGCCGCGTAGCCGATGCGCCAGCCGGTCATGGCATAGGTCTTCGACACGCCGTTGATGACCACGCTGCGCTCGTGCAGTAGCGGCTCTATGGCCACGATGTGCGGGAGGGCCTCGCCGTCGAAACGGATGTGTTCATAGATGTCGTCGGTCATGAGCAGCACTTGGGGATGGCGCAACAGCACATCGGCCAGGGCACGCAAGTCCGCCGCGCTATAGGCTGCGCCCGTCGGGTTGGTGGGTGAATTGAGCAGTAGCCAGCGCGTACTGGGCGTGATGGCGGCCTCGAGCGCGGCGGCGGTCAGGCGGAAGCCATCGGCCTCATCGCAGGCCACCACCACCGGCGTGCCGTCGCAGGCCAGGACCATGTCCGGATAGGACACCCAGTACGGCGCGGGAATGACGACCTCGTCGCCGGGCTCCAGCGTGGCCGATAAGGCGTTGAAGATCGCGTGCTTGGCACCGCAGGTCACGACCACGTTGCCAGGCTTGTAGCCCAGGCCGTTTTCGCGCAGCAGCTTGTCGCAGATGGCTTGGCGCAGGGCCGGCGTACCCGCCGACATGGTGTAGCGCGTCTCGCCGCGCTCGATGGCCGCGCAGGCCGCCTGGCGGATGTGCGCCGGCGTGTCGAAGTCGGGCTCACCGACCACCAGGTTGACGATGTCGCGGCCCTGGCGGCGCAGCTCGTTGGCGCGGTCTGCTGCTGCACTGCTGGGCGATGGTTTGATACGGCGCACTCGCGCGGCAATGCGGGAGTCGGAGGGGGAACGGGACACGGCTTTTCCTTTGGGCTGTGAGATCGGCGTAGCCATGGCGATGGCTGGATGGACAGGCCTGAACGTTACGCGCAGTCGTTTTGGAAAGCCAAGACAAGTTCGCTCTGGCGATATAGGTAGAGCTTATGACCGGCGTTGCCCAGAGTTTTCCTGCCAGAGCCCACCGGGTTAGCACTCTGGCCGCCACGGGTGGGGCGATGCTAGGCTCGCCTTTTGCTTGCTCTCCTCTGAATGAACCTGCGTCGACTCAAATATTTCGTCAAGATCGTGGACATCGGCAGCCTCACACAGGCCGCCCAGGTCTTGTTCATCGCCCAGCCGGCGCTGAGCCAGCAACTCGCCACCCTTGAGGCTGAAGTTGGCCAGCAACTGCTGGTGCGGACCCAACGCGGCGTCACCCCCACCGAGGCCGGCAAGGCGCTATACCGCCACGCCCAGATCATCCTGCGCCAATGCGACCAGGCGATGAGCGATATGGCCGCCGCCGGCCAGGGGCTTTCGGGCCAGGTGTCGGTGGGCATGGCGCCCGGCACCGCCGCCGCCACGCTGGCCTTGCCGCTGCTGCGCCGGGTGCGCGCGCGCCACCCGGGCATCCTGCTCTACCTGAACGAGAGCTACGGTACGACGCTGAGCGAACTCATCATGAACGGCCGCATGGACCTGGCCGTGCTCTACGGCGACAAGGCCATCCACGGCCTGAAGTTCCTGCCCCTGGTGAAGGAAGCGCTGTACCTGGTTGGCCCGGCCACCGAGCCCCAGCCCGGCGAGAACATCCGCCTCGAAGACCTGCGCGAGGTGCAACTGCTGATGCCGCGGCCCTACAACATCGTGCGCAAGCTGGTGAACGAGGCCTTCATGCGCGCCGGCATGACGCCGCGCGTAGTGGCCGAGGTGGAGTCGGCCATCACCCTGACTGCGGCCATCGCCGACGGACTCGGCTCGACCATCCTGCCGGCCTCGATGGCGCGTGGCTTCGTGGCCTCGGGCATGGCCTGGCAGAGCCGCATCGTCGAGCCGGTCATCGAGGCGCCGCTGGCCTTGTGCCAGTCGGACCACCTACCCCTGTCAGAGCCGGCGCAGGCGGTGCGCGAGATCCTGCTCGAGCTGGTGAGTGATCTCCATGTCGATACGGACCCAGGCTTCTCGTCCGAGAAAGCCATGGCCCTGGCATCCGCGTCCTGAGCGCGCCAAGCAGGCGCGCCAAGCGTCATAAGACGTCCTTATCCCGGCAAAGCCAAACGGTCTTGGCGTCGCGGCCCATCTCTGGGTAACTTAACGGCATTCGAACACGCTGATGCACAGCGCGTGAACGCCGCCCGCGAGGGCAGGAAATCCGAGATGAACCTACAGGAAATCAAGGCACTGATCGATGCGATGGCCGCGTCGGACCTCAGCGAGATGGCACTGACCCGCGACGGTATGCAGCTGCGTCTGGTGCGCAGGAAAACGGCGTCCGGCGCCCCCGCGCCGCAGCAGACGCCAGACCCGCAGGCGGCAACGCCCGTGTCAACACCTGCACCAGTACGTGCCCGGCGCCAGAGTCCACAGCCAGCCGCTGCAGCCACGACAGCGCCGAGTGCTATCACCACGCCTTTGTATGGCGTCGTGCACTGGCGTCCATCGCCCGATGCGCCGCCCTTCGTCGCGCCGGGGCAGGCCATCCAAGCCGGCCAGGTGGTGTGCGTTGTCGAAGCCATGAAGGTTTTCAACGAAATCCGCACTGACGTCGATGCCACGGTGCTGGCCCTGCTGGTCGAGTCGGGTGCCGAGGTCGAAGCTGGCCAGCTGTTGTTGAGTCTGGGTTGAGCATGTTCGACACCGTTTTGATCGCCAACCGGGGGGAGATCGCCTTGCGCATCCAGCGCGCTTGCCGCAGCCTGGGGCTGCGCACTGTGGCAGTCTATTCCGAGGCTGACCGCGATGCGGTCTACGTCACCCAGGCCGACCAGGCCCTGTGCATCGGCCCAGCCTCACCCGCGCAGAGCTACCTGAACCAGGCCGCGCTACTGTATGCCGCCAAGCTCAGCGGCGCGCAGGCCGTCCATCCGGGCTACGGCTTCTTGTCGGAGAACGCCGGTTTCGCCGCGCGTGTGGAAGCGGCCGGCCTGAGCTTCATCGGGCCACCGTCGGAATGCATCCGCACCATGGGCGACAAGGTGGCCGCCAAGCGCGCGATGCGGGCGGCCGGCGTGCCCTGTGTGCCCGGGCCCGACGGTTCGCTGCCCGACGACAACGCGGCCATCCTGGCCATCGCGCGCGAGATCGGCTACCCGGTGATGGTCAAGGCCGCTGGCGGCGGCGGCGGGCGCGGCATGCGCATCGTGCAGGCCGAGGCCGATCTGCTGGACGCCATGGCGCTGACCCGCGAGGAAGCGCGCCGGGCCTTCGGCAACCCCGAGGTCTACATCGAGAAATTCCTGGGCCATCCGCGCCATGTGGAGATCCAGGTGCTGTGTGACCGCCATGGCCATGCGCTGTGGCTCGGCAGCCGCGATTGCTCGCTGCAGCGGCGCCACCAGAAGGTGCTGGAAGAAGCCCCGGCACCAGGCATTGACCGCATCCTGCTGGCCAAGGTGGGGGCGCGCTGCGCTGAAGCCTGCCGGCAGATCGGCTACGTGGGCGTGGGCACTTTCGAATTCCTGTTCGAAGACGGCGAGTTCTTCTTCATCGAGATGAACACCCGGCTGCAGGTCGAGCACACGGTCACCGAGATGACCACCGGCATCGACATCGTGCAGCAGCAGATCCGCATGGCGCGCGGCGAACAACTGGCACTGACGCAAGACCAGGTCGGCTGTTTCGGCCACGCGCTGGAATGCCGCATTAATGCCGAGAACCCCGAAACCTTCGCCCCGGCACCGGGCCGCATCACCGCCTGGCAGCCCCCGGGCGGCTTTGGCGTGCGGGTGGATTCCCACGTGGGCGCGGGCTACCGCGTGCCGCCCTATTACGACTCGATGATCGCCAAGCTGATCGTGCACGGCAGCTCGCGCGCCGACGCCCTGGCCCGTATGCGCCTGGCGCTGGCCGAGATGCATGTCGAGGGCATAGCCACCAATTTGCCGCTGCACCGCGAAATCATCGAAGACCCCGGCTTCCAGCAGGGCGGCGTCGACATCCACCACCTCGAACGCTGGCTGCAGCGGCGTGCCACCGAGCGTGCAACCGAAAAAGAGCGTACATGAACCACGCCAAGACCAAGCCCCACTCTCCGAACCTGACCCTGCTCGGCACCACGGCACTGCTGTTCGAGGCACCGGGTCCGCTGGCCCTGGCGCCGCAGCAGCGCATCTGGGCCATGGCGGCCAGGCTGCAGGCCTTACCCGAAGTGCGCGAAGCCGTGCCCGGCATGAACAACCTGATGCTGACCTTCGCCCGGCCGCCGCGCACGCTGGCCGCGCTGCGGGCGCTCGAAGCCAGCGTGCTGCAAGCCTGGGAAGAAACCGAGCCCTTGCCGCTGCAGGGGCGCATCATCGAGCTGCCCGTGGTGTATGGCGGCGCCGGCGGCCCGCACCTGGCCGACGTGGTGGCGCACACCGGGTTCAGCATCGACGAAGTGGTGGCGCTGCACTGCGCGCCGCTCTATCCGGTGTATGCGCTGGGCAGCCATCCCGGCTACTGCTACCTGGGTGGTATGGACGAGCGCATCGCCACGCCGCGCCGCGCCGTGCCCATCGTGAACCTGCCCGGCGGCTCGGTGTCGATCGGCGGGGTGCAGACCGGCGTGTCGGCCTCGGCCGGCCCGAGCGGCTGGAACACCATCGGCAGCACCACCATGGACTTCTTCCACCCGGAGCAGGACCCGCCGGCCGTGCTGCAGCCGGGCGACAGCGTTCGCTTCCGTGTTCAGGACATCGTTAGGGCCTGTTAACACGATGGATACAAGATGCGTTGCTGTTCAAAGGGCCAGAGGCGAGGCGCAAAACGCAGCCGGGGTGAACCCCGGCCAGGCTTTGCAACGCTGCGGCTGGTCCTTTGGGCTGCAACCCGCCGGGAACGTGGTTAAAAAACCGCCACTCCGCGTTGCGCTCCTAGGCCAGGCGGCCAGCCTGGCCGTCGTCCCGCGCCTTGATTGGCGCTTTTTTAACTACGTCCGCACTTGCATCCATCGTGTTAACAGGCCCTAGATGATTGAAATACTTTCCTCCACCGCACTCGCCACCGTGCAGGACGCGGGCCGCCTGGGCAGTCTGCGCTTCGGCGTTGGCGCCGCAGGCGCGATGGACCAGCTGGCACTGGCCGTTGGCAATCTGCTGCTGGGCAATCCTGCAGGTGCTGCCGCGCTGGAAATCCCCGTCTATCCGTTCCAGGTTCGCTTCACCGAGGATTGCGCCTTTGCGCTCACCGGCGCCGATTGCCAGGCCCGGCTGGACCAACGCTCGCTCGCACCCTGGTGGGGCCACCAGGCGCGCCAAGGCCAGGTGCTGACGCTGGGCCTGCCGCTGGTGGGCTCGGGCAGCCGGGCCTATCTCGCGCTGGCTGGTGGCATCGACGTGCCCGAAGTCCTGGCCTCGCGCAGCACCCAGCTGCGCGGCGCCTTCGGTGGCTTGAATGGCCGCTCCGTGCGGCAAGGCGACGTGCTGCGTGCGGCCAGACCGGGGGGTGAGCCTGCGGTGGACTTCGGCGTCATGCCCCCGGCCATCGCCCTGCCGCTGATGCGCGATGGCCTGCCCGCCGTGCGGGTGCTGCCCGCGGCGGAATACGCCTGCTTCAAGGAAGATTCGCGCGCCGCCTTCTGGGCCGGTGCATGGAAGATCACCGCGCAAAGCGACCGCTACGGCTACCGCATGCAGGGCACGCCGTTGGTGCCGATCGAGGCGATGGAGATCCGCTCGCACGGCATCGTGCCCGGCGTGATTCAGGTGCCTTCGGGCGGCCAGCCCATCGTGCAGATGCGCGACGCCCAACCTTCGGGCGGTTACCCCAAGTTCGGTACCGTGATCGAGGCCGACCTCTGGCGGCTCGGTCAGGCCGCGATTGGCAGCCGCATGCGTTTCGTCGAGGTCGACTACGAGGCGGCCGTGGTCGCCCTCGACGAAGTGCAGGCCTGGCTGGACGAGGTCGGCCGGATGATCGATCTGCAGCGCTGGGCGCTGCAAAGGAACTAGGGCCTGCTCACATTATGGATACAAGATGCGTTGCTGTTCAAAGGGCCAGAGGCAAGGCGCAAAACGCAGCCGGGGTAAACCCCGGCAAGGCTTTGCAACGCTGCGGCTGGTCTTTTGGGCTGCAACCCGGAGGGAACGTGGTTAAAAAACCGCCACTCCGCGTTGCAGTCCTAGGCCAGGCGGCCAGCCTGGCCGTTGTCCCGCGCCTTGATTGGCGCTTTTTTAACCACGTTCGCACTTGCATCCATAGTGTGAACAGGCCCTAACGATGCAGACCAAAGACATAAGCCAACTGGCCGCATGGCTGGCCGAAACCGACATCGACTTCCTGGAGCTGCGTGGCCCGGACGTGCAGATCGAGATCCACCGGGACGGCAGCGCCAACGCGGCCATCGTGCAGCCGATGCCACCTGAGCCAATACCTGCTCACAGGACGGCCCACACGCCGGTCCACGCCACATCCGTCGGCGTGCTGCTGGACCGCATTCCCGGCCGCGCCACGCCACTGTGGTTGCCCGGCAGCGCTGTCCAGGCCGGCAGCCTGCTCGGCCTACTGCAGGTCGGGCCGCTGCTGCTGCCGGTGCATGCCCCCTGCGACGGCTGGCCGGGCGAATGGCAGGTGCCACCGGGCAGCACGGTCGGTTATGGCACGACGCTTTTGGACATCGACACCGAGCCTGTGGCCGACGCAATTTAAGGAGGAGTTTGCAATGGACATCGACTTGAACGCGGATCTCGGTGAAGGCTTCGGCCCCTGGCGCATGGGCGACGACGAAGCTTTGCTGAAGATCATCTCCTCGGCCAATATCGCCTGCGGCTTTCACGCGGGCGACCCGGTCATCATGGAGCGCACGGTGCGCCTGGCGGCCACCCGCGGCATCGATATCGACATCGGCGCGCATGTCGGCTTCCCCGATCTCATGGGTTTTGGGCGCCGGCAGATGCAGATCGACCCGACCGAGCTGGCCAGCCATGTGATCTACCAACTGGGTGCACTGGCCGGCATCACCCAGGCCTGCGGCCGGCGCATGACACACATGAGTTTCCATGGCGCGCTCGGCAACATGGCTGCAGCCGATCCGGCGCTGGCGATGGTGCTGGTCGAAGCCGTGGCCCGCTTCGATGCGGGACTGATCATCAGCTCGTCGGCCAGCGTGGCCATCGAACGCGCGGGCGACCACCACGGGCTGCGCGTGGCCAGCAGCTTCCTGGCAGACCGCGCCTGCGACGACAACGGCCTGCTGGTGCCACGCAAGCTGCCCGATTCGGTGATCCACAACAGCGGAAAAGTGCTTGAACGGGTGACGCAACTGCTGGAAGAAGGTACGGTCACCAGCTACAGCGGACGCAAGATCCCCATGCGGGCCAGCTCCATCCTGCTGCATGGCGACACCCCTGGCTCGGTGGCCCTGGCCGAGGCCGTGCGGGCCAAGATCGAAGTCACTGGCGGGCGCATTGTGCCGATCTCGCGGCAGTCGCTATGAAGACCCGCACTCCACCCCATAGGGCACCAATGTGGCGTTTTTCTGCCTGGCCGTGCACTGTAGCGGAGCAACATAAGGGCAGCTTATCGCCTCACAGTCAATCCGTCTTGGCGCGATCGACACCGCGTCGATAAAGTCAGTCCATTCGTGGTCACGCCGCCTGCACGACGCAGGTATCCAGGCCTCGGCCCCCCACAAGAAAGAAACCCGACATGCCTTTTTCTGACTACAAAACTGCCCTCGTGACCGGAGCCTCCTCGGGCATCGGCGCGGCTACCGTCGAACGCCTTTGCGCCGAAGGCCTGCAGGTCCACGCGCTGGCGCGCAGCGCCGGCAAGCTGGCCGAACTCGCCGCGCGCACCGGCTGCATTCCACACGCCATTGACGTCAGCGACCTGGCCAGCGTGACGCGCCTGGCCCAGGAAATCGAATTCGACGTGGTTGTCAACAATGCCGGCGTGGACCGGCCAGGCTCGATCCTGAAGGCCGACGCGGAAGGCATCGACTTGCTCATCGATGTGAACCTGCGTGCTGTGCTGCACATCTGCCGGCTGACCCTGCCTGGCATGGTGGCGCGCGACCGCGGCCACATCATCAACATCAGCTCCATTGCCGGGGCCTACAACTTCGGCGGTAACAGCACCTACCACGCAACCAAGGCCGCGGTCAGCATGTTGTCGCGCCAGTTGCGCATCGATGCTTTTGGCAAACGCGTGCGTGTTACCGAAATCTGCCCCGGCCGCGTTGCCACCGACATCTTTGCCCATGTGCACGGCGACAGCGCTGAGATCCACGAACGCTTTGTTGAAGGCTTCGAGCTACCGCAGGCCGAAGACATCGCCAACGCCATCGCCTTCGCCATTGCTGCACCGATTGCCGTCAACGTCGGCCACATGGAAATCACCCCCACGCTGCAGGTGCCCGGCGGGCTGTCGACGACGCGCCCCGAACGCCCGCAAGCCTGAGGCCGCAGCTGCACCACCAGCCTGGTAGAAGCCACGCATGAAAAACTTCGATCTGATGGCCATATTGCTGAACGCTGAGTTCAGTGCCATGCTCCTCAAAGGCGTGCGGATGACTCTGCAAATCGCCGCGGGCTCCTGGCTTCTGGCGATGGCCTTGGCGGTGGTGCTGCTGGTCGTGCGCCTGATGCCCGTTCGCGTCACGGAGCGTGCCGTGGAGGCCTATGTGTCCTACCACCGCAACGTGCCCACGCTGGTGCAGCTGATGCTGTGGTACTTCGGCATCTCCAGCCTCTTGCCCGACGAACTGCAGAGCTGGCTGTCGGAACACAACGGCGAGGCTTTGTTCGCCATCGTCGCGCTCGGCCTGTGCCAGGCTGCTTACTTCAGCGAAGACCTGCGCTCCGGGCTTCGTTCCATACCCGACGGGCAGACCGAGGCCGCTCGCGCCCTGGGGCACAGCTATCTCAGCGCGATGCGCTACGTGATCCTGCCGCAAGCGGTGCGCAATGCAGTCCCGGCCCTGGTGAATCACAGCGTCTCTTTGTTCAAGAACAGCAGCCTGGCCATGGCCATCGGTGTGGCCGAGTTGACCCACGCAGTGAAGGAAATTGAAAGCCAGAGCTTTCGCACCTTTGAGGCCTACCTTGTCGCCACGGTGGTCTACCTGGGCTTCTCGCTGCTGATCATGGCCGCCGGAGCCTGGTTGTCCAAGCGCTACAGCATTGCCGGGGCGAGGTAAGCATGATCGATCTGTTCAACATCTTGCGCGACAACTGGCTGCTGCTGCTGGTTGGCCAGTACCCGAACGGCCCCATGGGCGGCATCGTCTGCACGCTGGTGCTGTCGGTACTGGGCATTGTGCTGGCCTTCCCGCTGAGCGTGCTGCTGGCGCTGGCCCGGCTCTCGCCCTGGCGCGTGCTGCGCTGGCCCTCCACCGGCCTGATCTATGTGGTGCGCGGCGTGCCGCTATTGATGGTCATCCTGTGGGTGTATTTCCTGGTGCCGCTGCTGATCGGTCGCAACGTCTCCGGCTTCACCACCATGCTGTGCACGCTGGTGATCTACGAAGGCGCCTATCTGTCGGAAGTGGTGCGCGCCGGCATCCAGGCGCTGCCGCGCGGCCAGTTGGAAGCTGCCCGGGCCCTGGGCAATAGCTACCTCGGCGCGATGTGGAGCGTCATCCTGCCGCAGGCGCTCTACAACATGCTGCCCAGCCTGCTGAGCCAGTTCGTGTCGGCGATCAAAGAGACCACGCTGGGTTATGTGATCAACGTGCAGGAGCTGACATTCGCGGCCAACCAGATCAACAACCAGCTGCTGACCAAGCCCTTCCACGTGTTCTTCATCCTGGCGGTGACTTACTACGTGGTCTGCTACAGCCTCACCCAGTTGGCGCACTGGTTGGAGCGGCGCGTGGCGCGCAAGCGCCGGGGCCTGCTGGGCACCGCACCTGCCGCGTTGCAGCCCGCGGGCGCAACGGTTGAATCCTGAACTTTCCGTCCAAAGAGACCACCATGATCTGTTTCAACGAAATCAACAAATGGTACGGCAGCTACCATGCCCTGATCGACATCAATGCCGAGGTCAAGAAGGGTGAGGTGGTGGTGGTGTGCGGCCCCTCGGGGTCGGGCAAGTCCACGCTGATCCGCACAGTCAACCGGCTGGAAGAAATCAAGTCGGGTCAGCTGCTTTTTGATGGCAGCGACATCCACGCGCCGATGAGCAGCCAGGCGTTGAACCGCCTGCGGAGCCGGATCGGCTTCGTCTTCCAGAGCTTCAATCTGTTCCCGCATCTGTCGGTGCTGGAGAACATCATGATGTCGCCGATGCGGGTGCGTGGCGTGGGCCGCAGCGACGCCAAGGCCAAGGCGCAGCAACTGCTGGACCGCGTGGGCCTGTCGAGCAAGGCCGACGCCTATCCTGCGCAACTATCCGGCGGCCAGCAGCAGCGCGTGGCCATTGCCCGGGCCTTGGCCATGGAGCCGCCGGCGATGCTGTTTGACGAGCCCACCAGCGCGCTCGACCCGGAAATG
Source organism: Rhodoferax sp. GW821-FHT07F03 (assembly GCF_059418745.1). NCBI lineage: Bacteria > Pseudomonadati > Pseudomonadota > Betaproteobacteria > Burkholderiales > Comamonadaceae > Rhodoferax > Rhodoferax sp. GW821-FHT07F03. The sequence continues at coordinate 347,969 of NZ_JBWKQM010000004.1, forward strand.
GTGGGTGAGGTGCTGTCGGTGATGCGCAGCCTGGCCAACGACGGCATGACCATGATGTGCGTGACCCACGAGATGAACTTCGCCCGCGAAGTGGCCGATCAGATCTGGTTCATGGATGCCGGCCGCATTCTGGAGACGGCAACGCCGAAGGAGTTTTTCAGCAGCCCGCAGCACCCGCGTGCCAAGCGTTTTCTGTCCGACCTGCGGGCGCACTAGCCACCTCGGTTTTCGAGTTTCCTCCACGTTTTTCTATTCCAGGAGTTCACCATGTTCCATACCTATCGTCTCCCCCGCATGACGGCGGTCGCCGCTCTGCTTGCTCTCAGCTTTGCCGCCCAGGCCGACCAGTGGCAGGACATGGTCCAGCGCAAGGAGCTCAAGTGCGGCACCTTCGCCGATGTGCCTCCTTTTGCTGCCCCCGATCCCAAGACCCGCGAGATGGTGGGCTTCGATGTCGATATGTGCAATGCCATCGCCAAGCAGTTGGGTCTCACGGCCAAGATCACGCCCTTGTCGGTTGAGGCCCGCGTGCCCGAGGTCAAGATGGGCCGGGTCGACCTGACCGTGGCCAACCTGGCCTACACCAAGAGCCGCGGTGAGCAGATCCAGTTCAGCGACCCCTACTACATCGCCAAGGAAATGCTGGCGGTGAAGGCGTCCGACCCGGGTACCACCAAGGCTGACTTCAAGGGCAAGCGGCTGAGCTCCACCAAGGGTTCGACCTCGGAGCTGTCGATCAAGATGAACGGCTCCGACCCCGTCACCTTCCAGGACACTGGCTCCGCCTACATGGCCGTGCAGCAGAACAAGTCGGTGGGCGTTGTCGCCAACACCATGACCATCACCAAGCTGGTCAATCAGTCCAAGACCACCGGCGTCGAGCTGAAGATGATCAAGGACCCGATGGTGTTCCAGCCTATCGGCGTCGGCATGAAGAAGGACGAACCCGTGCTGCTGGCCAAGGTCAATGCTGCGCTGCTGGCCATGGACAAGGCCGGCGAGATCGACCAGATCTGGGCCAAGTGGATCGGCCCGAACACCGAGTTCAAGCTGGTGCGTGAAGAAAAAGTGACGCCGCTGGCCGACCTGAAATTTGAACTATTGCCTTGAGTGAAAGTCTGTCGCCACCCATGGCGCATCCTGGCGAACCAAGGCAGCTACACCCGGAAATACCATCGGACCGAGTGGAAGAAGATGGGGGCGGCAAAGCATAGGGCATCCACCCGGTCCAGCAGGCCGCTGGCGCCGGTGATGGACTGGCCCTCGCTGCCCCAGTTGGTGATACCGCGGTCGCGCTTCAACGCCTTCATCACCAGGTGGCCCAGCGAGCCGGCCACGCAGGCAATCAGCGCCATGGCCAGGGCCTGGCCGGGTTTGAACGGGGTGATGCCGGCCAGCAGCCCACCCAGCAGGCCGCCTGCGGCCACGCCTATGCCCCAGCTGGTCCAGTTGAAACTTTGGCTGATGTGGGGCGCGCGTGGCGCGCGCTTGAGCTTGCGGGTGGCCAGGTGCTGTACCAGCATGCAGGTTTGCACCACCAGCACCAGAAAGAACACCATGAAGGCACCCTTGTCCTGGTAGCCCGGGAAGTCCAGCCGCACCAGCGCCGGCACGTGGCTGGTGCCGTAGACGCAGACCATGATGCCCCACTGCATCTTGGCATTGCGCTCCAGAAAACGGTGCGGGTCGTCGGCCAGGGCTCCCACGATGGGCAGGGCCAGAAAGACGTAGACCGGCACGAACACCGTGAACAGGTCGAAGTGCTTGCCGCCCACCAACCAGAACTGCACCGGCAGCACCACAAAAAACGCCAGGATCAGACTGCGGTGGTCGCCCCGGTGGGTGGGCGATAGGGTGATGAATTCGCGCAGCGCGAAGAAGGCCACCAGTGCGAACAGCGTAATCGCCACCCAGCCGCCCACGGCCCAGCACAGCCAGAACACACCGGCCATGAACCAGGTGTTCTTCAGCACCCGGCGCAGATTGTCCAGCTCGGCTCCGAAGGCCGCACCAAACGCGTTGTCGTCGCGCTCGCGCAGCGACAACAGCAGCAGCGCGCCGCTGGCCAGCAAGAGCACGCCAAACACCAGGACGAACATCGCCCCCACCTGTTGCGTACCGCTGAGGCTGCGCAGGAACTGGTTCATATTTCTCTCAGCGCGATCACGTTGGCGCGCGCCCGTTCCAGAAAGGCGTGGCGGTCTTCATCGGGCGCCAGCTGCATCGGCGTGCCGAAGGTGACCGAGCACAGCACCGGCACCGGAATCACCTCGCCCTTGGGCATGACACGCTGCACGTTGTGTATCCAGGTCGGCACCAGCACCACCTGCGGGAATTTCTGCGCCAGCTTGTACAGCCCGGCCTTGAAGGCCTGAGGCTCGGGGGCATGGCCGCGTGTGCCTTCGGGGAATAGGATGATGGAGTCGCCGCTCTCCAGTGCCTCGACCAAGGGCTCCAGCGGATCTTGCTCCATGCCGCTGGCGTCCTTGGTGCGGCTGCGGTCTACGTAAACGGCATTGAATACGGCCGTGGTCAGCCACAGCTTGAAGCGTGAGGCGGTCCAATAGTCCTTGGCGGCGATGGGGCGGGTGATGCTGCGCAACTCGGAGGGCAGGGCGGCCCAGATCAGCACCAGGTCGGCATGGCTTTGGTGGTTGGCAAAATAAATGCGCTGCTCGGCCTTGGGCGGGCAGCCGTACCAGCGGGCTTGGGCGCCTGTCAGCACCCGCACCAGGCCCAGTAAAACAAACCCCATGATCTTTGCAAGCATGGCGGCGATCATAAACGCCGGGCTATTCCGCTGTTTTTTTACTGAACGAAAATGACCGGTGGCGCATATTGTGTCTGCACAGGGTGCTATCAATTTTGATTTTTGAGGAGAAGTCTTTACGCAGTCCCAGGGAAATCCCTAGTGTTCATTTTTCATTAATTAATGAAAAATTAATGAATCAGCGGGGCGCGGTGCCCGGTTGAGCCAACCCTTTGCCGTACCAATCCGCCTAAAGTCGGGGGCGGCAAATCCAGGAGACATAGATGTTGAAGCTTTCCAAATTGGCGCTCGCCATGGTTGCAGTGGTGTCCGCAGGTGCTATTCAGGCCGGCGAGGTCGAAGTACTGCACTACTGGACCTCCGGTGGCGAAGCCAAGTCGGTGGCTGAGCTGAAGAAGATCATGCAGGCCAAGGGCCATGTGTGGAAGGACTTCGCCGTGGCTGGCGGCGGTGGCGACAATGCCGCCACCGTGCTGAAGAGCCGCGTGGTCTCGGGCAACCCCCCTGCCGCAGCCCAGATCAAGGGCCCAGCGATCCAGGAATGGGCTGCCGAAGGCGTGCTGGCCAACCTGGACGCCACCGCCAAGGCCGAACAATGGGACAGCCTGCTGCCCAAGGCCGTGGCCGATGGCATGAAATACAAGGGCAACTACGTTGCAGCTCCGGTCAACGTGCACCGCGTGAACTGGGTGTGGGCCAACCCCGAAGTGCTGAAGAAGGCCGGCGTCACCGGCATGCCCAAGACCTACGCTGAATTCTTTGCTGCCGCCGACAAGATCAAGGCTGCAGGCTTCATCGCCGTGGCCCACGGTGGCCAAAACTGGCAAGACTTCACCACCTTTGAAACCGTGGTGCTGGGTGTGGGCGGTGCCAAGTTCTACAGCGACGCACTGGTCAAGCTGGACAACAAGGCGTTGACCAGCGACACCATGAAGAAGTCCCTGGAAACCTTCCGCAAGATCAAGGGCTACACCGACGCTGCCTCCGCAGGCCGCGACTGGAACCTGACCACCGCCCTGGTGATGCAAGGCAAGGCCGGCTTCCAGTTCATGGGTGACTGGGCCAAGGGCGAGTTCCTGGCTGCTGGCAAGGTGCCAGGCAAAGACTTCCTGTGCGCAGCTGCTCCTGGCACCGCTACCTCCTACACCTACAACGTGGACTCGTTTGCCATGTTCAAGCTGAAGGACAAGGATGCGCAAAAGGCCCAGGGCGACCTGGCTGCCGCCATCATGGGCACCGAGTTCCAGGAAATCTTCAACCTGAACAAGGGTTCCATCCCGGTTCGTCTGAACATGAAGATGGACAAGTTTGACGACTGCGCCAAGCTGTCCGCCAAGGACTTCGTGGACACCGCCAAGACCGGCAGCCTGGTGCCTTCGATTGCCCACGGCATGGCTGTGAGCCCTGCAGCTGAAGGCGCCATCAAGGACGCGGTCAGCCAGTTCTGGAACGATGACAAGATCAGCATCGACGCTGCTGTGAAGAACATCGCTTCCGCCGCGCAAACCAAGTAACTGGCACCCCCCAGGCTGCGCGCACCTTTGTGCCGTAGCGCCCGCCCCGCGCACATCGCTTGTGATGTGGCACGCGGGGCAGGGCGAACAACCGATGCGTCGGTTGGCAGCCTTATCCCCCATCCCGCTACGGCGGAATGGGGCCTTATTTTTTGAGAGCCACTCCCATGAAACCGAATTTTGAGCAGGCCTTGCCCAAGCTGGTGATTGCGCCCGGCTTCGTGCTGGGCTTTGCCTTCATCTACGGGCTGATGATCTGGAACGGGGTTTTGTCCCTGACCGCATCGCGCATGCTGCCCAACTACGACGAGTTCGTCGGCCTGGCCCAATACGCCAAATTGTGGGAGATGGACCGCTGGTGGCTGGCGCTGAAGAACCTGGGCATCTTCAGCGTGTTGTACGTGGGCGGCGCGATGCTGATCGGCATGGCGCTGGCCATCGTGCTGGACCAGAAGGTCCGAGCCGAAGGCCTGCTGCGCACCATCTACCTGTACCCCATGGCGCTGTCCTTCATCGTCACCGGTACCGCCTGGAAGTGGATGCTGAACCCCAGCCTCGGCCTGGAAAAACTGATGCATGACATCGGCTGGAGCAGCTTCAGCTTCGACTGGCTGGTGCAGAGCGACACCGCCATTTACTGCGTGGTGATTGCCGGCATCTGGCAGTCCGCCGGCTTTGCGATGGCCTTGTTCCTGGCCGGCCTGCGCGGCATCGACGACAGCATCATCAAGGCCGCGCAGATCGACGGCGCCAGCCTGCCGCGCATCTACTGGCGCATTATTTTGCCGATCCTGCGCCCGGTGGTGTTCTCCACCATCATGGTCTTGTCGCACCTGTCGATCAAGAGCTTCGACCTGGTGATGGCCTTGACCGGCGGCGGCCCCGGCTATGCCACCGACGTGCCTGCCACCTTTATGTACGTGATGAGCTTTACCCGCGGCCAGATCGGCCTGGGCGCTGCCAGCGCGACCATGATGCTGGCCACCGTAGCCGCGATCGTGGTGCCTTATTTGTACAGTGAACTGCGGAGCAAGCCCCATGATCGCTAAGAACCCTCTCCAAGTACTGATTCCCCGTGTATTGATTTATGGCGTGCTGCTGCTGGCGGCTTTCTTCTTCCTGGCACCCATGTATGTGATGCTGGCCACCTCGTTCAAGGACGCTGAAGAAATCCGCAGTGGCAACCTGCTGAGCCTGCCGCACGCGCTGAACTTCGAGGCCTGGCAACTGGCTTGGTCCACCGCCTGTACCGGCACCGACTGCCGTGGCCTGCAGCCCTTCTTCTGGAACTCGGTGCTGATCGTGTTCCCGGCGGTGATCATCTCCACGCTGTGGGGCGCCATCAACGGCTATGTGCTGAGCCTGTGGAAGTTCAAGGGCAGCGAGCTGCTGTTCGGCTTCATGCTGTTTGGCGTGTTCATGCCCTTCCAGGTGGTGCTGCTGCCCATGAGCCAGATCCTGGGTTGGCTGGGTATTTCCAGCTCGGTCTACGGTCTGATCCTGGTGCACTGCCTGGCCGGTCTGGCCGGTACCACGCTGTTCTTCCGCAACTACTACGCGTCCATCCCGAAAGAGCTGGTGAACGCCGCGCGGATTGACGGTGCCGGTTTCTGGCGCATTTTCTTCCGCATCATCGTGCCGCTGTCCACGCCCATCGTGATGGTCACGCTGATCTGGCAGTTCACGAATATCTGGAACGACTTTCTGTTTGGCGTGGCCTTCAGCGGTGCCGACAGCAAGCCCATCACCGTGGGCCTGAACAATATGGTCAACACCACCAGCAGCGTGAAAAACTACAACGTGGACATGGCGGCTGCCGTGATCGCGGGCCTGCCCACCATTCTGATCTACGTGTTGGCAGGCAAATTCTTCGTTAAAGGACTCACAGCCGGTGCTGTGAAAGGATAAAAGTTATGGCATCCGCACTCCACATCCAAGGCATACGTAAAACTTTCGGCAACGGCGACAAGATGGTCGAGGTGCTCAAGCGCATCGACATCGACGTCGCGCCGGGTGAATTCCTGATCCTGGTCGGCCCGTCCGGCTGCGGCAAGTCCACCCTGCTGAACATCATCGCCGGCCTCGAAGAGCCGACCGAAGGCGCCATCCGCATTGGCGACCGCAACGTGGTCGGCGTGCCGCCGGCCCAGCGCGACATCGCCATGGTGTTCCAGAGCTATGCGCTGTACCCCACCATGAGCGTGGCCGAGAACATCGGCTTCGCGCTGGAAATGCGCAAGGTGCCCAAGGCCGAGCGTGAAAAGCGCATCAACGAAGTGGCCGCCATGCTGCAGATCACCCACCTGCTGGACCGCCGCCCCGCGCAGCTGTCTGGTGGCCAGCGCCAGCGTGTGGCCATGGGCCGCGCCCTGGCACGCCAGCCGCAGCTGTTCCTGTTCGACGAACCGCTGTCCAACCTGGACGCCAAGCTGCGCGTCGAAATGCGTGCCGAAATCAAGCGCCTGCACCAGGTGTCCGGCATCACCAGTGTCTACGTGACCCACGACCAGATCGAGGCCATGACCCTGGGCAGCCGCATCGCGGTGATGAAGGACGGCGTATTGCAGCAACTGGGCACCCCGGACGACATCTACAGCCGCCCAGCCAATACCTATGTGGCCGGCTTCATCGGTTCGCCAACTATGAATTTGATAGCTGGCAGCGCAGGCAATGCAAGCGCTGGCGGCCAATTTTCCTTCAAGGGCGGCAGCCTGCCCCTGGCTTGCCCGGCGGTGGGCAAGGACGCGTTGCTGGGCCTGCGCCCCGAGCACATCGAGCTGGTGGACAACGCCGCCTGGCGCGGTGAAGTCAGTGTGGTGGAGCCCACCGGCGCCGACACCTATGTGGTGGTGAAGACCGAGGCCGGCAACGTCACCGTGCGCACCTCGCCACAGGCGCGCTTCCAGCCGGGTGAGAAAGTCGGCCTGCACGTGTCGGCCGCCCAGGTCAGCTGGTTCGACGAGAAGACCGGCGTGCGCCTGTAAGCACGGCAGCCTCTACTTCGCACGCCTCCGCGCATCTTCGCGGCCACCGCTGGTGGCCTGCGTACGCCCCTTGGGGCAGACCCTTCGTCAGACGGAATTGCTATGAAATTGCGTAACCAGGTACTTTCTATCGGTTTGGCGGGCGCGGTGATGGCCGCGGTGGTGGGCGGCGTAGGCCTGCTCAGCGCCGGGCGCCTGGCCGGTGCCTTCGGCGAGTCGGTGCAAATGGGCGCAGCCGTGCAGAGCAGCCAGCAGGCCGCCATGATGCAGGGCGCGGTGCGCGGCGATGTGCTGTTGGCCCTGTTCGGCGCCATTGGCCGCGACAAGTCGCAGCTGGAGCGCTCGCAAAAGGATTTGGCCGACCATGTGGCCCAGTTCAACACCGCCTTCCAGAGCCTGCAGGCCTTGCCGTTGTCGCCCGACGTGAAGGCCGTCATCGACAAGACCCAGCCCCTGGTGAAGCAATACACCGAGGCCGCCAGCCGCGTGCAGGACCTGGCCGCCAAGGGGGCCGCCGCGGCCGGCGCAGTGCCCGAGTTCAACCGCATCTTCGGCGAGCTGGAAACCCAGATGGCCGTGCAGGTGCGGGCCATTGAAAAAGACGTGGCCGCCAACAGCGCGCATTCGGCCGCTGTGGTCGGCCAGGGCCAGATGCAGGTGGGTGCTGTGCTGGTGCTGGCGATCGTGTTGCTGGTGGCCGCCGCGCTGTGGCTGGCCCGGCGCCTGGCCCAGCCCATGGCCTATGCCGTCAGCATTGCCGACGCACTGGCCGAGGGCGATCTGTCACGCCCGGTGCAGCCGGTGGGCAATGACGAAACCCAGCAGCTGCTGCACGCCATGGCGCGCATGCAGGCCAGCTTTGCCGGCATCGTGCGCAGCGTGCAGAGCAACGCCGAGCACGTGGCCTCGGCCAGTGCCGAGATTGCCCAGGGTAACCATGACCTGAGCGCCCGTACCGAGCACCAGGCCAGCGCCCTGGAGGAAACAGCCGCCTCTATGGAAGAGCTGCGCTCCACTGTGCAGCACAACGACCAGAGCGCCCAGCAGGCCAACCAGTTGGCGCGCGGCTCCTCCACCCTGGCGGTGCAGGGCGGCGAGGTGGTCGGCCAGGTGGTGGCGACCATGAAGAGCATCAACGAGGCATCCGGCAAGATCAGCGACATCATCAGCGTGATCGACGGCATCGCCTTCCAGACCAATATCCTGGCGTTGAATGCAGCGGTCGAAGCCGCGCGCGCCGGCGAGCAAGGCCGTGGCTTTGCGGTGGTGGCCAGCGAGGTGCGTAACCTGGCCAGCCGCAGCGCCGACGCGGCGAAAGAAATCAAGCAGCTCATCTCCACCAGCGTGCAGCGGGTAGAGCAGGGCAGTGCCTTGGTGGACCAGGCGCGCAGCACCATGGCCGAGGTGGTGGCCAGCATCCGCCGCGTGACCGATATCGTGGGCGAGATCAGCGCCTCCAGTAGTGAGCAGAACGCCGGCGTGGCCCAGGTGTCGGAGGCGGTGTCGCAGATCGACCAGACCACCCAGCAGAACGCCGCCCTGGTGGAGCAGATGGCCGCCGCCGCCAGCAGCCTTAAGGCCCAGTCACAGGAGTTGGTGGACACCGTGGCGGTGTTCCGCCTAGGGGCGGAAGACCCTGCTTTGCACCGGCAGCCGGCACTATCGATTCAATAGCTGCTGGCGCAGCTACCATCTGCGCTAGAGCCTGATTTGGCTCAAACGATTTTCAGGGAAAACGCCTCCTCCAAAATACAAGAATCTGGAGGCTCTGCCAGCCGGTTCGCCCGCAGGCAGCGAGACAGGAGACAAGCGATGGGGCAACGAGACTGGCAACAAGACTATGCCGACCCGGCCATGGACGGTGCGGCGCCCGTCTGGGACTGCGGCGCCGCTTTGGATGCCTGGCGCATGCCGGAGCAGCGCTCGGTCACCAGCACCCTGGTGCGCTTGTGCATGGACGGAGCCGAGCAACACGGCATCGGTCCGCAGGAGTTCCAGCGCCTGACCGGCATCGCCGCCTGGGAGCTGGAGTCGCCCCAGGCCCGCATCTGCGCCGCCAAACACCTGGCCGCCATGCGCTTGGTGCAGTACATGCCCGTGCCCAGCGACTACTGGCAGTTCGACATCCAGGCCTGCCTGCAGCCCTTTCCCACGCTGTACGCGGTGGTGGCGAATGCGCCGAATCTGGCGGCCGGGCTGGGGGCCTACTTCCACCACCGCAGCCTGATCGGCAATGTGGACGTGATCCGCTGCCTGCGCCAAGGCATGCAGTTTGAATTCGACTACCAGCTGGACGACAGCGGCGGCAACGCCTTCAGCGCCTTTGGCAACTTCTTCCTGCTGCACCGCATCGTGTGCCACTACGACCCGGAAGGCGGCCGTGCCTGCGTGCTGGAGCTGACCGGCGAGCCCTTCGCACCGGTCGCCCAGTTGCGCGCAGCGATGGGCTGCGAGGTGCGTTTCGGCCAGGCGCGCAACCGCCTGCTGCTGCAGGCCCCGGCCTGCGACCAGCCCTATGCGCAGCACAACCCGAACCTGTATGCCTTCTTCCTCGGCCAGGCGCGGGCCGAGCAGGCCCGGCTGGAGCCGGCGCAGACCTTTGCCCTGGGCCTGCAGCGCTTTCTGGCGCAGGCGATTGCAGCCGGCGACGCCATCGGCAGCGGCAGCCAGCTGCTGGTCCAGGCCTGTGCGCATTTCAATACTTCACGCTGGGGGCTGAACCGGCGGCTGCAGCTGGAGGCCACGCATTTCCAGGAGGTGCTGGGTAGCGTGCGTGCGGCCCAGGCCCGGCGCATGCTGCTGCAGGCGCAGAGCCCGATCTCCGAGATCAGCGACCTACTGGGTTTCTCGTCGCTGAGCGCGTTCTCGCGGTTTTTCTCGGGCGCGTTTGGCGTGTCGCCATCGCAGTTTCGCAAGCAGGCGGCGGATGCCACCGTCCATTAGCTTCATCTTGTTTCACTTTTCTTTGCAGTCCTGCACCTCTGGGTAAAGTGCTGCTCCCGCAGGTCAATCCTGCGGTGTCTCCCCTGGCTACAGTGCCGCTGACCCGCCCGTGCCGGGCGCGGATCACACACCATAAGGAGACAAAACCGTGCACCTCAAACGCCCCCTCGTCATCGCCCTTGTTACCGCCGGACTACTCTACGGCTGCGGCGGCGACGATGCCCCCACCGTAGACCAACAAGCCGCTGCGCTGCTGGCCAAGATGACGCTGGACGAAAAAATCCAGCTGGTCCACGGCGAGGGTTATGGCGTGCCGGACGCTCTCGGCGGCGCAGGCGTGGTGAAAGGTATTCCCCGCCTGGGCATACCCAATCTGACCAATGCCGACTCGGCCGGCGGGGTCAACGTGGTGGGCTCGAACGCTACGCCGTACCCGGCCCCCATCGCCCTGGCCGCCAGCTGGGACCCAACGCTGGCCCACAGCTACGGCAGCGCCATCGCCACCGAACTGCGGGCCCTGGGCTTTGCCGAAGGCCTGGGCGGCGGTGTGAATTTGGCGCGTGAGCCGCGCAATGGCCGCACATTTGAGTACATGGGTGAAGACCCGGTACTGGCAGGCAACATGATTACGCAGCGCACGTTGGGCACGCAGTCGCAAAAAGTGATTGCCACCATCAAGCACTTCGCAGGCAACGAGCAGGAAACCAACCGTTTCACTTCCAATTCGGTGATTGACGAACGCACCTTGCGCGAGCTGTACCTGCTGCCCTTCGAGATGGGTGTCAAAGATGGCGCGCCCGGTAACGTGATGTGCGCATACAACTTGCTCAACGGCGTCAAAGCCTGCGAAAGCGCGTATCTGCTGACTGATGTGCTCAAGACCGAGTGGGGCTTCAAAGGCATCGTCCAGTCCGACTGGTTCTTTGCGGTGACCGATACCGTGCGTGCCGCCAACGCCGGGCTGGACGAAGAAGAAGCTGGCAGTGCCGACGACTACACCCCTACCTCCTTTGGCAGTTTCGCTTTGCCTGCCACGAGCTTCAACCAGAAGCTCAAGGCCGCCGTCCAAGCCGGTACCGTGCCGCTGGCCCGCCTGGACGATATGGTTCTGCGCAAGCTGCGCACCCTGTACGCCAGCGGTGTAATGGCATCGCCTCCCAAGGCCGGTGGTACCGTTGACCAGGCCGCAGGCAATGCCGTGGCCCAGAAGGTCGCCGAACAGTCCATGGTGCTGCTGAAGAACGCAGTGGCCAGCGGCGACACGGCCAATGTGCTGCCGCTGAGTACCACGGCAGCGCAAACCATTGTGGTCATTGGCGGCCATGCGGATGCGGGCGTGATCTCGGGCGGCGGCTCCGGCGCGGTGCCCGCCCGCGATGGCAATGCCGTCACTTGCCTGGTGCCCAACACCAGCACGTTCGGCTCGTGTGCCGTCTGGTACAAGTCCGCACCGCTGGCCGCCATCCGGGCCATGGCTCCCAACGCCACAGTCACCTACCTGGACGGTAGCGACCCCGCCGCTGCGGCCAGCGCAGCCGCAGCGGCTGACGTGGCCATCGTTTTTGCTACCCAGTGGCAAACCGAAGGAGCGGACCTACCGAACCTGAGCCTGCCCAACAACGCCGCCGACCCGGCCAATCAGGCCTATGACCAGAACGCCCTGATCACCGCCGTGGCCGCCGCCGCCAAGCGCAGCGTGGTGGTGCTGGAAACCGGCACCGCCGTCACCATGCCCTGGCTGGCGAATGTGAACGCGGTGGTCGAGGCCTGGTACCCCGGCGTGCAGGGCGGCCCGGCGATTGCCAACGTGTTGTTCGGCGCCGTCAACCCCTCGGGCAAGCTGCCGCTGACCTTCCCGCAAAGCGAAAGCGACCTGCTGCAGGCGGCCATCTCGGCGACCGACCTGACGGTGAACTACAGCGAGGGCCTGAAGATGGGTTACCGCTGGTACGACGCGCAAAACATCACGCCGCTGTTCCCCTTCGGCCACGGCCTGTCGTACACCAGCTTCAGCTACAGCGGCATCAGCACCCGCTCCAACAGCGACGGCTCGGTGACGGTGGGCTTCACGCTGAAGAACACCGGCGCGCGTGCCGGCGCCGAGGTGGCCCAGGTGTACGCCGGCCTGCCGGCAGCGGCCGGCGAGCCGCCCAAACGCCTGGTGGCCTGGGAAAAGGTGCAACTGGCGGCCGGCGAGAGCAAGGCCGTCAGCATCACCGTGAAGCCCGAGCGCCTGAGCATCTGGAACGCCACCACCCACCGCTGGCAAACGCCTAGTGGCAGCTATAGCTTCGTGGTGGGCGGCTCTTCCCGCGACAGCGCCCAGTCCGCGGTGCTGGTGCGCAGCTAGGTGGCTTGCGGGGGAAGGCCCATGGTCCGGCCCACATGGCGGGGCCGGGGCAGCTGGCGGTGCGCGACGTACAGGGCCTGCACACGCGCCAGCACCTCGGCGCTGAAGGGGGCGGACCTGGGGCCCCGGGTGTCCACATGCAGCAGCATTTGCTCGCTCACGGCCACCGGCTCGCTCAGGTCCGGTCGGTACATGCTGAAATAGATGTGCAGGCGCTTGCTGTCATGCGCCAGCAGCTGCATGTCCACCTGCAGCTCGCTGCCCAGCTTGACCTCGTGCAGGTAGTTGATGTGGCACTCCAGCGTGTAGATGCTGCTGTGCAGGCGCTCCCGGCCGGCGGCATCCAGCCCCAGTTGGCCCATCAGCGCATCGCTGGCATAGCTGAAGACCAGCAGGTAAAAGGCGTCGCGCAAATGGTCGTTGTAGTCCACCCATTCAGGCTGGACCGTCTGTGTGAGCAGGGGCAGGGGGGCGGCTGCAAGACTGTCCATCTCACTCCCCGCTGCGCAGGCCGTGGCGTGACTTGGCGGCGGCCACCGCGTCCAGCACGCTGAGGATGCAGTCGTCCCGGTAGCGTTCCAGTTGCTTGATGGAGTGCTCGCCCAGCTGTTGCGTCGTGCCTTCGACCACGCTGTCGATCAAGGCATCTGTCAACGGAGGCGCCACCAGCTTGGTCCATGGCAGTTGCAGCGCCGGGCCGAACTGGGCCATGAAGTGCCGCATGCCGGCATCGCCACCGGCCAGGGTATAGGTGAGAAAGCTGCCCATGAAGGACCAGCGGATTCCCGCACCGAAGCGGATGGCGTCGTCTATTTCGCCAGTGCTGGCCACACCTTCGTTGACCAGATGCAAGGCCTCGCGCCACAGGGCTTCCAGCAGCCGGTCAGCAATAAAGCCGGGCACTTCCTTGCGCACATGCAGAGGACGCATGCCTAGCGTGCTATAGATTTTGATAGCAGCGGCGATGGTTTCCGGTGCCGTGCGCTGGCCGCCCACCACCTCCACCAGGGGCAGTAGATAAACCGGGTTGAACGGGTGACCTACCACGCAGCGTTCCGGGTGCAGGGCATCGGCATAGAAGTCGGACGGCAGCAGGCCCGAGGTGGAGGAGCTGATGATGGCGTCCGGCCTGGCTGCGGCGCTGATTTGCGCATGCAAATGGCGCTTCAGGTCTTCGCGCTCGGGGGCGCTTTCCTGGATGAAGTCGGCGTCTTTCACGCAGTCTGCGATGGTGTCCACAAAGCGCAACCGCAGGGGCGATGCACCCGGGGCCAGGCCGGCGCGCTCCAATGCAGGCCAGGCATTGGCAATATTGCTGCGCAGCTGCTGTTCTGCGCCGGGGGCCGGGTCCCAGGCAGTGACGTCCAGGCCGTGGGCCAGGGCGCGAGCGACCCAGCCGCTGCCGATAACGCCTACGCCCAGTGCGGCAAAGGTCTTGATGGAGGTGATGACGGTCATGCGGTGACTTTCCAAGGGTTGCGGGGGCGGCAAGGTGGTTCAGCCGCGCTTTTTGAGGCCCAGTTTCTTGCGGCCTTCTTCGGGTGTCAGAGGGCGTGCGCCCAGTTTCTGGATGATGTCTATTGCGCGCTCTACCAGGCTGCCATTGCTGGCGTAGACGCCCTTGTCCAGCCAGAGGTTGTCTTCCAGGCCCACGCGCACATTGCCGCCCAGCAGCATGGCTTGGGCCACCATGGGCATTTGCATCCGGCCTATGCCAAAGCCTGCCCATATCGCCCCGGGGGGGAGGTTGTCCACCATGGCTTTCATGGTGGTAGTGTCGGCCGGGGCACCCCAGGGAATGCCCAGGCAGAGCTGAAACAAGGGCTGTTCGTCCAGCAGGCCTTCCTTCAGCAGCTGCTTGGCAAACCAGAGATGCCCGGTATCAAACACCTCCAGCTCTGGCTTCACGCCCAGCTCCTGGATGCGCTTGGCGCCAGCGCGCAGCTGGGCTGGCGTGGACACGTAGATGTAGTCTCCATCGCCAAAATTCAGGGTTCCGCAGTCCAGTGTGCAAATCTCGGGCAGCAGCTCCTCCACATGGATCAGCCGCGCCAGGCCGCCGACTAGGTCCGTGCCCTTGCCGAAGTGCATGGGGTCTTCACCCGCGCCAATTTCCAGGTCACCACCCATGCCTGCGGTCAGGTTCAGCACCATGTCCACGCCTGAAGAGCGGATGCGGTCCACAAGTTCGCGGTACAGGTTTGGATTGCGGCTGCCCTTGCCGGTCTCGGGGTCGCGCACATGGCAGTGCACGACCGTGGCTCCTGCCTTGGCCGCCTCTACTGCGGCATCGGCAATCTGCCGGGGGGTCACGGGCACGGCCGGATGGCGGCCTACAGTGTCGCCTGCGCCTGTGACGGCGCAGGTGACGATGATTTCATGGTTCACGGAATACTCTCCATTGGCAGCTGGCCGGAGCCGGCCCTGGCTGCCGTGTTGATATGGGGGATGGTCGGCGGGCTTGCCGACGGGGAAGTTCAGCTGTGGCTTAAAGGCCCAGATAGGTTTTGACAGCGGGCAGGCCGTCTTTGCCATCCACGGTTTTGACGCCGATCAGCCATTTATCTAGCACCTGCGGGTTCTTTTTGAGGTAGTCCTTGGCGGCGGTCGACGGGTTGACCTTGGCCATGATGGGGATCATCAAGCGGCTTTCCATATCGGTACTGAACTGGAGATTGGAGACCAGCTTGCCCGCATTGGGGCAGCGGTCCAGATAGTCTGTGGCCACCAGGGTGTAGACCTTGGCCTCACCAAAGTTGGCGCCGAATACCGCATCGCCACCGCTGAGGTAGCTGATCTTGAACTCGATATTCATGGGGTGCGGTTCCCAGCCCACAAAGACGATTTTCTTCTTTTGCCGGACCGCGCGGGTCACCTCGGACATCATGCCGGCCTCGCTGGACTGCACCAGCTTAAACCCACCCAGGCCAAATTCGTTCTTGTCAATCATGGCCTGGATGTGCGCATTCGCACTGCTGCCGGCTTCTATGCCGTAGATCTTGCCGTCGAGCTCTTTCTGGAACTTGGCAATGTCGGCAAAGTCCTTCAGCCCCTCATCGGCGGCATAGGCAGGCACAGCCAGGGTGGCCTTGGCGCCGACCAGATTCGGTGGGTCCAGCACTAGCAGGCTTTTGGACTGCACCAATGGCTCCACCATCTGGGTCTGGATGGGGCTCCAGTAGCCCAGGGAAATATCGATCTGCTTGCTTTTCAGGCCGGCGAAAGAAATCGGCACCGATGCCATTGTCTTGCTGGGCTTGTAGCCCAGGCCTTCAAATACCGTGCTGGCCAGGGCGGTGGTGGCGGTGATGTCGCTCCAGCCTATATCGACAAAGCGTACGTTGCGGCAGCTTTCCGGCTCATCCGCCAAGGCTGGCAGGGTGAGCAGAGCTGTGAACAGGAAACAGGCATACCGGGTAAGCGTTTTCATAATTGCTCCGTAGAAATAACAAGGGTTTGGCAGGAACTGGGTGGTAAAGCCCCAATGGGGGGAACGCGTTTCTTCAATGTCGACCGCGTTGGCCTAAAGGTAAGGGGGGCAGCGCCTTTGGCATCGCTCCATAGCGACCCTTCGTAGCCCTGGTGCGACCCGTATGCGCAATCGTCAACAAGGCATCCTCTCATTTCCCCTCCAGCGTCGCACCAAGGCTACGAAAGGTCGCTATCGGGCGAACAAGCCGCGGCCAGGCAACGTACCTTGCAGTCCTCAACCTGGAAGGAGTAGCGAAATGCAAGCAGTAGCCACCGTGGCCGATTGGCGGACCTATCCCGTGACGCATGCCGTGGCGGACGTAACCGTGGAGGGAGATGCAGCGCGGGTGCGGTGGACGGACGGGCGTTCCAGCGCATTCCACTTTGTCTGGCTGCGCGACAACTGTCCCTGTGCGCATTGCGTTTATCCGGTGACACGCGAGCAGGTTTTCGAGGTGCCGGATATGCCCGAAGACTTGCTTCCTCGCCAGGTGTCGTTAGATGCCCAGGGAGGGCTGCAGATTGCGTGGGAGGATGGCCATGCCAGTGCCTTCCATGTCGGCTGGCTGCGTGCACATGCCTACGATGCCGAATCGCGCGCCGAGCGGCGTCGGGCCGTGGCTCCCCGGCAGCTCTGGGGTGCGGAGCGCAACCAGTCTTTGCCATGCTTCGATTTCCAGGAGATCATGCAGGACGACAGCGCGCTACACGCATGGTTGCTGGCCGTGCGTGATGTGGGCCTGTGTTTGTTGCGCGGCTGCCCGACCGAGCTGGGCACGGTAGGCCGTGCCGCAAAACGTATCTCTTTTATCCGGGAAAGCAATTTCGGCTTGTTGTTCGATGTGGCGTCCAAGCCCAAGCCGGACAGCAATGCCTACACCTCCTTCAATCTGCCGCCGCACACCGATTTGCCGACACGCGAGCTGCAGCCGGGTTTGCAGTTTCTGCACTGCCTGGTGAATGGGGCGGTGGGCGGCGACAGTCTGTTTGTCGATGGCTTTGCGGTCGCCAGCGCATTGCGGGAGCACCATGCGGACGATTTCGCGGTGCTGAGCGGTACGCCGGTGGAGTTTCGCAACAAGGAGCCGCATACCGACTACCGCTGCACCGCGCCCATCATCCAGCTGGACCCGTTTGGCACGATTGTGGAAGTCCGGTGTGCCAATTTTCTGCGCGCCCCGTTCGATGTGCCTGCCGAGCAGATGCCCGTGCTGTACCGGGCTTACCGCCGTTTCACCCAGCTGGCGCGGGAGCCACGGTTCTGCGTCAGCCGGCGCCTGCAGCCTGGCGATATGTGGGTGTTTGACAATCGGCGTGTGCTGCATGCCCGCACCGCATTCGACCCGGCAAGCGGTGCGCGCCATTTGCAGGGCTGCTATGTGGACCGGGACGAGTTGCTGTCGCGTATCCGCATACTGGAGCGTGCCCAGCAACGGGCGTCCTGAGTTTCTGGATACACCATGTCCGCATATTTGCTAGCCCCTGGTTTGGCCGAATTCGTGGCGCGTACCGAGGCCTTGACTTCCGATGCCGACGACCTGGCTGCACAGCGCGCGGCCTACCAACGCATGTGCGAGGTATTCACGCCGCCGCGTCCTGCCGGTGTTATTGCCACGGACCAGATACTGGCCGCGGCAGGGCACGCCGTGGCGGTCCGTCGTTATGTTCCAGAGGGAGCCGCACCTGATTCGGGTTGGCCCTGCGTGCTGTACTTTCATGGGGGCGGCTGGGTATTGGGCGGACTGGATTCTCATGAGTTCCTGACAGCTGCGTTGGCCGCCAGCCTGCAAGCCATGGTGATTGCCGTGGACTACCGACTGGCGCCGGAGCACCCTTTTCCTGCGGCCTTTGAAGACAGCTATGCCGCATGGCTGGCGGTGCACGCCGGGCATGATGAACTGAGCCTGGACCCGCGGCGCGTGGTGGTGGCCGGGGACAGCGCTGGCGGCAATCTGGCTGCGGCTCTGTGCCTGGCCTTGGCCCGGGAGGGATTGCCCGGCCCTTGCGGGCATGCGCTGCTCTATCCGGCGCTGGTCAGCCCTTGCACGCAGCCGTCTTATGCCGAGCACGCGGATGCACCGCTGTTGCGGGCTGCGGACATGGTCGATTTTTTACGGCTGTATCTGCCCGATTTGACGATGCGGAATGACCCACGGGCCGCACCGTTGGCCGCTGCTTCCTATGTGGACTTACCGCCGGCCTTTGTGGCTGTTGCCGAGTTTGACCCCTTGCGCGATGAAGGTGTGGCCTACGTAGAGCACTTGCAGAATGCGGGAGGCAGGGCAGAACTGTATTGGGGCGCAGGGCTGGTACATGGCTGCCTGCGTGCCCGCGGAGCGTGTGGCGCAGTGGACGATTTGTACGCGGCATTGGTCGCCGCGATAGCCCGCTTTCAGGCGAAGCCGGTTTGATCTTTTCTGACCTGTCCCATGGACTACCTGCTACAAAATACGGCTATGGTCATGCCATCCACCTCTCCGCAGGAAATCCACTTCTTGCTGCTGCCGGAATTCTCCATGATGGGCTTTGTGTCCGCATTGGAGCCGCTGCGGGTGGCCAACCGCTTCCGTGGCCCCTTGTACCGTTGGCATATCTTGAGTGCGGATGGTGGCCCGGTGACGGCCAGCAACGGCATGTCCCTGCATGCTGACGGCGCATTTGCATCGGTTGAGCAGGCAGAAACCCTGTTTGTGGTTTCTGCTTTTAATCCCATGGACCACTACACCCCGGCACTAGGGGCTTGGCTGCGTCTGTTGGACCGGGCGGGTACCACCTTGGGGGCTATTGACACCGGCTGCTTTATCTTGGCCGAAGCCGGATTGCTGAAGAGCCAAAAGCTGACACTGCATTGGGAGGCGATATCGGCTTTTCACGAGCGTTTCCCAGGGCGGGTGGTGACGCAGGAGTTGTTTGAGATCGACGGGCGGCGTATCACCTGCGCGGGTGGTACGGCATGCATAGACATGATGCTGGACCTGATGGGGCGCCGCCACGGGCATGCCCTGGCCACGGCTGTGTCCGAGCAGTTTGTGCTGGGGCGTATACGCAACCCTTCGGACCACCAGCGCATGCAGATTGCCGCACGCTATGGTGTCCACAATCCCAAGACCATACAGGTCATCGGTGTGATGGAGCAGCATATCGAGGAGCCGCTGTCGGCGGATGCCCTGGCCGCGGCCATCGGTGTGACGCGCCGGCAGCTGGAGCGGTTGTTCAGCACCCACCTCAAAGACACCCCCTCGCATTTCTATCTGTGCTTGAGGCTGGACCGCGCTCGCCAATTGCTGCAGCAGACCGATATGGGCATTTTGACCATCAGCGTGGCGTGTGGATTCGAGTCGCCTTCGTATTTTTCGCGGGCGTATCGCACCCGTTTTGCCGTCAGCCCCAAGGACGACCGCGGCGGCAGTCAATTGTCTGGGCGGCGTTGAATCTGCGGCAACTGGTTGCGCTGCATCTGGTGCAAGCTGGTGCGGGGGCGATGGCTACAGATAGACGGTCAGCCATATTTTTGCGAATGTTTTGGGGGCTGGCGGTGTAGTGGTGCAGGTGCTGGAAAAGGGGCGGTAGTACTCGCGGGCGAAATTGCCGCATTTACAGGGAAAACACTTGCTGCTGCTGGTGTTAATTAATGAACAATGAATGAGTTCGGCGCTGCATTGCAAGCCCGGATCCAACGGGCGCCGCCTGTGCTGTGCCCTCACCATAACGAGATAGGAGACAAGGCATGAAGAAGACACTCATCGGGCTGGCGGTCACCGCTGCCTTTGCCGTTCCGGCCATGGCGCAACAAAGCGTGGAGGTGCTGCACTGGTGGACCTCGGGTGGCGAGGCTGCGGCGCTGGGCGTGCTCAAGGGCAATCTGGAAAAGCAGGGCATCAAGTGGAACGACATGCCGGTCGCCGGCGGCGGCGGCGAGCAGGCCATGACCGCCGTGCGCGCCCGCGTCACCGCCGGCAATCCGCCCACCGCCGTGCAGATGCTGGGTTTCGACATCCAGGACTGGGCCAAGCAAGGCGTGCTGGCCGACCTGAACGACGTGGCCGCCAAAGAAGGCTGGGACAAGACCGTGCCCGCCGCGCTGCAGCGCTTCTCCAAATTCAATGGCAAGTGGGTGTCGGCACCGGTGAACGTGCATTCCACCAACTGGGTCTGGGCCAACAAGGAAGTGCTGGCCAAGGCCGGCATCACCTCCGACCCCAAGACCTGGGACGAATTCATGGCCGACGGTGAAAAGCTGCAGAAGGCTGGCTTCATCGCCCTGGCCCACGGCGGCCAGCCTTGGCAAGAGGCCACCATGTTCGACGGCGTGGTGATCTCCACCGGCGGCGTGGACTTCTACCGCAAGGCGCTGATCGATCTGGACCCGAAATCGCTGAATTCGCCGACCATGCTGACGGCCTTTGACCGCATGTCGCAGCTGCGCAAGCTGGTCGACAAAGACTTCTCCGGCCGCGACTGGAATGTGGCCTCCGGCATGGTGATCAGCGGCAAGGCCGGCTTCCAGATCATGGGCGACTGGGCCAAGGGCGAATTCCTCGGCGCGAAGAAGGTGCCGGGCAAAGACTTCTCCTGCTTCCGCGTGCCTGGCACGCAAGGTGTGGTGTCGTTCAACTCCGACCAGTTCGCGATGTTCAAGGTCGGCGCCGACAAGGTGGCAGCCCAGACCAAGCTGGCCTCCGCCATCATGGACCCTGGCTTCCAGTCGGCCTTCAACGTGGTCAAGGGTTCGGTGCCCGCGCGTACCGATGTGTCCGACAAGGACTTTGACGATTGCGGCAAGAAGGGCATGAAGGACTTCGCCGAAGCCAATACCAAGAATACCTTGGTCGGCTCCATGGCCCACGGCCACGCCGTGCCGGCTTCTATCAAGAACGCTTTCTACGACGTGATCACGCGCCACTTCAACGGCCAGATCGATTCGAAGAAGGCCGTTGTTGAATTGGCCGCTGCAGCCAAGTCCTAAGCGCTGGCCGGGCGGGTTTTCGCCCTGTGCTTGTGCGGGCCGGCGCGCTAGCGTCGGCCTTTCCATTTCCTTCGTAAGGTTCGGAATGAAAGCTGGTTTTTTACCCAAGCTGCTGATCACGCCCAGCGCCTTGCTGGTGCTGGTCTGCGTCTATGGATACATCATGTTCACGGTGTATCTGTCGTTCACCGCCTCTACCCTGATGCCGCAGTACGAGTGGGTCGGCACGGCCAATTACCACCGCCTGATGGGCCTGGAGAACTGGTCGGTGGCGCTATCGAACCTGTGGGTGTTTGCCTCGCTGTACATCGTGATTGCGATGGCACTGGGCCTGACCCTGGCGATTCTGATCGACCAGAAAGTGCGTGCCGAGAGCGGCTTGCGTTCGGTGTTTCTGTACCCGATGGCGCTGTCCTTCATCGTCACCGGCACGGCGTGGAAGTGGCTGCTCGACCCCGGCGTGGGCCTGGAGCACACCATGCAGACCCTGGGCTGGAGCAACTTCACTTTCGGCTGGATCAAGGATTCGGAGATGGCGATCTACTGCGTGGTGATTGCCGCCGTCTGGCAGACCACCGGCTTTGTGATGGCCATGTTTCTGGCCGGCCTGCGCGGGGTTGATTCTGAGCAGATCAACGCCGCCCGCCTGGACGGCGCCAAGAGCTGGCAGATCTACCAGCGCATCATCATTCCGCAGCTCGGACCGGTGTTCATCTCGGCCTTTGTGATCCTGGCGCACATGGCCATCAAGTCCTACGACCTGGTAATCGCGCTGACCAATGGCGGCCCCGGCCGCTCGACCTGGCTGCCCTCGGTATTCATGTACCAGTACACCTTTACCCGCAACGAAATGGCCGTCGGTGCGGCCAGCTCTGTGCTGATGCTGATCGCCATCGGCGTGGTCGTGCTGCCGTACTTGTACGGCGAAATGCGGAAGGTCAAAAATGGATAAAACCTTGTCGCGCTTTCTGCGCATTGCGCTGTACGTGGTGCTGGTCGGGACGGCGTTGCTGTTCATCTTGCCGGTGTATGTGATGGTGGTGAATTCGCTGAAACCACTGGACGAAATCCGCAGCGGCAATCTGATGTCTTTGCCGATGGACTGGACGCTGGCGCCCTGGCGCAGCGCCTGGAGCACGGCGCAGATCGGCGTGCAGGCCACGGGCTTGAAGCCGTATTTCATCAACTCGTTTCTGCTGGTGATTCCGGCAGTGGTGATCTCGACGCTGATCGGCGCGTTGAACGGCTACATCCTGACCCAGTTCAAGATGCGCTTTGCCCACGCGCTGTTTGCGGCCATGCTGTTCTCGGTGTTCATTCCGTTCCAGATCGTGCTGATCCCGATGGCCAAGACCCTGGGTTTTCTGGGCCTGGCCGGCACGGTGAAGGGGTTGATCTTCGTCAACGTGGTCTACGGCATCGGCTTCACCACGCTGTTCTTTCGCAACTACTACGCGGCCTTTCCGGCCGAGCTGATCCGCTCGGCGCGCATGGATGGTGCCAACTTCTTCGGCGTGCTGTGGCGCATCCTGTTGCCCAACAGCACGCCCATCATCGTGGTCACGGTGATCTGGCAGTTCACCAACATCTGGAACGAGTTCTTGTTCGGCGCTTCGTTCAGCGACTACACCTCGTTTCCGCTGACGGTGGCCTTGAACAACCTGGTGAGCAGCTCCACCGGGGTCAAGGAATACAACGTGCATTTCGCCGGCGCCTTCATCGCCGCGATCCCCACGCTCATCGTCTACCTGGTGTCGGGTAAATATTTCGTCCGCGGCCTGATGGCCGGGTCTGTCAAAGGTTAATCACATGGCTTCGTTAGATCTGGTTCACATCAAAAAGAGTTTCGACAGCGTTCAGATACTGCACGACATCACCATCTCGCTGGCCGATGGCGAATTCCTGGTGCTGGTCGGCCCCAGCGGCTGCGGCAAGAGCACGCTGATGAATGTCATCGCCGGCCTGGAAGACCCGACTGCCGGCAGCCTGCGCCTGGACGGCCAGGACATCACCCAGGTGGCACCGGCCGAGCGCAACATCTCGATGGTGTTCCAGTCGTATGCGCTGTACCCAAACATGACGGTGGCCAAAAACATCGAGTTCCCGCTGGAGATGCGCAAGGTGGCGAAGAACGTGCGCACCGAGCGCGTCGCCAGCGTCGCCAAGCTGCTGCAGATAGAGCACCTGCTAGAGCGCAAGCCGCGCCAGCTGTCAGGCGGCCAGCGCCAGCGCGTGGCCATCGGCCGGGCCCTGGCGCGTGAGCCCAAGCTGTATTTGTTTGACGAACCGCTGTCGAACCTGGATGCCCAGCTGCGACTCGACATGCGCACCGAAATCAAGAAGCTGCACCAGCGCCTGAAAGCCACCATCGTCTACGTGACCCACGACCAGATCGAGGCCATGACCCTGGCCACGCGCATCGCGGTGATGAAGGGCGGCGTGGTCCAGCAGCTGGGTACGCCGCACGAGGTTTATAACCGCCCAGCGAATACCTTTGTCGCCAGCTTCATGGGCTCGCCGCGCATGAACCTGGCCAAGGCCCGTGTATTGGAAGACGGTGCCGGCCTGGCGCTGGAGATACAGCAGGGCGACCGCCCGACAGTGCGCATCGCTCTGCCCTCGGTGCCGGCCGGACTGAACGCCTACCGCGGCAAGGAAGTGATTGCCGGCATCCGCGCCGAGGCGATCGACCTGGTGCGCGACGGCGCGACCCAGAATGCCATGCACCGTTTGGTGCAGGCTCGTGTCGAAGTGATAGAGCCCACCGGCGCCGACACCCTGGTGGTGCTGAATGTGGGCGGCCATGAGTTCACCGCCCGGGTCGAGCCCGACGCGCCGCTGACGCCGGGCCAGGAGACGCAGTTCCTGGTCGATCTGGGCAAGCTGGTCTGCTTCGATGTGCAGACCGAGCAACTGATTGCGTGAAGAAATTGCGAACTAAATAAGCTGTCAGCGCAGGTAGTACCTGCGCTGACAGCTATCAATTCTGTAGTATTTCAGCTGCCATACCCCATTTGCCTGCGCCCCAGTGGTGTCAAATCCGCGGGTGTAAATCGCCCTTCAAAATCCACTTCGTAGTCTTCGGGCGCAAAGTCGGGTGACGACTTGCCGGCCTCGAACGCCGGCCGCTGCTTGGCCAGAAATGCTTGGTTCTTGGCGCAGTCGGGGGCGGCGCCGATGTAGATCACGTTGCTGTAGCCCTGCCCCAAGTGCTTGTCTTCCACGCCGTGGATGGTGTCGGGGTGCCACCAGACGGTGTCGCCAGCGTTGACCTTGGGGATGGGGCCGTAGGCGCGCAGCAGCAGCGCGTGGTGTTCGGGCGATGCGACCAGGGCGCGGCCGGCGCGGGCGCCGCACAACTGGTCTTCAGCGATGTCGTCCTGTAGCGCGCGCAACAGCATCCAGGCCATGGCGTTGGCGATGGGTACCAGGTTCAGCGTGCCGTCGCCCGGGCCTTGCGGCGTCAGCGCAGTCCAGCCCTGGAAGGTGCGGAACATGCTGCACACGGCGGGCGAGGGGATCTCGTGGGTTTCGGTGCGG
The DNA here is from genome assembly GCF_059418745.1 of Rhodoferax sp. GW821-FHT07F03. Lineage (NCBI taxonomy): Bacteria > Pseudomonadati > Pseudomonadota > Betaproteobacteria > Burkholderiales > Comamonadaceae > Rhodoferax > Rhodoferax sp. GW821-FHT07F03. The sequence continues at coordinate 372,507 of NZ_JBWKQM010000004.1, forward strand.
TAGGCCGCGGCAAACGGGTCGTACTGGCTAATGTCGCCACCAAACACGTGGCGGAAGACGTTCTGGTAGCCGGGGTCGATCCAGCGTTCGATGGAGCCGCCGTCCATGTGGGGTGACAAGCCCAGCGAGGCGTCACCCGGTTCGCGCTGGCGTACGCGGTCGGAGTAGGTGCATTCCTGGTCGGGGTTGAACACCGGCTTGCCGTCATGCAGGTTGTTCCAAAGCCGGTTCAGCCAGCGCCGGGTCTGGGCGAGCTCGACCGACTGGCGCGCATCCATTTGCGGCTTGGACCAGTAGATGCCGTAGATCTGCGGCTTGGAGCTGGCCAGGGCGCTGAAGTACTTGTCGATGCCGCGCTTGCTGACCTGTTTGTCCAGGTAGTGGTTGTCGCTGATGTAGCTGGCCAGGTCCGCGTTCCATTGGGCCACGCGGGCCGGATCGAACACGCCGCGTATCACCACGCAACCGCGCTGCTTGATGCGGGCGATCTGCGCCGCGTCCAGCGTGTCGAGCTGGCTGAACTGCACCTCGGGTACGGGCTGCAGGCCCTGGGCGCGCTCGCGCTCTATCGCTTCCACCTGGGCTTCGATATTGCGCGTCAGTGCTTCGAAGCGTTCTTTCAGGTCGGGAATCTGGGCGCGCAGCTGGCGCTTGGCGGCAATGATCTGGCTTTGGAAGTCGAGGTTGGTGTCAGCTTGTTGCATGGAATAGCTCCAGAGGTGGCGGGGTGAAAAGTTGCTGGCGGGGCGCCAGATCGGGCTGGGCAAAGCGCGCCAGCATGCGGCTGCCCAGCGCGTGGCCGGCGCGGTGCATGTCTTCAAAACAGGCCCAGAACGGTTGGCGTATGTACTGCGGCAGCGGGCTGCTGTAGCGCAGGACCAGCTCCATTTGCTGGCTGGCGCCCGGGCCGACCTGCAGGCCGCTGTCGGCCAGGGCGCTGAGCAGGGGCAGGATGGGCGCCTCGCGTGTCAGCACCAGGCCGTCGAATGCGCTGGCGTGGGCGCGGGTCCATTGGTAGATGGCATCCGGCGGGTCGTCCAGGCTGATGGCCTGTATGCATTCACCGGCTACGCCCAGGCGCACGCAGGCCTGCGCGAAACCGTCGGCCAAATGCTGGTGGAAGCTGGCGTCTGCCGCCGGCAGCAGGATACCCAGGCGCCTGCGGCCCTGCGCCACCAAGGTTTCCACCGCCATGTCGGCAAAGCGCTCGTTGGCAAAGTCCACGCTGTCGTGCGCCGGCAGTTGGGTGCGGCCATAGCTGATGAAAGGAAAGTCCATGCGCTGCAGCCAGCGCACACGCGCATCCTGCGGCGCGGTATAGGACAGCACCAGGCCGTCGGCCAGGCCGCGCTCGATCACGTACTGCACGCTGTCCAGCGCGTCGTGGCCAGCCAGCTGGGGTAGCACGATCAGGTGGTAGTCGGTGTCTTGCAGCGCATCGCCCAGGCCCAGCAGAAAGTCCTTGAAGCCCAGCTGGGTGGCGTCCTGCCGGTCCTGGATGAAGGCTAGGGTATGGGTCTTGCCAGTCTTCAGCCGCACCGCCGCGCGGTCCCGTACATAGTGCAGTTCGCGGGCGGCCTGCAGCACCTTGTCGCGGGTTTCGGGCAGCACGCTGGGCAGGCCGGCCAGGGCGCGCGACACCGTGGCCGACGACAGGCCGGTGGCCTTGGCCAAGGTGGTAATACTGGCTTTTCTGGCTTGCATCTTGTCTCCTGGTGCAAATTATGTAAACGTGTACATGGCTTGTCAAGCTTTGACTCGGCTAAATGTAAACGTTATCATTTTGATTTTAAAAAATACAGGAGACCTTATGCGTTGGGCATTTATCGGAGCCAGCACGATTGCTGGCGAGTGGATGGTGGCCGCCGTGCGTTCCGTCGGCGACGAGGTGGTGGTCGTGGTCTCCGGCGATCTGGCGCGGGCCCGGGCTTTTGCCAACAGCCACGGCATCGCCCACGCCACCGACGACGAAGCCGCGCTGGCCAGCCTGGGCGTGGACGCGGTCTACATCTCCAGCACCAACGAAAAGCACGAGGCCTCGGTGCTGCACGCCGCCAGCCTGGGGCTGCATGTGCTGTGCGAGAAGCCGCTGGCAACCTCGCTGGCCGCAGCCCAGCGCATGGTGCAGGCCTGCGCCAGAGCCGGCGTGGTGATGGGCACCAACCACCATCTGCGCCACAACAGCGCGCACCGGCAGATGCGCGACAAGATCCAGCAGGGCGCACTGGGCCGGCTGGTGTCGGCGCGCGTCAACCATTCGGTGTACCTGCCGGCGCATCTGCAGGGCTGGCGCTTGAAGGACAAGGGCGCGGGCGGCGGCGTGGTGCTGGACATCGCGGTGCACAACGCCGATTCGCTGGCCTTTCTGCTGGGCGAGTACCCGACCGAGGTGGTCGCCATGACCAGCAACAGCGGCATGGCCGAAGGCATGGAAGACAACGCCATGTCGGTCTGGCGTTTCCCCAGCGGGCTGACCGCTTTCACCCACCAGGGCTTCAATACGCCATTCGCCGATGTAGGGCTGGAAGTCCACGGCACCCAGGGTTCGCTGAAAGGCGTGGGCGTCCTGCACCAGGGGCCGGACGGTCGGCTCGACTTCAAGAACGCCCAGGGCGAGCAGGCCTTGCCGCTGGACCAGGTCGACCTGTACAGCCGTGGCGTGCAGAACTTCCATCGTGCCATCCAGGGCCTGCCCCACGATATGGCCGACGGCCAGGCCGGCGTGCGCTCGCTGGCCGTGGCGCTGGCGGTGCTGGAGAGTGCGCAGACCGGCCGCAGCGTGGCCGTGCAATACCCGGGGGCCGCAGCATGATCCACCACTGCGTTTTCATCCGCTTTCGGTCCGAGATCAGTACGGCCAGCAAGCAGGCGCTATGGGCTGAGTTGCAGGCACTGGTGGGCGTGGTACCCGGCCTGCGCGAAGTGCGTGCCGGTGCCAATGCCCGCTATGAAGACCTGGACCACGGCTTTGCCGACGGCTTCATCGCGGTGTTTGACGACCGGCAGGCGCTGGCCGCCTACCAGGCCCATCCGGCCCATCAGGCGACTGGCGCCAAGCTGGTACAGGCCGCGCTTGGTGGCTTGCAGGGCCTGATGGTGTTCGACCTGGACCTATCGTAGTTCCGCAGAACTGGAGTTGCCGGCACCGGCAGGACACGACGATGTGCGGCAGGACGTGACCGGTCTGTACTTGCGTAGGCTACGCGACTGTCTCTGGGCGAGCGCACCTATGCGATGAGTCTTGGCCCGATGACGAGCCACTACGGCTAGTTACCTGGGAGCAGGGCGGTGGGATGGGCCGTCGGAGTATGCGACATGCCATTCAGCCGGAATGTAGACGCCAGTTGGGCCAGTCGGTGGGCCTGCTCGCCCAGGCTTTCTGCAGCGGCTGCAGACTGTTCCACCAGTGCGGCGTTTTGCTGCGTCATCTGGTCCAAATCGGTTACGGCAGTATTGACCTGTGTGATGCCTTCGCTCTGTGCAGTGGATGCGGTCGAAATTTCGCCAATGATGTCTGACACTCTGCGAACCGAGCTCACAATTTCTGTCATGGTCTTGCCTGCGTCTGCGACCAGTTGAGAGCCCAAATTAACTTTGGTGACGGAGATGTCAATGAGGGTCTTGATCTCCTTGGCCGCTCCGGCAGAGCGTCCGGCCAGGTTGCGCACTTCACTTGCCACGACCGCAAAACCGCGCCCTTGCTCGCCTGCGCGTGCAGCCTCCACGGCTGCATTCAGCGCCAGGATGTTGGTCTGGAATGCGATGCCATCGATGATGCCGATAATGTCGGAGATCTTGCGCGCGCTGACGTTGATTTCCTCCATGGTGCTAACCACATGCTCCACTGCCGTTCCACCACGCACTGCCACTGCGGTCGCCGACGCGGCAAGCTGGTTGGCCTGGTGCGCAGAGTCAGCTGACTGCCGCACTGTGTTGGTGAGCTGATCGGTCGAGGCGGCTGCATGCTGCAGATTAGTGGCCGTTTGCTCTGTACGGAGCGCCAGATCCTTGTTGCCGGTGGCAATCTCTGCGCTCGCCAAGCGAATCGATTCAGAGGAGTCGAACACAGTGGAGATTGACTGGTTCAGCTGGGTCACCATCGCGCTCAGCGCATGCATCAGATCCCCAACTTCATCTGTGCGCTCACTAGTGGCATCCACCCGCAAGTCGCCACCGGCTACGTCATAAGCAACTTCTGCGGCCCGGATCAGTTCGTTGACTACCTTACGCTGCATGAGCCAGGACAGGCCTACTGCGACACACGCGACCAGCAGGCTCAACCCCGCTAACCATAGGTTGGTATTGCGAGCGCGTTGCAGGGACGCTTCTATGGCGGCATGGGATACGGCTTCGCCTCGCTCGACAATGCCGGACATTGTTTTGTTGACCGAGCTGAAGGCGGCGTCTGCGCTTTGCATGGCGGCAACACCGGTGTTGGGGTCTACCGAGGATAGGTCTATGGCCGAGTCAGCTTGCTTGCCATAGTTGCTGATGTGTTTGTTGAGTTCACTTACGGCTGCGCGCTGCTCGGGAGTATCTCCGTCAGCGTCGGTTAGCTCGGCCGTCACCCGTTGAATCGCACTGAGCTGGGTTGCCAATTCGGTGCGGAACGCCTTCACCTTTGCGTCGTCCAGTGACGCTATCAGGGTCATCGTTTTGTACACACTGGCATGTAACTGGCCGAGTTGTAGCTGGATTTGGGCAACTGTCTTGTAGTCGTCTAGGCTGGCAACCGAACTGGCCAAACCCTTGTTGCTCTCCCGGGTGATCAGCCAGGCATCAATTTGCCCTGCTGCCAACACGGCCAACGCCGTGAGCAACGGCGCGGCAAGTAGTTTCATTCCGAGTTTCATCGCGACTCCTGAACACAAGCGGTGGGCGGCGAACGGCATGCCCAGCCGTGACAGCCGGGCATGCGCGATGCGGCGGTTTACTTGTAAATGCCGCCGCAGACCACTTCGTCGTCCAGCTTCTCGCAGTACATGCTTTTTGGTGCGATCTTTTTGGTGGTGGGATCGGTGAACTTGTAGTCTTGCCAGAAAGTGCCCTTGGACTTAGCTAGCTCCATGCGCTCTTTGACGAACTCTTTCCCGTCAACATCTTTCAAGTCGATCAGGTTCTTTCCAACCATTTTCTCGTTGGCACCATGAGCGAGCACCGTACCATCCAGACGGTACATCACCAAATAAAGGTCGCGGCTAACGAATTGACCGCTCTTGTTGCTGATCTCGGCGGCACCTTTTTCTTTTCCATTCGCTTTGACGAATGCCACACCCTTTTTAACCATGGCTGTCGCCTCTGCGGCAGTGGCCTTGTCCTGCGCGTGAGCTAACCGCATGGCCGGCAAGGCCAGCACACAGGCGATAGATGCAATGAGAACAGAATGCTTCATGGGGGGGCTCCTGTGAATAGCTGCGAACGGGAATCAAACAATGGGATGAGTCGTGTGCACCATCGCATAGCTGCTTCACAGTTTCAACCTATTCGGCCGATTAAACGCTAGAGGTTTTCCCTTTTTTTGTGGATGCGTGCGAATGCGGCGAACTGGGTGGTTGATCGTACGGTGCACACCCCGCAGCGCGCGGAGTTTAGTACTTAAATGCTATAAATTATATAGCTTAAGGCGCTTGTTTTGATTGCACTGGTGACTTATTTCAAGCCTGATCTACGTCGTCGCCGCGCAGAGTGCGCGGTCTCCAGTCGAGTTGTTCCAGCGGCACCGGTCGGCCAAACCGGTAGCCCTGTGCATGGCTGCAGCCCATCTGCCGCAGGTGCTGCGCCTGGGCCTCGGTTTCCACGCCTTCGGCCACTACCGCGACGCTAAAGCCTTGCGCCATCTGCAGCACGGCGGCCACGATGGCCGTGTCTTGCGGCGTGCTACCGAGTTGGCGCACAAAGCTTCGGTCGATCTTCAGGCAGTCGAATGGCAGCAGGCCCAGGTAGGCCAGCGAGGAGTAGCCGGTGCCGAAATCGTCGATGGCGATCTTCACGCCCTGGGCGCGGATTTCGCGCAGCCGCTCTTCGGTCTGGCCGTCTTGTTCGATCAGCACCGATTCGGTCAGCTCCAGCGTCAGGTGGTGTGGCGGCAGGCCGCTGTCGCGCAAGGCCTGTTGCAATGTGGCGCTGAAGTCGGACTGGATCAGCTGGCGCGCCGATACGTTCACGTGCAGCTCGAAGTTGGCTGGCAATTGCGTCAGGTGTTGGGCGATGTCGCGGGTGGCTGTGCGCAGCACCCAGTCTCCCAGCGCCAGGATCAGGTCGGAGGTCTCGGCGATCGGGATAAAGATGCCGGGGGGCACCATACCGCGTGTCGGGCTCTGCCAGCGCACCAAGGCTTCGACGCCGCTGACGCTACCCGTGGCCATATGGATCACGGGTTGGTAGTGCACCAGAAACTGGCCGCGCTCCAGTGCCTGGCGCAGCTCATTGGCCAGCCGCGCCTGCTCCAGCGATTGCTCCATCATGCCGGGCTCGAACACCACGCAGGCGCCGCGGCTGCGGCGCTTGACCTCGCCCAGCGCCACGCTCGCATTGCGTAGCCATTCGGGCAGGTCATCCGCCAGCAAGCGTCCCTGGACCACGCCCACCGAGGCGGTGACTCTGACCTCGTCGCCGCCCGAGGCGAACGGGGTGGTGAACAAATGTCCTATCTGTGCGCCCATCTCGGCCGCGGAGTGGACGGTGCCCCAGTGCAGCAAGGCGAACTCGTCGCCGCCTACGCGCGCCAGCAGCACTGGGGCGGGGAATCGGGCCCGCATGCGCTCGGCGATGGCTTGCAGCAAGTGGTCGCCAGTGGCATGCCCCACGTTGTCGTTGATTGCCCGGAAACCATCCAGCCCGACCAGGCACAGCACCGCAGGCCGGGCATCGCTCCAGTCCACTTCTTCCAGCAAGCCCTGGCGCGTCAGCAGCTGCGTCAGGTGGTCGTAGCGCAACTGCTTGCGCATATCGTTGAAGGAGTGTTGCAGGCGTTGGGCCATGGCATTGAAGGCCTGCACCAAGGTGTCGGTTTCCTGGACCGCGCTGCCTTTGTCGATCTTGGTATCCCATTGGCCTAGCGCGAGCTGGTTGGCTGCCTGCGCGGTGCGGTGGATGGGGCGGGTAATCCAGTTGATCGCCCATAGTCCGAGCAGGAAGCCCAGGGTGGCAAAGCCCGCAATCCCTACCAGGCTGCGCTGGCTCGAAGCACGGATGTCGCCCAGCAGATCGGACTCCGGCACCAGGGTCACGATGCGCCAGTTCAGCCCGCGGATGTCCGAATACGGCGCCACCCGGCAGATGTACAGCTGGCCGTTGACCGTTAGCTGAAAGCCTGTGGCGCTTCCCGTGGGGGCTTGCGCAACGGCCGGTGCGGCGGCGCGCAGCACCGGGTTGTCGGCCTCCTGGAGACGCATGCGTTCGCCGCGGGGTGTGCCGTTGTTGCCATCCGCCAGCACCGAGCCGGGTTCTGAATGCGCCACCAGGCGCCCCCCAACATCGGTAATGGCGATGATGCCGGTGCCGCGCAGAGGCTCTTCGTGTAGAAAATGGTTCAGACCGTCCAACTTGACATCGGCTTCCATGACGCCGATCAGCTTCGTGCCGACCTTGACGGGGCTTGCCGCCGAGATGGTGATTTCGGCCCGCTCGTCGTAGTTGGCATAGATGTCGGACCAGCCGGCCTTGCCGGACTGGGCAAACGGCGCGTACCAGGGACGCACGCGGGGATCGTATTTGTCGTAGGACGCGATGACTTCGCTGTCCGGGTGGTCGCCTTTGTAAATGAGCAGCTTGTTCTGGGTCGAGGCGTCTTTGAGCATCAGCGCGAAATTGGCTCCGGCGCCTTCGCGGCGCATGCCGGCGAGCTCACCCGCCTCGCTGCCAAAGTCCAACACGCTCATCTGCGTTTGGTCCATGTAGCGGTCTTGGTATACGCCGCGCAAATGGCGGTAGATGGGGCCCATGTCATTGGGGGTGTAGAGCCCGTGGCGGCTGATCGCGTCGGCAATATCGGCTTGGATGCGAAACGGCTCGTCCAAAAAGCTGGCCAGCCGATTGCTTGCGGCCACCATCAGGGCATCCAGTATGCGGGTGCTGGTCTTGTCGATTAGCCTGGCGGTGTTTTCTTGTTGCGTCAGCGCCTGCAGGGCCACGGTCACCACCAGGATCAGCGCAAACGGCACGGTGATCGCGACTCTGAGGGATGGGCGAAAAATACGCATGTACAAATCTAGGGGAACGGGGCTTGCGTCGATAGGTTTGCTGTGGCCGTCGGTTGCAGGTCGGGATGTGTGGGGCCACCGTCCGCCGACGGTTCCGTCAAAATTCAGTATCCCACACGCAGGTCGCTCATGAGGCCATAAATTGCGCTGCCGGGCCGCCTGAGAACCTATTCCAGGTCCTATGTCGGAGCTGGCTCAGCCAGCGGCAGGCTTAGGCGTACGCACAACCCCCGGGGTAGCACGTTCAAGGCCTGTGCCGAGCCGCCATGGCGCAGGGCGATTTCTGCCACGATGGACAAGCCCAGGCCGCAGCCACCGGGTATCTCACTGGCACGCCAGAAGCGCTCGAATACGCGGGGCAGGTCGGCTTCTGCCAGCTCCGGCAGGCCAGGGCCGTTGTCCTCCACTTCCACCACCGCCTGGTTGTGCAACTGTTGCACCCGCAAGGTGACGGTGGCGCCACGGCCTGCATAGTGCAGTGCGTTGTCTATCAGGTTGCTCAGGGCTTCGCGTAGCAACAGTTTCTCGCCTTGGGTGAGCAGTTTGTCGTCCCCTTCAAATCCCAGGTCGATACCGGCCGCGATGGCGCGTGGCGTCCATTCGCGGGCCACCTCGCGCGCCAGGGCGGCAACGTCCAGTGGCCGCTGCTGGATGTCGGCCTCGGTCCGGGCCAGCGACAGCAGCTGGTGTACCAGGTGGGCGCTGCGCAAGGCGCCGGCGTGCACCTTGGTCAGCCGGTCTTGCAAGGCCTGCGGGTCGCGCTCGGTCAGGGCCAGCTCGGTCTGGCTGATCAGGCCGGCCAGCGGTGTGCGCAGCTGGTGGGCAGCGTCGTTGATGAAGCGCTTTTCCTGGCCCAGGCTGCGGCGTACGGCGGCCAGCATATGGTTCACGGCCTCGGCCAGGGAGTGGACCTCTTGCGGCGCCTGGGTGAGTTCGATCGGCGACAGGGTGGTGAAGCTGCGCTGGGTGCGGTCGCCCAGCAGAGCCTCCAGTCGATTCAGGGGCTGCAGGCCGCGGCCCACGCCGATGTACACCACGATGCCCAGCAGCGCCCCCAGCAGCAGCAGGGGGAGCAGCATATCGGCTACCAGCTCACGCGCGATGCGCTGCTGCACGGCCAGGCTTTTGGCCACTTGCACACGCAGGCGCTGCGGGGCGTCGGCGTCGCCGTAGTTGACTTCCAGCAGGGCTACCCGCACCGGCTTTTTGTCCAAAAGAGCTTCGTAGATCAGCGGTTCGCCTGGCTCCACATGCACGTCCAGCAGCGGGTCGGGCAGTTGGCTGTTGCCCAGCACGAACTGGCCCGGCGGTGAGGACACCATATAGCTGACCCGGTCGTTCGGGTCCTGTTCAATTATGTCGCGCGCGGCCCGCGGGAAGTCCACCAGCAGGCCCGAGCCCATAGGTTTGACCTGGCGCGCCAGCGAGCGCACCGATTGGGTGAGCGACTGGTCTATACCTTTTTCGGCGTAGTTCAGCGCAATGCGGTAGGCCAGCAGCCCGCCCACCAGCCAGAGCACCAGCTGGGGCAGCAGCAGCCACAGTAGGAGCTGGCGTTTCAGCGATAGACCAGGGGCTTTGTCTTTTTGCAGACCTGGGGGTAAACCCAGCAGGCTCATGGTGCCGTGGTTTCCAGCATGTAGCCCAGGCCGCGTACGTTGCGTATGTTCAGGCCCGAATCGGCCAGCTTGCGGCGCAGGCGGTGCACGTATACCTCCAGCGCGTTGGACCCGGTGTTGGTGCCGTCGTTGGGGTCGGACTGCCACACGGCCAGCACCTCCTCGCGGCCCACCACCTGGCCGGCATTGGCGACCAGCAGCGATAGCAGGGACCATTCGCGCTGGGTCAGCTCCAGCGGTTCGTCGTCCAGCCAGGCCAGAGGCTGGGTGGCGTCCAGGCGCAGGCGCCCGGTGGGCATTTCCAGCGAGCCACCGAATGCCGGCAGGCGAGAGCGCCGCAGCATGGCGCCCAGGCGGGCTTCCAACTCGGCCATGCTGAAGGGTTTGGTCAGGTAGTCGTCGGCGCCGGCGTTCAGGCCCTCCACCCGGTCTTCCACACCGTCGCGCGCGGTCAGTATCAGCACTGGCAGGGCCAGTTGGCGTTGCCGTATCCAGCGCAGCAGGTGCATGCCGTCCATCACCGGCAGCCCCAGGTCCAACACGACGCCGTCAAAGCGTGTGCTTTCCAGCAGGGTTTGTCCGAGAGCGCCGTTGGCGGCCGTGGCCACCTGGTGGCCAGCCTGCCCCAATTGGGCGGCCAGGCCGTCACGCAGCAAATCGTCGTCTTCCACAATCAATAAATGGGCCATGTCCCGAGCATAAATGAATGTGGATGGAATTCCCCCCAGGCTTGCCCGTGGCAACGGTCGGCCACGCCTGCGGGCTGGCACGTTTACCATCGACCGCAAGGAGCGAAGTCATGAAATTTGAAGCGGTGTTGTTTGACTGTGATGGTGTGCTGGTGGATTCCGAGCCACTGACCAATGGCGTTCTGCGTGACATGCTGGCGGCCCAGGGCTGGGAGATGACGGCGGCGGAGTGCATGCGCTTCTTTGTCGGCAAGGCGGTAATGGACGAGGCCGCCGCCATCGAGGCCCGCACCGGGCGGCCTGTGACCGAGGACTGGATGGCAGAGTTCCGCGCCCGGCGCAACCAGGCTTTGCAAGACCAGCTGGAGGCGGTGCCCCATATCCATACAGCGGTGCGTGCCATCCACACAGGCTACGCCGGCCGTATCGCCTGTGCGTCCGGGGCGGATCGTATCAAGGTGGAGTTGCAGCTGCGCAAGGTGGGTTTGATTGAATACTTCGAGGGCCGCGTCTTCAGCGGCCATGAAATGCCCCGTTCCAAGCCATGGCCCGATGTCTACCTGGCGGCGGCCGCAGCCCTGCAAGCCAGGCCCGCGCACTGTGCGGTGGTGGAAGACACGGTGACCGGTGTGCGTGCCGGGGTGGCGGCTGGGGCCACGGTGTTCGGCTACGCGCCAGACACCTCTGGCCATGTGGATGCCCAGGCTTTGCGTGAGGCGGGCGCCTCGGTCACTTTTACAGGCATGGACCAGCTGGCGGAGCTGCTGGTTTGAGGCGCAAAAACAGCCAGGCCCGGCGCGCCTGAGCGGGCCGGGCCTGGATAGAGCTTGCGCTGACCTTACTGGTCTACGCTGATCTGGAAGGCATTGAAGTTGGGTACCGACTGCACCGACACCCCCATGCCGCGCAGGTTCAGGCTGGTGCGCTCACGTACCGTCACGCTGGCATTGGCCGCGCTGGTGGCCGTGGTGGCGGCGCGGAAGTTGTAGCCATCGCGCGGGTTGTTCTGCACGATGGTTTGCTGGAAGGTGTCGGTGCCACTGGCGCTGACCAGCAGGGTCCGCGTGACGCTGCTGGTGGCGCTATCGACGGCGGTGACGGTGTAGCCCACGTCGGAGGACAAGGTGTTCGCCACCAGGGTGTTGCTGGCGCGCGCCGACCAGCCGGCAGGGCCTACGGAGTTCACGGCCGGCAGGCTCAGAGTGCGCTTGTGCGTCCAGGTCGATACGCTGCCGTCGCCGGCGATTTGCACCAGCATCAGGTCACCATTGCCGGCACGGTAGGCGAACGCACGATCGGTCCATGTATCGTTCGCCGCCGTGCTGGCCAGGTCGAACCCGCCTGCGCTATTGCTGCTGAAGTGTATGGACGGGCTGGCGTTGCTGGTGCAGGTGGCGCTGCTATTGGCGCCGTCGCAGGCCAGGACCGAGCTGAATACACCGCTGCTGTCGACGGTGGCAGTGAAAGTGTCAGTGGCGTAGGCTGTTCCCCCGCTGTTGAGTTCAAAACCCAGGCCGTTCCAGTTGCCGGCCAGGTCGGACACGGCAATGGTCTGCTTGGGGATGGCGAAGCGCAGGCGGTAAACGCCATTGTTCAGCACCCTGGCCATCAGCACGCCGGCCTGGGACACGACCACGTCGCTGACGCCGTCGGCCGCCAGATAGCGGCAGCTGGCACCATTGGCGCTGAGCACGGTCGAGCTGCCGACCAGATTGGTCATGGTCTGGCTGGTGGCGTCAAAACTGCCGCTGGCAATCTGGTCGCTGATACTGCCATTCATGGTTGGGCTGAAGACCCAGTAGTCGCCGCTGCGCAATGCCGAGCAGTTGCTATCTGCAGCCTTCAGCAGCTGGGCGGCGGGCAAGCTGGCAATGTTGTTGCTGGCGTTTGTCGTGGTGCTGGCAGACGGCGAGGCCGCGGCCACGGTGGTGGTCAGTGTGTCCAGGGTGGTGCCGCTGGCGGCGAGCTGGGTCTTCAGTGCGTCCAGTACCTGGTCGTAGGCATTGCCGCTGGTGCTGGAGGTCGCTGCCACTAAGGTGCCGGTCAGCAGATCCGTTGAAGCTGTAAAAAAACTCCTGGCACGACGTTTGCGATCCATCCGACCAAGGAGATCGCGACCATGGCCCGCTACAAACCCCAAGA